>DASTMZ010000015.1:0-22326 GCA_035713725.1 Micromonosporaceae bacterium
CAGGCGCCGTCGGCCGAGGGAAAGCTCGTGGCGGCGCTGCTGGCTGGTTCGGTCAGCCCGGACCGGTACCGGCGTGCCATGCACGTGCTGGCCGCGCGGGAGAACCGAGCACATCCAGACTTCCCGCTCCCGCCTGTCACACGCTGAGTGTCAACTCGCACCCGGGCGACCGGTCAGGCAGATCGGTCATCGATGGCTATGGAGGTCGGCATGGACCGCACGGGCACCACGCAAACCGGCAGCGCCGTGTACGTCATGGGTCTGATCGGTGCGCTCGTCTTCTACCCATCCGGCCGGACGGCGACCACGCCTGGCCACCGTGGCGAGTCGACGCGGTACGGTGTGCCGGCAACCGTGCACACGCCCGGACATTGGTGACCGACGGCAACCGGCACACGCCCGGACATTGGTGACCGACGGCAACCGGCGCGAGCGGTCCGGTTCATCGCGGGTCACGAATTTTCCGGACGCATTTCGATCGCGCCCGCTGGGCACTCAGCGGCACACAACCCGCATCCCTTGCAGTAGTCCGGATCGATGGCGTACTTAAGGCCGGGGCCGAGCTTAATGACGGCATTGTCAGGGCAGACCGAGTAACAGCTGTCGCACTCGAAACAGTTACCGCACGACATGCACCGACGGGCCTCGTACAGCGCAGTCTCGGTAGTGAGTCCCGCAACCACCTCGTCGAAGGTTTCTACCCGCCGCGCGGCCTCGAGCTGTGGGCGGACACTCGCCGGAGCATCGCTGTAGTACCACGTGGACAACGAGCCGAAATCGGCTGGCGCACGATCGTCAACGGATGGGCGCCCGGTTGACCCGCCGAGGTATGCGTGGATCGCGGTGGCGGCACGGGTGCCGTGGCCGATGGCCGCTGTGACGGTGTGCTGGTCAGCGACGATGTCGCCGCCCGCCCACAGCCCGCGGTGGCCGGTGGCGAAGTCTTGGTCGACGCCGACCATCCCATCGGTCTTGTTCACGTCGGAAACCGCGTCGAGAAGCGTCAGGTCGGTGTCCTGGCCAATGGCAAGGACGACGGCGTCGGCGGTCAAGGTCTCGTATTCGCCCGTCGGCTGCGGTTTGCCCGCATCGTCGAGGCGCATCCGTTCCATTACAATGCGGTCGGCGTCGACCTGGCTGATGGTCGACAGCCACCGTACGGTCACGCCCTCGGCCTCGGCCTCGTCAAGCTCGACGGGGTGCGCCGGCATACGGTCGCGGGTGCGCCGGTACACGATGGTGGCGTCGGTGGCACCGATTCGGCGCGCGGTCCGAGCGGCATCCATCGCGGTATCGCCGCCACCGTAGACAACGACGCGACGGCCGAGCAGTGGTGGCAGATCGTCGGCAACGGAGTGCAGCATTGCGATCGCGTCGAGAATCCTGACCGAGTCGCCGGCCGGGATATCGGTGCGCTTGCCTAGCTGTGCGCCGACGGCGAGAAATGCCGCATCCCAACCGCCCTCGCGCAACTCGGCGGCGAGATCCTCGACGGGTGAGTCGAGTTCGATGGTGACTCCCATTGCCGCGATGCGCGCGATCTCCGCGTCGACGATGTCGCGGGGCAGCCGGTAGCGCGGTATGCCGTAGGTGAGCATGCCGCCTGCGTGTGGTGCCGACTCTTTGACGACTACGGTGTGGCCAAGCCGCGCGAGTTGATACGCGGCGGTCATCCCGGCCGGCCCCGCGCCGATAACGAGCACCCGCCGTCCGGTGGATACCGCGACCGGCATCGTCCATCCACGTCGCAGCGCCTCGTCGCCGATGAACCGTTCGACCGAGTTGATGCCCACGGCCTCGTCCAACTGTGCCCGGTTGCATGATGTCTGGCATGGGTGGAAGCACACTCGGCCGATCACTGCCGGGAATGGGTTGACCGCCATAATGGTGCGCCATGCGGTCTCGTAGTCGCCGTCTTCGGCTTGGTAGAGCCATTTCTGCGGGTCTTCACCGGCCGGGCAGGCGGTGGCGCACGGTGGCCGGCGCGAGACGTACACCGGAAGCTGCGTACGCCATGTTCCGGTCTTGTTCGCCAGACTTGTACCGACGTCGAGAGTGATCGCGAATGGCAGGTCGGTGGTCATGGCGCCGCCTCCTCCACATCGTCGACGAGTCCGTACTCGGAGATGTTGCGTTGTGCGACCGCTTCGATCGCGTCCAGCACCTCGGTGCGCGGCTCCGGCGTGAACAGGTGGGCGTAGCGGCCTTGTGCGCGCAGGTAGTCGGCGGTCGCGGCGCGGTGCCGGATCTTGGTGACGTCGGTGACCGCGCCGTCGCGGGCTTCGAAGACCGGGAACAGGCCGCTCTGTGTGGCTAGGCGGGCGACATGAATGGTGTCGCTGGCGGTGGTCGCCCAGCCGAGCGGACACGGTACGAGCACGTGGAGGTACCGCGCGCCGTGAATGCTCATCGCGGCGGTCACCTTGGCTTCCAGGTCACGCAGGTCGGCAACGGTCGCGGTGGCAACGTATGGAATGCGATGCGCCATTGCGATGCGCGGCAGGTCCTTTCCTTGCCCGTAGCGGTTGCCGAGGGCTTCGCCCGCGACCGGTGTCGTGGTAGTGCGTGCCCATGGCGGGGTCGCGGCGGACCGTTGCACGCCGGTGTTCATGTAAGCCTCGTTGTCGTAGCACACGAACAACACGTCGTCGCCGCGTTCGAACATGCCGGACAGGCAACCCATGCCGATGTCGACCGTGCCGCCGTCACCGGCCTGCGCAATCACTCGGACGTCAGTTCGACCTTGCGCGGACAACGCCGCTGCGACGCCGGCAGCGACTGCTGGTGCGTTGCCAAACAGCGAGTGCAGCCACGGCACCTGCCAAGACGATTCGGGGTACGGCGTGGAGAAGACCTCGAGACATCCGGTGGCGTTGACGACCACCATCTGTCCGCCCGTCGCCCGCATCGCCGTGTCGAGGACCCAGCGCGCGGCGAGCGCCTCGCCGCAACCCTGGCAGGCGCGGTGGCCGCAGGTGAGCGCGTTGGCGCGGTGTGGATCAGCCTGCACAGAGGCGGACTCCGGGTCCAGCAGCCGGTTGCCGGCCGCCCAGCTGCCAACTTGGTAGAAGCGGGTACGTTCGACGGTCATCGCGGGCTCCCTGATGTGCTGCGGTCGCGCACGTGACGGAGGACGTTTTCGGCCGTTGGGCCGCTGTGCCGCACCGCTTCGACATGCGCGAGGTCCCGGGCAACCAGGTCGGTGTCGAGGTCGAGGAAGGTCATCGGCGCAAGCCGGTCCGCGGCCGCGGCGAGAATCATGCCTCGCAGTGCGGCACCGGTGACCGGCCGGCCACCGAGGCCGGCGATCGCAGTGTAGACGCGTGCGTTCGCCGCGGCCGCGGGTGCGAGGTCCGCGGCGACGATGCCGCCCGCGCCGAGGGAGAACGCGCGTTCCAGGACGACCACGTGCTCGGCCTCAGCGAGCGCTGCCCGCAGCGCGTCGACCGGAAATGGGCGGTACGCGACGAGCCCGACAGCGCCAACGGCGTGCCCGTCGGCCCACAATTCGTCGACTGTGTCAGCGAGTGTGCCGAACGTTGAGCCGAGCGTGACAACGACGGTCCGTGCACCGTTCAGCCGGTACGGCTGGACCAGCCCCGGCACGTTTCTGCCGAGAATTGCGCCGAGTTCGGCAGACAGCGGCGGGATCTCCTTCAGAGCCGACTGCATGCGATGCTGTGCAAGGAACTTAACTTCGGTGAACGCCTCCGGCCCGACCATCGCGCCGATCGAGTACGGCCGCGCCGGCGAGAGGACCTGCCGTGGCGTATACGCCGGCAGGTAACTGTCCACTTGAGACGGCTCTGGCACGTCGACTCGCTCGACGGCGTGCGTGAGCACGAAACCGTCCATGCAGACCATCACCGGCAGTGACAATTCTTCAGCGAGGCGGAACGCGAGTATGTGCAGATCCGCGGCGTGCTGGTTGTCGTAGGCGTACAGCTGGATCCATCCGCTGTCGCGTTGCGACATTGAGTCCGAGTGGTCGTTCCAGATGTTGATCGGCGCGCCGATGGCGCGGTTGGCCACCGTCATGACGATCGGCAGGCCGAGCCCGGATGCGTTGTAGAGTGCCTCGACCATGAACAGCAAACCTTGGCTCGAAGTCGCCGTGTATGCACGCGAACCGGTGGCCGAGGCACCGATGGCCAAGCTCATCGCGCCGAATTCGGACTCCACCGTGACGAACCGGCACGGTGCAAGGCGGCCCGACGCAACCATCTCGGCCAACGCCTCCACGATGTGAGTCTGCGGGGAGATCGGATAGGCGGGGACGACCTGCGGTCGGCAGGCAGCAACCGCCTCGGCGACCGCGCGGGATCCCTCGATCTGGCTAAGCATGGGTCGGCTCCGTCCACGTGGCGCGGATCATCTGGTACGCCTCGCGCGCCGCGGCGGCGTTCGCCTCGGCGACCTTCGACGGAAATCGTTCTTCGATCGCCCGGACGAGCGCGGCCAACCCGACGCGACCGGTGACGGCCGCGAACGCGCCAAGCAGCGGCGCGCCGGGCACCGGTCGACCGATGTGGCGGCGCGCGATCTCCGTCGCCGGCACTAGGCAGACCTGCGTCGGCGCGCCGGACAGTGCCGCCGGCGCGCCGGACAGTGCCGCCGCGTCGGACGCATTGATCACGAGGTACCCGTCGGAGCGCAGGCCGGCGAGCACGTCAACCTGTGCGAAGAGGCTCGGGTCCGCGACGATCAAGGCGTCCGGCGAGGTGATCGGCTCGTGCGAGCGGATCGGTCGTTCGTCGATGCGGCAGTAGGCGGCGACCGGCGCGCCGGTGCGCTCTGACCCGAAGGTCGGAAACGCCTGTGCGTATGCGTCCTCGTCAAACACGGCCACGGCAAGCAGTTCGGCGGTGGTGACGATGCCTTGCCCGCCGCGGCCGTGAAGCCGCACCGAAAACATGACTACGACCGTTCAGCCATCGCGACCGTGAGGTCGACCAACCGGTTCGTGTAGGCCCACTCGTTGTCGTACCAACCGAACACCTTCACCATCCGGCCGGCCGCCTGAGTCAGCGACGCATCGAACACGCACGACGAGGGATCCCCCACGACGTCACGAGAGACGATGGGTGCCTCCGTGTAGCGCAGAATGCCCGCCAGCGGACCGGAATTCGCGGCCGTCTCGAACGCGGCGTTGATCTGTGCGGCGGTGACCGGCGCAGAGAGCAGGCAGGTGAGGTCGGACAGGGATCCGTCCTCGACCGGCACACGCACCGCGACGCCGTCCAGACGGCCCTCGAGCTCCGGCAGGACCAGGCCGACGGCCTTGGCGGCGCCGGTGCTCGTCGGGATCATGTTCACCGCGGCCGACCGCGCCCGTCGTAGATCCTTGTGCGGCGAGTCGATGAGCTGCTGGTCGTTCGTGTACGCATGCACCGTGGTAAGGAAGCCGTACTCGATGCCGAACGCGTCCTGCAGCACCTTCGCCATCGGGGCGACGCAGTTCGTGGTGCACGACGCCGCCGAGACGATCTCGTGGCGGATCGGGTCGTAGCCATCCGCGTTGACGCCGGGCACGAGTGTCGCGTCGATCGGGCCCTTCGCCGGCGCCGAGATCAGCACCCGCTTCGCGCCGGCCTTCAAGTGCGCGGCGGCGGCCTCTCGCGTGCGGAGCCTGCCGGTGGATTCAATGACGAGATCGACGCCGAGTGCGCCCCAGTCGAGTTCGGCGGCGTCCCGCTTGCCCAGAACGGTGATGCGGTGATCGTTGACGACGATGTCATCGTGATCGACGTGGATGCGAACGCCCGGACGACCGTATGTCGAGTCGAACGCGAGCAGATGGGCAAGCGTCGCCGCGTCCCACACGTCATTGACGGCGACGATGTCGAGCGAGGTGCACAACAGCTCCCGCTCCCAGACGCAACGCGCAAACGCGCGACCGACACGGCCGAAACCATTGATCCCTATCCGATAAGACATGACGGACCCCCTTGAATGCTGGTACACATCTCAGGTTCGCCGTCGCAGCGGCCGCCGGGCAGTGCTGAAGGTCCTGTGAACAAGGGACCCGCGACCTGGCTGGTCAGTGCTGTGTCGGTTGTCGGTCGGAGGTGACGCGGAAGACCGGGTACCGGTCGGCGACCGCCGCGAACGCCTCGTCCGACGAATTCCGGTCGACTGGCATATGTGGACGAGCACCCGGCGCGAGTTCGAGGTAGCGGCGCAGGATCGGCGCGCGGAGCGCTGGGTCGACCTCGACGAGCCGGACCGGCTCGGATCGTCCGTGCCGGAGGACCGCCCGTCCACCGGCGGCGCGCACGTTGCGGACCCAATTCACGTCCTCGCCCAGCATGGACACCAGGTATCGCTCGCCCTGGTGGTTGACCAGGACCAGCGGGAGGGAAATGGTTCGGCCACTGTGCCTTCCGGCGACCTGCAACGTCACGGCGCGGCGAGGTGCGAGGAAGCCGACTCCGAACTGAGCGGCCGAGATGCGGTTGAGCACCCTGGCCGCGCGGTTCGGCCGATTGTTCGGATACATCGACCGCTTCAAGCGGTACAGCATCTCGTTGTGGTGGTCGCTGGTCACGCCGGCATTCCCTTCGTCGTGGTCGTCGATCCGCCGGCGGGCGCGTCGGCGAGCGTGTTCGCGATTTCGTTCGCCCACGCGTCGATGGCGTCCCAATCGCGGAAGTCGCCGTACGGAGCGCGTAACGCCGCCGCCATCGCGCGTTCCGGGAACCCGAGCCGGTCACGGCGCAGTGCGCCGGAGAACAGCCGATGCTCGCGGGCATGTGTGGCGACAACTACCGCACCGATGTCGACCGGCTGTTCGTCAGGCTTCGGCGGGTCGCCGATCGGGCCGCTGGAGAACAGCCACACCGGACGATCGCGCCACTCGTTGTAGCGTTGCACGAGGTCGCGTGCCGCCTCCAACCAGTGGCCCATATAGATTGCACTGCCGAGCACGTACGCGTCGTAGCCAGTGATGTCTTCAACGTCCGATGCGGCCCGTACGGTGACGTCAAAACCGGCGCGGGTCGCGAGCGTGCTTCCGATCCGGGCGGCGATCTCGGCGGTCGACCCGTGACGGGATGCCGCGGTTACCAAGACTTTCATCGCTGTCCTCCGGATCTAGTTATCGGCCTGATCGACGGCTGTCGGTCTCCTGCATTGATGTCGCAGCGGCGCGGGCGCCGCGGTAGTTGTCCACGCCAAGCAACCCAATCGCCAGGCCGCACGCGAACATCGCGGGTTGCAACACCGAGATCGGCCCCAAGACTGCGACCTGCACGACGATCCAGCCGATCAGTGTGAGACCGACGAGTGGGTGCCCGACATGCACAAACGTGCGTCGCGTCGCGGCGCCGAACGCTACGACGCCGGCCGGTACCGCGACACACACCGCGAGCAGTACGCCCGGAATGGTCCAGGATGAGAACGGCGTGCGGGACAGATACTCCGCCGGCATCGCTGTGTGCGGTTCACTGATCAGGTAATCGGCACCGCCAGCCGCACCGACGCAGAGTGCGATCTCAAGACCGAGAAGTACACGCGCGTACCGTCCTCGTTCGCCGCGGTGCGATGCGTGAGCGGTGGGCAGCACTGATGTTCCCATAGCCTCACGCTCCTCCCGCTATCAGCGGGAGGAGCAGGGCCGAACGGCCCTTCGAGAGGGTCCGGCGGCAGCACGGTGTCGGGCAAGCGTCCAGCGGCCAATCCGACCCACCGCCGACGCCAAGCGTCGGGACAAGCGCGGACAGATCCTGACGGATCAACGGAAGATGAGACGCCCGCACGGGTCCGATCCCAGGCATGATCAGGCCTCGTGGGTGGGCGGGCCTCAGCCGTGTCGAGACCGCCTTCTGGACGAAGCTCGCCGCCCGGTCGCAAAATGTGACGAGCGACTGTGAGAGCGGTCGGGGGGAGTCATGACATCTGATCGTCTGCAACCCGGCCGAGGGGCGTCGACGGACCCGGAGGATGAGCCGCAGGTACTTGCGCCCGGCGGATTCCCGTACGTCGCCCGGATGGAGCTCGACGAGCTGCTTGAGCAGCTGATCGCGCGGGCCCGGGATGTCCAGCAGACCCAGGGTCGGCTGCGCGGGCTGTTGCGGGCCAGCCGCACGGTGGCCGCCGCAGTTGATTTGGACGAGGTTCTGCAGCACATCTTGGAGGCCGCCAGAACGTTGGTCAACGCGCGATACGCGGCCATCGGCCTCGTCGAGCAGGGGCGTCTGGTGCGATTCCTGTATCTGGGCATCGACGACGAGGTGGCCGCCGCAATCGGTCATCTCCCGGAGGGCAAAGGGCTTCTCGGCCGCCTCATCGATTATCCGGAGCCGTTGCGGGTGCCCGACATCGGCTCGCACATGGCATCGGTGGGGTTCCCAAACAACCATCCTGAGATGCGGTCGTTTCTGGGCGTACCGATCCAAGTCGGTGGGCGTCTCTACGGGAACTTGTATCTCGCCGACAAGCAAGGCAACGCCGAGTTCAGCCGGGATGACGAGGAACTCGTGATCGCGTTGGCGGCGACCGCCGGCGCGGCGATCAGCAACGCAGCCCTGTTCGCCCAGTCCGGCCGACGGCAGCGGTGGCACGCCGCGATGGCCGACCTATCGACTGCGGTGCTGACCACCGACGACGCCGACCAGGCCCTGGTGACGATCATGCAACGCGCCTCGCAAGTGGCGGGCTGTACCGGCGCCGCGGTCGGTGTCCCTGCCGAGGTGGCGGGGCACGTGCGCATCGCCACCGCCGAGGGTGCCTTCGCCGACCAGATCGATGCGGTATCGGCGGTCGACGGAACGATCTACGGACAGGCGATGGTCGATCGCCGTACCGTCGTCGTGTCTGATCTGAGCACGGATCCCCGTACCGCCGAGCGGGCCTCGCCGGGTGTGGGCGCAACGGTGGCCATCCCCATGCTCACCGAGCTGTCCGCGGACGGGGTGTTGTTCCTGTGCCGCGCCGTCGGCGATCCGCAGTTCGAGGCCGTGGACTTGGAGATGCTCGCCGCGTACGCCGCGCACGCTGCGTTGGTTCTGCAGCTGGCCAGGAGTCGGCGTGAAAGCGAGGAGCTGCGCGTCGCCGATGACCGGTTACACATCGCCGAACAGTTGCGTCGCGACGTTTTGGTTCGCATCTCCCGCCTGAGCATGGACCTGGCGGCGCTCGCTGCTCGCACTCACGACCAGGCGTTGCGGGACGGTCTGAACGCCAGGATCGCCGATACCGACCAAGTCATGAAGGCTCTCCGCGATGCCGTCTTCGCGCTCCAGGAATCGGCGCCTGCGAATAGCTGACGGCGCTGCCGTGCCGCGCGGTGCGCCATCTGCACACGCCGCGGCGCGCCGGGTATCCCATCGGATTGCGGTGCGCCGCGCGCTGCGATCGGCGTCAAACATTCAGGTGTGTCGGACTGCCGGTAGCTTCCTCGATGTCATCGGCTGCTGTGTTGAGCAGTTGATGCCCGAGGTCGACGAGCGCACGGGCAACCGCGACCTCGTCGCCGATCTCCGGGATGTCGTAGTCGTGCTGTCCGACGTGTGCGCGGCCCACTCCGACCAGGCGGTGCTCGACGTCGGTGATCAGGCGGGCCTCGGCGTAGGTGCTTCCGTCGTTCTCGCCGATCATGACGTCCACTCGCCACTGGTTGATCGCGCGTGTCATGTCGTCACCTTCTCGACGTCCGAGCCGCGGGCACCTGGATGCCCGCGGCGTTGTGTGTTCGGTTAGATCAGGCTGTGGTGGCGCCGCACGAACGGCAGTCTCGCCCACCAGCGGCCCAGGCCCCAGGTGTGGCCCGCGTACGTGAGCGCGAGCACCACCAGGACCGCGGCGTAGATGAAGTGGTAGTCGGTTACCGGGTTGACCGAGCCGCTCAGCGCGCCGGACGCGGTGTGCCGAGCCAACGGGTCTTCGGCGAACCACATCAGCGCCATCATCAGTACGCCGGCGCTGGCCGCGATGCGCAGCGCAATGCCGCCGAGCAGAGCGAGCCCGATGCCGAGCAGACCGAGCATGAACAGCCAGTTCGCCCACCATGTGCCGGCGATCGTGTGGTACATCGACTGGAACGGGCCGACATCTACTGACTTCAGGAAGCCCTTGGTCGGTGAGCCGCCGTTGATCCAGGCCTTCGCCCACGGCGTGGAGTATCCCAAGCCGAATGTCTTGTCCAGAAAAGCCCACAGGAACACGAAGCTGGTGGAGATTCGCAGCACCGCCAGCGCTTTCGCGGCCGTGCTGGTGAGCATCGAACCCGGTGCGCTGACTCGATCGAGCGCTGGATCGATCCTCGGTTCGGTAGTCATGATGTCCTCCTTCGGACCACGACACATTGTTCTTCTGCCACCACGGTCCCGCCGTCCGCCGGCGTTCACCGGAGTCCAAAGTCCACGAACCACGGGACTATCGACCTGACTCGCACGCTGCGCGACGGCAGCTCGCCCCTCGACGACCGGCCGTGCCGGCGGAATCCACCGGCACGGCCGCTGGGACCAAATCGCGGTCGTCTAGTAGCTGACGTCGAGGTAGAGGCGACCCGACATCTCGCCCACCCGGATCACGGTGGTCGCCGACAGACCGAGTGCGATGGTTACGTAGCCCCCGCCCCAACGTCTGGCGACGCGACTACGACGACTCGATGCGGTTCGTCGCCGAGTTGTGCAATATCCTGGCGAAGTTCCCCGCGCGATAGCCGCGAGGCGGCGGTCGCGTGATGGCACTGATCCGGTCGAACCGGGTCGGTGCCCGTGGTCACCAGATCTCAAGCCGCGTGCTTTCCTCGGGCGTCGTATCCGTCGATGGGGCGGTGTACCTGGAACATCAGGCAGCCGTCCACGCCGACGTCGCTGACCGTGTGCGCGATCCCGGGTGGGACTAAGACGTACGAGCCGGCCGTGACTGGTCGCCCGGCGACGGCCGCGGAGCCAGAGATCACCCACAGGTGGTGGAACGCGGCCGCATGCGGGCGGCCTGGTGTTCGAGACTCCGGTTGATAACGCACGAGGCTGTGTACGAACTCCCCGCGGCGCCATAGTTCGGTGTAGTCGACGCCCGGACAACCCAGCACCGGACGCCAATCTCGCCCGGCAATGTCTCGGGGGCGCAAGACAACCAACGACTCCCGATCCGTACCGACTACCGATGGCGTACGTAGGGCCATGGTGACCCCCTCGGAGTGCAGTAGCCCGCTGTTGCTCTTCTTTGTTTACGTTCTCGCGTATCCGGAGACCTGGTAAGGGCCGATCGGCCCATCGGAGCCACCAGGTCGTCCGCGGCTGTCAAGATTCGGGCCAGGTCCAGTCGCGCACCTCTGGAAGGTCTTCACCGGTGCGGCGCACATATTCGTTGTGACCGGCGAGCTGGTCGATCATCTGCTGCCGGAGCGTGGCCGCCTTGCGTGCGAGTCCGGGTACCCGGTCGATGACGTCGATGACGAGGTGGAACCGGTCCATGTCATTGCGCACCAGCATGTCGAACGGCGTCGTGGTGGTGCCCTCTTCCTTGTAGCCGCGCACGTGTAGGTTCGCGTGTCCGTTGCGCCGGTAGGTCAGACGGTGAATGAGCCACGGATACCCGTGGTAGGCGAAGATGACCGGCCGGTCGGTGGTGAAGATCGCATCGTATTCGCCGTCGAGCATGCCGTGCGGGTGTTCACTGGCCGATTCCAGCCGCATCGGGTCCACCACGTTGACCACTCGTACCCGCAGGTCGGGCAGCTCGTGGCGGAGAATGTCGGTGGCCGCGAGGATCTCCATCGTCGGCACGTCGCCTGCCGCGGCGAGCACCACGTCGGGGTCGCCGTGGTCGTTGGACGCCCACTCCCAGATGCCCAGCCCGCGTGCGCAGTGTCGTGCCGCGTCGTCGATGTCGAGCCAGGTCGGGGCCGGCTGCTTGCCGGCGACGATGACGTTGACGTAGTCGCGGCTGCGCAGGCAGTGGTCGGCAACCGACAGCAGTGTGTTCGCGTCCGGCGGCAGGTAGACGCGCACCACCTCGGCCTTCTTGTTCATCACGTGGTCGATGAAGCCCGGGTCCTGGTGCGAGAAGCCGTTGTGGTCCTGCCGCCACACGTGCGAGGTCAGCAGATAGTTCAGCGAGGGAATCGAGTGGCGCCAGTGCAGGTGCCGCGTGACCTTCAGCCACTTGGCGTGCTGGTTGAACATCGAGTCGACGATGTGCACGAACGCCTCGTAGCAGTTGAACAGCCCGTGCCGGCCGGTCAGTAGATACCCCTCCAACAACCCCTGACAGATGTGCTCGGAGAGCACCTCCATGACGCGGCCGTGCGGGTCGAGGTTCTCATCCACCCGCGCGACCTCGGCGTGCCATGCCTTGCCGGTCACCGCGTAGACGGCGTCGAGACGGTTAGACGCGGTCTCGTCCGGCCCGACGATCCGGAAGTTCCGGTAGGCCATGTTCGCCGCCATCACGTCACGTAGCCAGGATCCAAGCAGGCGGGTCGCCTCGACGGTTTCGCCGGCCTTGACTCCGTAGGCGCGAAAGTCCGGCAGTTCGAGTTCGCGGGGGTGGCGGCCGCCGTTCGCGTGCGGGTTGGCGCTGATGCGGAGATCACCCGTGGGCAGCCACCCCACGACGTCCACGCGCGGTTCGCCGTGGTCGTCGAAGAGCACCTCAGGGTGGTACGAACGGAGCCAGGCGGCCAGTTGCGCAAGGTGGTCGGCGTCGTCACGTGCCGCGGACAGCGGAACCTGATGCGCCCGCCACGTGCCCTCGACCGGTTTGCCGTCGACCACCTTCGGACCGGTCCAGCCCTTCGGCGTGCGCAGCACGATCATCGGCCAGCGTGGTCGCGTCGCGTCGTGGTGTTCCCGGGCTCGCCGCTGGATCGTTTCTATCTGGTCGAAGGCCGCGTCCATGGTGGCTGCGAGCCTCTGATGAACGGTCGCCGGCACATCGCCGTCGACCAGGTACGGCTGGTATCCGTACCCAGTCAGCAACGCGGTAAGTTCGTCGTCGCCGATGCGCGCGAGGATCGTCGGATTCGCGATCTTGTAGCCGTTCAGGTGCAGGATCGGCAGCACCGCACCGTCTCCGACGGGATCGAGCAACTTGTTGATGTGCCACGAGGTTGCGAGCGGACCGGTCTCTGCCTCGCCGTCACCGATCACACAGGCGGCGACTAGATCGGGATTGTCGAGGACCGCGCCGAACGCATGCGCGAGCGAGTAGCCAAGCTCGCCACCCTCGTGAATCGATCCGGGCGTCTCCGGTGACACGTGCGACGGCACACCACCGGGAAACGAGAACTGGTTGAACAGCCGCGCCATGCCTAGTTCGTCGCGGGAAATGCGCGGGTAGATGTCGCTGTAGGTTCCATCCAGCCACGCGTTGGCGACCAGCCCTGGACCGCCGTGGCCCGGCCCAGTCACATAGATGACCTCGCGCCGGCGAGCGGCGACGATGCGATTGAGATGGGTGTAGACGAGGTTAAGGCCGGGCGTGGTGCCCCAGTGGCCGAGCAGGCGCGGCTTGACGTCCTCGGGGCTGAGGTCGCGCCTCAACAGCGGATTGCTCATCAGGTAGATCTGCCCGACTGACAGATAGTTCGCGGCCCGCCAATGCGCATCGAGCCGGGCGAGTTCGGCCGGGTTCAGCGGGCTGCCGTTAACGATCCGCATTGCTACCCTCCAGCGACATCAAGTTCTCGATGACAACAATCTGGTCGTTGCCGGCCGGGCGAATGCCATGCCGGTGTTCGTATGCAGTCGCGGCGGATTCGTATTGCTCGTCGTCGGGGCGAATGACTCGTCCCATGCCGGTGCGGACCGCACCACCGCGACGGATCTGCACGTTTTGTGCCCGACGGAATGCACGCCACCAGCTTTTCGCCGGCGCATCGCCAACCAGGACGACCACGTCGCTGCCGTCGATCGCGTACATGACCGGTAGGGCGACACGTCGCCCCGATCGGGGCGCGCGGTAGGAAAGCTCGCACACGTCGCTGTCGAGCAGGCCGTGCAGTGGCGAGCGCAGCAGGGCGAGCAGGGCATGATTGAGACTCGAGCGCCGCCGCCGGTGTAGCACACGCTCCTCGTCGGCGACCGTGGTGTGCAGTGTTTGCATGGTGCACCATCCGGCATGATTAGAAAACGTCGTAGTTATCGATGCTGAAGCGGAAGAACTCACCAGCTGGCCATCGGTTCGTGCCGTACCACCAACCAACCCGGCCGGCGCTGGGCACTGTGAAGGAGCCGAAGGTTTGCTCCTGGTCGGCGACCATGCCGAACGGGAGCCAGCCGCGGCGGGCGCCGTCGCGGCCCCAGCGACTGATGCTGACGTCGCGCAGCCGTCCGTCGACGTCAACGGAAAGCGTGACCCGGCCGTATCCACCCGCATGTGGGATCATCGCAACGGGCCGGCAGTCCTGGTCGACGTGCCAGTGCGTGCCGCCGTCAGGCAACAAGCTGCCCGGCATCCAGATCGCCTGCTCTGTGAGGAATCGACCGAGCGCACTCTGGCCAACGTCCGGCCCGGACTGCGTGACAACAGGTATGTGACCGAAGAGCTGAAACCGGCTGGCCGCCAGTCGGCCGCGCAGTTCATCGCTGCCGGTGAAGACGCCGCCGGCGACCCGTGCGGACCAGCGGAAGTGACAGCCGTCTTCGATGGTCTCGTTTGCGGTGAACGGGAGCCACACGCCAAGCTTGATGTGGCCGTGCATGGTCAGCGCGACGCCGTGGGGTAGCTGTGCACCGGGCATGATGGCGTGCGTCAGGTACGCCGCTGCCGGACGCGGCACATCGTGCAAGGTGTCGGGCCGAAAGACACGCATTGCGGCGACCGACGTGTCTTGGTGGTCCCAGGTCGTTGTCACGCTGACCTCTCAAGTGTCGACGCTCACCCGCTGGCCACATTCAGCGTCGCTGGCCCTCGATGACCGGCGTAGGGGCGTAAGTCCCGACCGGGCCGGGACCCATTGGTGCGTGACTATGCGGCGAACCGCTCGGATGTGATGCGCGAAGCTGGTTGGCCGCCGCAAGCACTGAGGCACAAAACGCAAAGCGGCGTGGTCCAGAAGGATCGCGCCGAACAGCTCGTCACCTGTTAGCCGTCGGCTGTCTCGATCACTTCAACGAAGTCACTGACCGGTCGGCGCGGCGTCGAAGGCACCGGGTCGCCGTATCCGAGACGCAGGATTACCTGGGCGACGTGGTCGCCGAACTCATCGCCGAGCAGCGCGCGCAGCTCGGGTTCCTCGGTCGGTGCGGAGATCGGTGTCGTGGCCACGCCGCGGACCGTTGCCGTGAGTAGCACGCGCTCCATGGCCTGCCCGGCACGCAGCCAGTCGCGCGGTTGGTCGCCGGTCGTGTAGAGGATCGCCAGCGTGGGCGTGTGTTCGAATGGTCGTTGGCGGCGCGGGAGATCGGGGTGGGCGGCACCGAAGTCACGCAGCGGGAGCGCACCAGATTCATCCAATGGACCAAACGACTGAGCGGGAATGCCGGCGCGCGCGTCGAGCGGCACCGCGGTCCAGATCCGCAACTCCTCGATGTATTCCGAGGATTCGCGCTGCCAGCTGTTGGCCGTCTCGGCTATTGCGACGACCGACCGGCGGCCCAGCGCGTCCATGGTCACCATGGTCGCGCCCTCGACACGGGCCGCGCCCGCCAACTGATTGAGGACCTCGGCTCGGACTTCGATGTCGCGGAACGGACGCCGATTGCTGCGGCGGACCGGAATCGCCGCGCACAGCGCGCGGATTGTCGCGTCAGGCCGCAATTGGCGGCCGAGTCGTACGGAAGCGGCAAGGTCTGGCCGACTTGGATCAGGCAACAGTGTCGACAGCGGCACTCGTCCTCCGGCCAGGATCGCGACACGGAGATTTAGCAGCGCGGCACCGACCGACATCCACGCCTCGCGACCGCTCGGGTCGATCACCGACAGCAGCCGATTGCGATTTAGCATCACCTCGATGCGGTCGCCGATGACCCGGAAGCCCCAGGGCTGGCTGTTGTGTATCGACGGCGCCATCCCCGCGGCCTCGAGACACGAGAGCAGCTTTGTTGGCCGCGACCCGTGGGAGTCACTGTCAGAACCGAGTGACATGGCGGTGCCTCCATCGTCAATGAGTAGCTTCAGGCGCCGCGGCTGACGGCGCGGTTGGAGTCGTCCGAGTCCGCGATGCCGACCACGACCGGCTCGCGCGGGCCGTGATCATTGCCGTTCCTTTCAGGGACGTCGGTGTCGGGTTCGCGGACGCGACATACACATCGGCCGCGGGGACGGTTCCAGATCAGCGTGCGCCCGGCCCGGCGTCGTGGTCAGGGCCATCCGGCCCATCCCGGCCGCCAGGGTCCTCGGCCTCCGCGACCACACGGTCCCTACTGAGTCGGCATGGTGACGGCTCGGCATTGCCGAGCCGTCATCGAGCGGTGCGTGTGTCAGGAACGGGTCAGGAGAACCTTGAGCGCACCAGTGTGCGCCGGTTCGGCGAATACGTCGTAGGCGGCCATGAAGTCACCCAGTTCGAACCGGTGCGTGATCATTTCGGATACGTCGAGTTGGCCCGCGCCGAGCATTCGCAGCAGGGTCGGTGTCGAGTACGCGTCGACGAGGCCGGTGGTGATGGTGACGTTGCGAATCCACAGATCCTCGAGGTGCAGGGTGGCCGGGCGGCCGTGCACACCGATGTTGGCCACGCGTCCGCCGGGTCGCACCAGGGTGGTGCACAACTCGAACGTGGCCGGCGTACCGACTGCCTCGATCACCACATCGGCGCCGAGACCGTCAGTGATGGCCCGAACGACTTCCAGCGGGTCCTCGAAGGGCTTCGCGACGGCGGTGGCGCCGTACGCCTTGGCCGCGGCCAATCGGGCGTCGGCCAGGTCGATGACGACGATGTGCGAGGGGGAGTACAACTTCGCGCACAGTACCGCGGCGAGCCCGATCGGGCCGGCGCCGACGATGGCCACGGTGTCACCCGGACGGATCTGACCGTTGAGGACACCGACCTCGTACGACGTGGGCAGGATGTCGGCAAGCATCACCGCGTCCTCGTTGCGGATGTTGCCGGGCAGGCGGAAGGTGGACAGGTCCGCGAACGGAAGGCGGGCATACTGTGCCTGAACTCCGTTGATGGTGTGGCCGAGGATCCATCCCCCGCCGCCAAGACACTGTCCATAGTGGCCCTGCCGGCAGTAGCCGCAGATGCCGCATGCGGAGATGCAGGACGCCAGCACACGGTCGCCTTCCACCAATCCCGCAACGCCGCTGCCGATGTCCACGACGGTGCCGACAGCTTCGTGCCCGAGAATCGTCCCCGCCGTGGTCTCTGGCACATCGCCCTTGAGAATGTGTAGGTCGGTTCCGCAGATCGTCACCGCGTCGACCTGAATGATCGCATCCCGCGGATGTGTGATCTTCGGGTCTGCGACGTCGGTCCAGGCTCGCTCGCCGGGGCCGCCGTACACCAATGCCTTCATGGCGTCCTCCTTCTGGTTCTCCACCCAGCGTCGGCGCCACTGCGGGCCGTCATCAGTGCGAAACGACCCACTCGCACGGGGCGAAAGTCCCGAATCGGCGGGCCGCACGGCGGGTATGTGCCGGCAGACGCCGACCGCGCACCGGCGTCACGTCGATGTCTGCGAAGGGCACACCATCATCGTGGTCGAGGGTGTGAGATGGGAGGCTGAGGGAGGCGGAATGGATACCAAGGACAACTGGACTCGTGCGCTCATCGCGGCGACGACCGTCGCGGGCGCCGCCCCGTCGATACACAACACTCAGCCCTGGCACTGGCGAATCCAACCCGGGGTAGCGGAGCTGCACGCAGACGACGCGCGGTGGCTCGGTGCCGCCGATCCGGACCGTCGCCTGCTCACGTTGAGCTGCGGTGCCGCGCTGCACCACGCGTGCGTCGCGCTGGCCGCCGAGGGCTTCACCGCGGAAGTCTGGCGAACCAATGCCGACGGATCGTCGCTGTTCGCGGACCTACTCGCCACGTTGACGGTCACCGGCACCACCCCGGTCACACCAACCGCGATGCGGCACATGCAGACCGTCCAAATCCGCCACACCGACCGCCGGCCGTTGCTCGACGCAGCGGTACCCGCCGACGCGATCGAAGCGATGCGTACCGCCGCGAACGCTTGCGATATCGGCTGGCACACACTCGATCGCGACGCCGTGCTCGAGCTCGCGGCCGCCACCTCCCGAGCGCAACGCGACCAGGTCGCCGACGTGGCCACCCAAGCGGAACTGGACGCGTGGACCGGTGGTCGTAGCCCAGCCGGCACCGGCGTGCCCGACACCGCGATCCCCGCGCGGTCGCCGCAGACGACGGTTCCGGCACGCGACTTCGGCCATGTCGGCACGCTGGACGTGTCCACCGGGCACGATCGACAGGCCGTGTACGCCATCCTGTACGCGTCTGCCGATGATCCGCGTCACTGGCTGCGTGGCGGTGAGGCGCTTTCTGACGTGTGGCTGGCAGCGACCGAACATAACCTGGCTCTCGTGCCGCTGTCCGCGGCGATCGAGGAGTTGTCGAGCCGCCAGGTGTTGCGCCGGCTCATCTCGAACCTCGGTTATCCGCTGATCGCGGTTCGGTTGGGCATCGCCGATCCGAACCTCGCGATCCCCGTGCGCACGCCGCGGCTGCAAGCCGACGAGACCGTCGAGGTTGTCGACTGATCGTTTCGGCGGCCGAGACATGGTCATGTTTGGCGTACCGCGGCCGGCCGACCCTCCCGGGGTCCTATGACCCGCACATGTCGGGCCGGCCGGCACTGCCATCCAGCCCTGAGACGTGTGCAGTGTGAATCTGGCAGCGTGATCAACCGGGGGAGGAGCACATCATGAGGGCGATCTTTGTCGATGCACGTGATGTTCCACCCAACATCGCGGGCAAGCCAGTTACCTCGATCATGACAAGCCCAGTCGTGTGCATTGACCGTTCCACGCCGTTGGGCGAAGCGCTGCAGATCATGGTTCGCCGCAGCCTGCGTCACCTGGCGGTCGCGGACGACGCAGGTCGATGCCTGGGCGTGCTGTCGGACCGCACAGTCGCGGCGGCGTGGGCGGCGAACCCGGCGAATCTTCACGCCCAGACTGCCGCTGCGGTTCTCGACCGGACACCGTCGATCGTCGACACGACCGCCAAAGTGTTGCAGGCTGCGCGCCTGATGCGCAGTAGAGCAACCGATGCGGTTGTCGTCGTCGATGCAACCGGCGCCGCCGTTGGCATCCTGACCGGAAGCGACCTGGTAGCGCTGCTCGCGCGGTAGCCATCGACGCGCCGGGGGGATGCCGCCGCATGTCATTCCGCGTTGGGTGCTAGGCATCGGTGCCAGTGCGCGGTACAAACGGGTAGTGATCCGAGTCTTCCTCCTTGACGACCATGAAGTGGTACGTCGCGGCATAGCCGACCTCCTCACGACGGCTGGCGGCATCGATATCGTCGGCGAGTCTGGTTCAGCGGTCGAGGCCGCCCACCGGATCCCGGCGCTGCGGCCGGATGTGATGGTGCTCGACGCGCGGCTTCCAGACGGCAACGGAATCGACGTGTGCCGTGACGTGCGCGCGGTAGACGCGACAATCAAAGGCTTGATTCTGACGTCGTACGAGGACGACGAGGCATTGTTTGCGGCGATCATGGCGGGCGCGGCCGGGTATGTGCTCAAGCAGGTCCGGGGCACGGATCTGGTTGACGCGGTGCAGCGGGTGGCGGCCGGTCAGTCGTTGCTGGACCCTGCGGTGACCGCCCGGGTGCTGGAGCGCATCCGTACCGGTGGCCAGCAGCCCAATGAGTTGAAGGTGTTGACCGATCAAGAGCGTCGGATCCTGGAGTACGTCGCCCAGGGGCTGACCAATCACGAGATCGCGCAGAAGATGTTCCTGGCCGACAAGACGGTGAAGAACTATGTGTCGAGCATGCTGGCCAAGCTCGGCCTTGAGCGGCGTACCCAGGCAGCCGTGCTGGCCACGAAACTACTCGCCGAGCATCCACGCTGACACCCGTACTCGGCGATCGCTCGAACGCCACGACCCGCCGCGGAGGTGGCGCCTGCGGCCGTCCGTCGACCGGGGACCTTCGGCCCTTCCGGCCGGATGGCCACGCGGGTGACGCTTGACCCATGACTTTGTCGGCGGGTGACGTTGCGCGTGCAGCAAGTGAGTCGAGCGGGCCCTTCGTACCCACGGTCGCGGCGCGCGGTGCCGCAGACCGCGACGGCGGTGTCGATGCGCTGATGGCGGACGGGGCGATCGTGCGGATCCGTCCCGCGCGCGCCGATGACGCCGCCGACCTGCGTGATCTTCACGAGCGCGCCAGCGACGACATGCTGTACCGCCGGTTCCTGTCCACCGGCCACGGCGGCATCCCGCGTGAGGTCGCTCGCCTAGTTCGCCCTCCGGCCGCCGATCACGACGTGCTCGTGGCCGTCGAACGCGACCGAATCATCGGCGTCGGCTCATACGAGGCACTACCAGCGGCTAACGCCGCCGAGTTCTCGATATTCATCGACGACACCGCACACGACCGGGGCATCGGCACACTGTTGCTCGAGCACCTCGCGGTGCGCGCGCGTCATTGCGGCATCACGGATCTCGTCGGAGAGATCCTGCCGAGCAACAGTTCGATGCTGCGAGTCGCCACCAATCTCGGCCAACCGGTGCGTGCGGTTCGTGACCTCGGCCTCGTCGAGGTCCATCTCGACACGACGACGGTCGGCTCAGAGGCGATCGACCGGCGCGATCTCGCTGCGGCCCGGCACTCGCTGACGCCCCTGTTCGAGCCAATATGCGTCGCGGTGATCGGCGCGGGTCGTGAGCCGGGCGGCATCGGCCACGCCGTGCTACGCGCGATCGTCGACGGCGCATACACCGGCACGTTATACGCGATCAACCCGCACGCCGACCATGTCGCGGGCGTGCCGGCATACCCGAGCATCACATCAGCTCCGACTAGCCCAGACCTGGTCGTGATCGCGGTGCCGGCCGCCGGCGTCGCGTCCGTACTCACCGACGCGGCCGCCGCGGGCGTGAGGGCCGCAGTGGTCCTCTCGTCGGGGTTCGGCGAGGAAGGGCCGGATGGCAGGTTGCGACAGGCGGAGCTCGTACGTATTGCGCGCTCGGCGGGTATCCGGCTGGTCGGCCCGAACTGCCTAGGCATCCTCAACACCGACCCGGCGGTGAAGCTGCACGCGACGTTTGCCGCCGGCGCGAAGCCCGGCGGGCTGGCGATCGCCTCACAATCTGGTGCGGTCGCTATCAGTTTGCTCGCCCAAACCGCGCAGATTGGGCTCGGGATCTCAAGCTTTGTCTCGCTCGGTAACAAGGCCGACGTGTCCGGCAACGATCTGTTGTCGTACTGGTACGACGACCCGGCCGCACGCGTGGTAGCGCTCTACATGGAGTCGGTCGGAAACCCGCGCCGATTCGCGCGGATCGCGCGAGCGGTCGCCCGGCGCAAACCCGTCTTGGCCGTCAAGAGTGGTCGAACGCTGGCCGGCGCACGTGCCGGCGCCTCGCACACCGCCGCAGCCGCCGCGCCGGACGCCACCGTCGACGCGTTGTTCGCTCAAGCCGGGGTGATCCGGTGTGACGGGTTGGGCGACATGGTTGACACCGCCCGGATGCTGGTCGACCAGCCGCTGCCGGCCGGCGCGCGGATCGCGATCGTCGGCAACGCCGGCGGCGTGAACGTGCTGTGCGCCGACGCCGCCGATGCGGCCGGGTTGTCCGTGCCCACGTTGCCTCCCGACGTGGCGGCTGCGATCCACGATGCCGCGCCCGCGGCCGCCGCCGTCGGCAATCCGGTCGATCTCGGCGCCGGGGCAACACCACAAGCGGTGGGTACGGCGATCCGGGCAGTAGCCCCCTACGTCGACGCTGTCGTTGTCGCGTTCGGTGCCACCCTGGCCAACGACGTCCCAGGGATCCTCGCGGCGATCGGCCAGGCCCTCGATGACATCACCGTTCCGGCCGCGGTAGTCCTGCTCGGTGTCGATGCCGCGCCGGCCAGTCTCGGCGCGACGCGCGCCCCGGTGTACCCGTTGCCAGAAGGCGCGATCGCCGCGCTGGCACGTGCGGTCCGTTACGGGATGTGGCGGGCCCAACCGCTCGGACATCGCCCAAACCTCGACGGGATCGACCCTGCACGTGCTCGGACCATGGTCAGCAATGCCGTGGCCCACGGCGGCGGCTGGCAGTCGCCGATGTTTGCTGCCGAACTCCTTGCCTCGTATGGGATTCCGGTTGTCGCGCAGCGTGCGGCCGCTACCGAGGCCGATGCCCTCGCTGCTGCCGCCGACCTCGGGACCACCGTCGTGCTCAAGTCGGCGGACTCGAACCTTGTCCAGAAGAGCGACATCGGCGGCGTACGGCTTGGCCTGT
>DASTMZ010000016.1:0-18465 GCA_035713725.1 Micromonosporaceae bacterium
CCACGTTTTGGATCTTGCACATGAACCGCATCGGTCTTCGGATCGGTGCGGTTCAGTGTCGCTACGACAGTGTCCCGTTAAGGCTTGGTCCACAATGTCCTGCATGGACTTGGACGACTATCAGCGCGGCGCGTTGCGTACCGCCGCACCACGGGACAAGAAGAACGAGTTGCTCCATTTGGTGCTCGGGCTGGTCGGCGAGTCTGGTGAGATCGCCGAGAAATTCAAGAAGTGGGTCCGCGACCTGGACTGCGATGAGTCACGTATCGATCGGGGTGACATCGCCAAGGAACTCGGTGACGTTCTCTGGTATGTCGCGGTACTTGCGGATTACCTCGACCTGTCGTTGGACGAGGTCGCAGCGACCAACCTTGCCAAGTTGGCGAGCCGGCAAGGCCGTGGCGTGTTGGCGGGAAGCGGCGACAATCGCTGACTCTCCGGTTGCTCGGTTGGGATCGCTTGCTGGCCATCGGATATAGGCAGAGCTATAGTTGAGCCGTGGTCGAGCGTCGACGCTGGGTCATCAAGGTCAGTTCTGACGTTCGTCTCTGGCTGCGTGGAGTCCGCATGAACGACGCGGATACGTACCGTTCGATCAACGCGGCAGTAGACATGCTGGCCGAGGTGGGCCCAGGACTCGGGCGACCATTGGTTGACAGCTTGGCCGGATCTTCCATCAGCAATCTCAAAGAGCTTCGGCCTCGATCAGGGCGCGATGTCGCAATCCGGATCCTGTTTGTGTTCGACCCATGGTCGCAGGCGATCCTCCTTGTCGCCGGCAACAAGGCTCACGACTGGCAGCGCTGGTATCGGTCGGCTATTCCAGCGGCCGAGGCCGCGTACCAGACCTGGCTGGCAGCCGAACGAAAACGAAGGGAGCAGCTCGGTGACTGACTTTCACGACTGGGATGACGTGCGTGCCGAGCTTCACGACGGAAACGACGATGAACTGCTTGCGGAGCGTTCTCGTACCGAGGCGTGGGCGAAAGCGTTTCATCTGGCCGAGGAGCGCAAGCGGCTCGGTCTGACCCAACGCGAGGTTGCCGAGCTTATGGGGGTGACGCCTGGCCGAGTTAGCCAGATCGAGAACGGCGATCTGGACGTCAATGAGGTCGCAACGCTGACTCGCTACGCTCAGGCACTCGGCGCTCGACTAAGGATCTTGTTCGATTACGGCGATGACATCAGGCAGATCGCGTAGTCATAACCGACGGTGATCAGCGGATCGACCGGGACACTCACCCCAGCGGACGAATCGCTTTGTATGCCAATGCCTCGGGTCGGCCCGGTCGAGTCGCGGGTCGTGATCAACGCCGCGTGCCAGATCCAATTCCACTCGTGCGATTTGAGTGCCTCGTTGCTGGCCTTCCACATCCCCAGACCTGGGCGCACGCGCGGTGCGACAACGCGCTTCTCCGCAGGTCAGGCGTTGAAGTCGGCAGCGTGCAGTGCGGCCTGCAGAGATGCACGGTAGCCGTCGCTGGTGACGGTGGCGCCGCTGACCGTGTCGATCCGTGCACTCTGCGCGTCGAGCGCCTCCTGGCGGAGTTCGGGGAGCGCGTACGCGTTGATCGCGGTGTCGTGACCATTGCCGGACGGGTACGTCAGCGCCCGCACGTCGGTGATGCGGCCGCCGGAGATCGAGACTTGCACCTGAACCGGCCCCCAACGGGTCCGCGCCACGCTGCCGTTGACGACGATCGCGCGCACGTCTTGGCTGTGCGCCTGGCCGACCACGCCAGGCGCTTGCGCATGCGGGGCAGTTGTCGCGCCGCTCGTGCTGGTCCGGTAGGCAAACAGCAGCACAAGGATCACCGCGGTCGCGGCGAGCCACATCACGATGCGGCCCGTCGAACCGCGGGTCACTGCGTCGCCCGCGTACCGGCTCACCATCCGAACCTCTCGACGTGGATCTGACTGTCGGGGACTTTGGCGTCGTACAAGGTGGCGACCACCGACTCCATCCAGCGCTCGGGCCCGCACACGTACACGTCACTGCGGGCCAGGTCAGGCGCCATCTCGGTGAGCGAGGCCAGCCGGTCGGGGTGGCCATCGGGCAGCCACGAGTCGCGCGGTCCGCGTGAACCGGGCAGGAAGATTACATTCACCCCACGGGTACCCGCAATCGACTCGATCTCGCGTTGGAAGGCGAAGTCCTCGATGCGCCGTGCCCGGTAGATCAGGGTGGCTTCGCCGGGCCGGTAGTGCTCGGCCTCCAGCAGCGCGCGGATGGGCGTGATGCCGATGCCGCACGCGATCAGCGTGATCCGTGCGCAGCGGCGTACGTCGCCGGTGAATCTGCCGTACGGGCCCTCGAACAGCACTCGAGTGCCCGGCACCAAACCGGCCACCGCGCCGGTGCCGTCGCCGAGTTCCTTGACCGTGATCCGAAGCTGGTCCGGCCGGGGCGCCGCAGACAACGAGAACGGGTTCGCGCGCGTCCAACCCCGGCGGCCCCGGAACCGCCAGACGAAGAACTGGCCGGCGTGTGCGCTGAGCCGGTCGAGACCGCGGCCGCGCAGGTAAACCGAATTGATGCCGGGTATCTCGCCGACCACGGTCTCGACCCGTATGTCGTGGCGCGCGCTGCGCCACAGCGGCAGCCCGATTCGGTAGAGGAGGGTGCTGCCGGCGGCGATCACATACAGCGTCCACCAGAACGCCTGGGCCGCGGGCTGGGCGAAGTCGGCGCCGGTCCAGAACTCGTGCGGCAGCGACAGTCCGATGCCCAGGTACGCGTAGAGGTGCAGGAGGTGCCACGACTCGTAGCGCAGCTTCGCACGTGCCCTCTTCACCGAGGTGACCGTGACCATGATCAGCAGTGCCGTCCCGGCGGTGGCGAGCAGCATCCCGGGGTACGCGGTGACCAGCCGCCATGCCTCGCGCAGCAGCGGGGACCGTTCGATGGCGGCGTACCCGAGGGTGACCGCGGCGATGTGCGAGAGCATCAGGGCGAAGGAGCTGAAGCCGACCAGGCGGTGCCAGCGGGCCAGCAGGTCCTGGCCGTATTGGCGCTCGATCCAGGGGATTCGGGCGAGCATGATCACCTGGATGAGCAACAGATCGGCGGCGACCAGGCCGGTGAAGCGCCCGATCGACGTGACCCACGCACCGGGACCTCCCGCCAGCGCATTCAGACCGCCATCCCGTAACCAGAACAGGCCGACCGCGGCGAGCGTGCCGAACGCGACCCAGACCGGGAGGTGCCAGCGGAGGCGCGCGCCCGGCGTCGCAGCGTGTTGGGCCTGCCACCGGGTCGGCTGGGTGGTGGTGGTCACCGGAAGACTCTAAACGCTACGGCGGCGTGTTTTACAGTGGGCATTCGGTGCACACCGTGGCTTGGTCCAACCGGCGGTCAGGACGAAGCGGTCTTATCGGGAGCGCCGTCCGGCCAGGCCGCGATGCAGACGCGGTTGCCGGCGCGGTCGGCAAGGATCCAGCTAGCTGGTGCGTTCGACTCCTCGACAATGCGTCCGCCCGCCGCCAACGCGGCTGCCAGGCGGTGCTCGGCCTGCTCGCGGGCCACCGAGACATCGACGTGCATCGCGTGCTGCAATGGTTTGGCGGGATCGAGGTCCTGCATCCAGACCGTCGATCCGTGCCCGAGCGAGTCGACGGCGTTGTCGTCGCTCATGACTGAGTAACCGAGAACGGCGCGCCAGAAGCCGACGTCGATGGCGTCCGGCTTGGCCGCGATGGCCAGCTGCACCTCCTGCACCCGCGTCCGGTCAGCTACGGCACCGTGGTCCCGGGCCACCGCGGACACCGCGCGGGCGAGCTGCACGTGCCGTTCCTCGAGCCACCAGAGGTCGCGAGTCAACCGTACGGTGAGCTGACCGTCGGCGATCGTCATCAGCGCACCGGAGCCGGCGAGCCCGGGAACTTGAGCCAACGCTTCGGCCAGCCGGGCCGCCGCCAGCGCCGACGGGACGCGGAACACCGCCGTCGCTCCGCCGTGCAGCACGACCCAGTCCGAACCCTCTTGTGCTGCGAGGAAGTCGCGCCATCCTTGCTCGCTCATGTCCACCTCCGCCGGGGCAAGCTGCCGGTGCACCATGACGCCACCGCTGAACCGTGAAGGTACCCACGGATACCGACACCGCGGCGGCGCGAAACGCGCGGTGGCCGCCGCACGATGTGCGGCGGCCACCATCCATCGATGCCGTTACGGCACCATCCAACTCAAGACCGCGGTCGACTGCAGATAGACGAGGACACACATGCCGAGCAGGAACACGATGCTCCACAGCACGACCTTGCGGAACAGATCGCCCTCCTTGCCGGTGATGCCCACCGCGCTCGCGGCGATCGCGAGGTTCTGTGGCGAGATCATCTTGCCCAACACGCCGCCGGACGAGTTCGATCCCGCCATCAGCACCGGATTCAGGCCGGCCTGATGTGCCGCGCTGACTTGTAGCGCGCCGAACAGCGAATTCGACGACGTGTCCGATCCCGTGACGGCGACGCCTAGCCAGCCGAGGATCGGCGAGAGGAAGGCAAACGCCTTGCCGGCATTCGCAAGCCAGTTGCCGAGCGTCGCGGTCTCGCCGCTCGCGTTCATCACGAAGGCGAGCGCAAGCACCGCCATCACCGTCAGGATGGCCCACTTCAGCTGATTGAGCGTCTGGCCGTAGAGCTTGATGGCGCGCCACGGTGTCACCCGCAACACGATCATCGTGATGATGCCGGCGATGAGCATCAGCGTGCCGGCGGCGGTGAGCCAGTTGAACTTGAACAACGGCAACGTGGACACCTTGCCGGCCGCATTCTCGATGTGCAGACCCGGCCAAGACCAGGTCCGGGTCGTCGTGTTGAGCCGATGAATGATCGGCGGAAGCTGGACGACGCAGAAGATCGCCACGATGATCACGTACGGCGCGTACGCCAACGCGATCTGACCGGGCGTGTCCCGCTTCTCGACGCGGTTCTTGAAGCCCTCGTCGGGTACGTCCACGCTGCCGCCGGCGACGATGGGGACCGGTTCCGCAACGACGGCCGGCACCCCGCCGGTGCCTGGCTGCCACACGCGCAGCAGCGCGACCACCGCCGCCGCGGCGAACAACGACGCCACGATGTCGGCTAGCTGCACGGAGATGAAGTTGGACGTCACGTACTGCGCCAGGCCGAACGCCGCACCGCACACGATGGCAGCCGGCCACGTCTGGCGCATGCCGCGACGCCCGTCGACAAGAGCGACCAGCACGAGCGGGACGAACAAGGCCAGGATCGGCGTCTGCCGCCCCACCATCGAGCCGACAGTGTTGACGTCGAGGCCACTGACGGTCGACAGCGTGACGATCGGGGTGGCCAGCGCCCCGAATGCCACCGGCGCGGTGTTCGCGACGAGTGCCAGCACGGCCGCGCGCATCGGTGTGAAGCCGAGCGCAATCAACATGACCGCGGTGATCGCCACCGGCGTGCCGAAACCAGCCAACGCTTCCATCAGCGCGCCGAAGCAGAACGCGATGATGATGGCCTGGATCCGCTTGTCGTCACTCACTCCACCGAACGATCGACGCAGCACGTCGAAGTGCCCGGTGTAGACGGTCATGTTGTAGATCCAGATCGCGTTGATGACGATCCACAGGATGGGGAAGAACCCGCTGACCGCACCGAGCGAGGCGGCCAGGAATCCCTGGCTGGCCGGCATCGGATAGACGGTGATTGCCACGACGAGCGCGGCGGCCAGCGCGACGAGCGACGAGATCCATGCCGTTATGCGCAGCACACCGAGCATGAAAACCAGGAGGAGGAGGGGGATCGCCGCGACCAGCGCGCTCCAGGCCAAGGAGTGGCCGACCGGGTCGAGCACCTGCCGATACATCGCATCACCTCTTCAGACGTGAGTCGCGGTACGAAAGGATGAATATCCATGATTCTCGAATCGTCTCTGTGAGGCAACGGCGCGGCGGCAATTGACGAAGATTTCGGTCTGTGGCCGCGACGACAATGGCCCGGGCCGGCCGAACGTCCACACGCACTCGCCGTGCATGCCCTCTGCCGTCCACGTCCGCCGTGTCGGTAGCCATCGCGGGGCTGTCGGCGCTGGTCAGACCCGAAGGTTCCTCGCGCATGGCCGCTCGCTTGACATCCAACTGGATGAAAGTCACCATCATCCGGCCACTCAGTTTCTTCACACACCTGTGTCGAGATCGGGTGGCGATGTCGTCATGCCGGATGTCTAGGAGGTTGACGCCGGCTCATTCGCGCATGTCGACCTGGCATCGAAGAGATCCCCCCGTCACGGGTACGGGGGGTTCGGCGATATATGAGTTTGTCTGGTTTAGGGGTGTGTTCGTCAGTGACGCAGGTAGCCATCATTGGAGCCGGGCCATACGGTCTGTCCATCGCCGCGCATCTGCGCTCACGTGGCGTCGCGTACCGCATCTTCGGAACGCCGGTTGACACGTGGCGGCGGCATATGCCGGCCGGGATGACGTTGAAGTCGGACGGTTTCGCCTCGAGCCTTTCTGACCCGGACGGCAAGGGAACACTCGGCAACTACTGCACCGACCAGGGCATCGCCTATCACCACACCGATCTCGCGGTGAGCCTCGAGGTGTTCAACGCGTACGCCTTGGACTTCCAGCAGCGGTTCGTGCCCGATCTCGAGGACCGTCAGGTCGTCTCGGTGGAACGCTCCGGCGGTAGCTTCACGATCTCGTTGGAGGACGGCGAAATGCTGGACGCCGACTTCGTCGTCGGCGCGGTCGGCATCACGCACTTCGGGTTCGTACCGCCGGAACTGGCGCACCTGCGGGCCGAGCTCGTGTCGCACAGCTCCGCCCACCACGACCTGTCGCGGTTCGCCGGCCGGGAGGTCACCGTCGTCGGCGGCGGCTCCTCCGCGGTCGATGTCGCCGCGTTGCTTGCCGAGGCCGGCGCGACGACGTCGCTGGTCGCGCGGCGGAGCACGCTGCGGTTCTTCTCCGAGCCCAAGCCCGGCTCGCGCAGCCGATGGCAGCGGATCCGTCATCCCTCATCGGGCCTCGGTCCTGGGTGGCGCTCGTGGCTGTGCGAGAACGTGCCAAATCTCTTCCGCTTCCTGCCCGGCAACGCTCGGCTGACGATCATCCGGCGGCATCTCGGACCGAAGTCGGCCTGGGTGATGAAGGCGCGACTCGAGGCCGGCGTCTCGGTTTCCCTTGGCGAGACCGTCGAGCGTGCCGTCGAGGATGACGGCCGCGTGCGGCTGCACCTGGTCGCCGCGGACGGCAGCCGACGCGAGGTGCTGACCGACCACGTCATCGCCGCGACCGGGTACTGGCCTGACGTCCAGCGGTTGTGGTTCCTGAGCGAAGGCCTTCGCGGGGCGATCCGCACCCATGCCCGGATGCCGGTCGTGTCGGGCAGCTTCGAGAGCTCCGTGCCGGGTCTGTATTTCGTCGGCCCGCCCGCGGTGAACAGTTTCGGACCGCTCATGCGGTTCATGGTCGGCGCGGAGTATGTCGCGCCATTGGTTGCCCGGCGTCTCGCGCGCCGAGCGCGGCGCACCGAACCCGTGCGCAGCATGGCACCCGCATGACCGCGCCGACCGCGGCCAACGATGCGGGCGCTGCGGTCGCGCCGTCGACCACGTTCGAGGCAAACGGGGTACGGGTAGAGCGGCTGCGCGCCGGCCGGGCAGGTGGAAACCTGTTCCTCGTACCGGGACTCGAAGGAGATCCGACCGAGCTGACCGCGCTGGTTTCGGCTTTCGTCGGTCCGCAGGAGGTCTACGCGGTCGCACCGCTCGCCGAAGACGCCGAACGTCAGCCGGTGGTGGGCGTCGAGCGCATGGCGGAGCTGATCGTTCGCGCGATTCGACGCGTACAGCCGTCCGGTCCGTACCGCCTGGGTGGCTACTCGTTCGGTGGCCTGATCGCGCTCGAGACCGCACAGCAGCTGCGCGCCGCTGGCCAGGTCGTGGATGCGCTGTTCCTCATCGAGGCGGTCTTCGACGAGCGCTTCTGGCCGCGCGGGACATGGCTGCGCGCGCTTGCTCGGCGCACCGGGCGGCAGCTCGCACGGATCGGTCACATGCCGATGGGGCAAGCGGCTGGCGAACTCCGGCTGCGCAGCGGTCGGCTCCTGCGGCGTGTGATGCGCCGCGCCACCGATGATCCGGAACGTCTGAGCATGGGGCCGGACGACGCGAACACCATGAGCGGTCTCGCGTATTCGTCAATCGCCGGCTACTGCCCGCGGTTCTACGACGGCACCATCACGCTGATCGCGTCGTCAATCGACCGCCACTTCGGATGCGACACCGTGAAGCTCTGGGCCGGGTACGCCGACCACCTCGACGTGGCGCGCGTCGACGGCGACCACCTGACGGTCATGCACGACAACGCCTCCGCCGCCGTAGTCGCGAACGTGATCGATCACCGTCTCGCACGCAGCCGTGCCACGTGGTCCGGACTGCGCCCGATGCCGGGATTCGAGCGGCCGATGCTGCTCAGCACGATGCGATGGTTCTCCGCTGCGCGACTCGCCCATGCGTTGACGGAGGCCGGCTTCACGGTGAGCGCCTGCCGTCCCCGGTCGCACCCGCTGGAAGTGGTCGAGGGCATCGTGAGCGACCACCGACTGAGTCGGGTGCGCCGAACGCGGTCCGTCGTCGTCGCGATCCGCCGGGCCGCGCCGGACATTGTGCTTCCCGATGACGAGCGAGCGCTGGCCCTGTTGCGGCGAATCCATGCGCGGATCCGGAAGACCGAGCCGGAGATCGCGGCGGTGATCGCGCATTCGGTCGGCGCGGTCGAACATTGGCCGTCCATCACGTCGCGGACCGGGTTGGCCATGCAAGCGCGCGCGCTCGGCGTTGCCGCGCCCGAGACCGCGGTGATCTCGGACTCCGTCGCGCTGGAGCAGTGGGTCGCTCGGCATGGCATGCCGGTCGTTCTCAAGACCGATGGCAGTTGGGGTGGACGCGGCGTGGCGGTGGTACGCGACGGATCGCGACTGCGCGAGGCATGGCGTACCACGTCGAATCCGCCACGTCTGACGCGCGGCATCAAGCGCATGGTGTTCAACCTCGAAGCCGGCTTGCTAGCCGCGTGGTTGCGTCGCGTCCGACCGGTGGTGAACGCGCAGCAGTACGTCGGCGGGCGGGAGGCGATCGCGACCGTCGGGTGCCTCCACGGCGAGGTCCAATCGTTGGTGTGCCTTGAGGTGGTCCAAGCGACCGAGGCACGTGGTCCGGCCGCGGTCGTCCGGATCGTCGACCATCCGGCGATGGCGGAGGCGGCCCGAAGACTCGTCCGCAGGTTTGGGCTGACCGGTTTCTGTGGCTTCGACTTCATCATCACTGATTCCGGCGAGGCGCAGTTGCTCGAAATGAACCCACGCGTGACGCCGACGTGTCACCTGCTTGTCGAGGGCGACCATCAGCGCACTCGGACGCTTGCCTTGTTCCCGGCCGAACTGGTCCGCAACGGCCAACCGTTGGCTGCCGTTTCGAGCGTTCTCGACGTGCCGATCCGCGCACCCCAGCTAATTCAACGCGGCGAGTGGATGGCGGCACGCCAGCGCCGGCCGGCGGCCCGGATGATGCGACGCGTGACGCGGCGATGGGCGACGCCTACCTACTGATCCGGGTCGAGTGTGCCGACCCTGAGCGAATTCTGCGACAACGGAATGGCAGAACGCACAGCCCCGCTAATATTCCGCCGGGGGGCTCCCGGATCAGTGCGCGGGTGGTTGTGCTGTCCATTCGCCACACGCGGCCACGAGCGGGAGGTGAGCGTGACCACGAAGCCTGGCACCGTGCGGAAGCCTGGCACCGTAGCGAAGCCCGGCACCGCGTCGAAGGCCACCGCCGTTCCGAGGCCGACGATTTTGTCGCGGTCGCGGGTCCGCATGGTCGCCGTGTTGGCGGTGTCGCTGCTGCTCGCCTTCGTCGCAGTGACCGCGCGGGTATTCGTGTGGCCGGATCTCGGTGCGCTGCCGACGCACGCGAGCGCGATCGTCGAACTCGGCGGACAGAACGACGATGGCCGCGACAGTGTGGCGGTAGATCTCGCGAAGGCGCACCGAGCGGCGTACCTCGTCCAGTCGACGACCACGACCGACACGACGAACTGCCTGCCGGCGGTGCCTGGCGTGACGGTGTTGTGTTTCCACGCTGACCCGGCGACGACTCGAGGCGAGGCGGAGTGGATCGGTCGGACCGCCAGCCGGTTGGGGTGGACGTCGGTCATCCTCGTCACGACGCCGGATCAGGCCTGGCGCGCGCAGTTGCGGGTCTCGCGGTGCTTTCCCGGTCCCGTCTTCGTGGCCACCGCACCACTTCCTCCGCTGGCGTGGTTCACCCAGGTCCCGTACCAGTGGGCGGCGTCCATCAAGGCGTTGACCGTACAGCGGGGATGCTAGGCCGGGGCTCCGTCCGCAGCGATCCGACTGCGTGCTGCTCACTCAGGTCGCCCGCACTAGGCTGAGCGAGGCGGTGGCTCGCATCGACGCTGCCGCATCCGTCTCCCCGGAAAGGACGCTCGCGTGGACGTCAAGAGGACCATGATGCGCGCGGCCAACGTGATGCCGATCCGTCTCTACCGGATGTCGAACGGCCGAGTGATGGGCAAGGTCGGTGGTCTCACCACGTTGCTGTTGACTGTCGCCGGCCGGAAGTCCGGCATCGACCGTACGACGCTGGTGTCCTACTTCGAGGACGGCGGCCGCTACGTGGTCACCGGCTCGGCCGGCGGTAGTCCGCAGGAGCCGCAGTGGTTCCGCAACCTCCGTCATACCGATCGGGCGGTCATCCAGATCGGCCCGAAGCGCACCGAGGTCGGTGTCACCATCGCCGACTCGAGCGAGCACGCGGTGCTCTGGGAACGACTGGTATCCCGGGCACCGGGTTTTGCGAAGTACCAAGCAAAGGTGGAGCGTCAGATCCCGATGGCAGTGCTGACGCCGCGGACGTAGCGTGGCGCACCGTCCGCCGACCGGTCATGCGTACGAGTTCTTGGCCAGCAACGCCCGGACGGTGGCCGTGCCGGCGACGGCGGTTTCGTCGTCGGGCGCCTGCGGGATCAGGTTGAACTCGGTGCACCCCGCGTCGACGTACGGCGCGAGGAACTCGGCGACGTCCTCGGCCGTGCCGTAGGGGCAGTAGCGCTCGAAGCGTTCGAACGGCAGCCCGTAGAAGCGTTGCATCGCGGGCGCGAGGCAGGCTCGCGCGGTCGGTTTCGAGTCGGCGAACCCGCACCAGACCTGCATCGCGTGTCGTGTAGGCGGGTCGGCGCGACCGATCCGCGCGGCCTCCGCGGCGGCCATGTCGATCGCTTCCGCGAAGCGCCGTGGCGAGTTCCAGATGCCGAGCCAGCCATCGCCCAACCGCCCGGCGCGCCGGATCGCGGCATCGGACCGGCCGCCCGCGATGATCGGCGTCGGTCGAGCCGGTCGCGGCGCGATGGTGGCCTGCTCGATGTCGAAGAACTCGCCGTGAAAGTCGGTAGAGCCGGCGGCGAGGAGTTCGCGCACGATCGCCAGGCATTCGTTCATCCGCCGCCCGCGGCTCGCCGGATCAACTCCGCACATCGCGACCTCGCGTCGGTCTTCGCCGCCGACACCGACGCCGAACACGAGCCGGCCCGGCGCGATCCGCTCGACGTCGGCGAGCTGTCGTGCCACGAGCACTGGGTGGCGCAAGGGCAGCAGGTAGATGCCGACGTGCACGGGTAGTGCCGGATGGAGCATGGTCAGTGCCGTCGCCTGTAGAAGGCCGTCGAACCCGCTGCCGGCAAAGCTCACATGGTCGCCGCAACACACATGGTCGATGCCGGCGTCGGTAAGGCTCCTCAGGTGTGCCGACGCAGCGGCCGGACCACGGTCCAGCAGGTCGAACGGCGGGAACATCCCCACGCGCGGTGCGGTGTCCACGGCGCCTCCCTTGGTGACGTGGCCGCGATCGACGGCCATCTCCCGATGATGACCATTCCAGCGATCGCTCGACAGCGGGGGAAATACCGCATCTTCGGTGTTCGGCCGCGCGAAAAGTCGTCGCCTGTCGGATCTCCGACATTGACGGTGGTCAACAGGCATCGATCAATACGCTGACCGGACTCCGCCGCCGGCACGCCAGGAGGTCAGCATGGATCGGCAGTCACGCGGCACGCGCCGGGCGCGCATCGCCATCGCGATCGGACTCATCAGCTGCCTGGCCGCGGCGGGCTGCGCGTCGAAGACCGCGAATGGTGCCGGCCACGTAGGTGCCATCGCCGCCTCGGCTCCCGCACATATTTCGTCCAGCCCGGCGGCTAGCCCGGGAGATGCCGGCCCGAGCGGCGGTGCCGGCAGCGCGACTGGCGGCGCGACGAGCGGCGCCACGACGTCCGGCCAGAATGGTGCGCCGCGCGTGACCCTGGTCGTCGACGCCATCAAGCCGGCGGTGGTTGCCACCGACAAGTGCCCCTACCTGTACACGCTTCGGGCAACGGTCTCGGTGGACAAGGGTCCGATAGACCTGAAATACGCCGTGAGCCGGGTCAACACGGGCGCCGTAGCGCAGCCGATACATTTCGGCGGCACCGGACCGCAGTCGAAGGTCCTGACGTTCACGCTTGATGACATCGGATATGACGAGGACTTCGGCCGGGCCGTGCTGATCCTGGACAAGAGTGGCAAGGAGATCCTCCGGCGCTCTACGACGTTCCACTTGACGTGTGGCGCCAGGCCTGCCGACATCGCCCCGCTCGACCCGCCGAAGAGTTGCCCGTACAACACCGATTTCACCGCCACACTGACGGCCGCGGTGGCGCAGCACGCGACCTACGAGTGGCACCTCGGCGACGGAACCGAGGTCAAGGGCGAGACGGATGTGTTTGGAGGCAACTTCGCGACAACGATCGCGATCCCCGACGTGCACGTCATGCCGGGCCTGACCGGCACGTACCGCCTCACGCTGAAGGTCACGAGCCCGGGTGGCGGCACAGTGACCGGCAGCGTGCAGTGCCCGACCGGGGGGAACAAGTAGGGACCGGGTCCGGCTATCGTCCTCGCGTGAGCCGCGGTCTGCCCATCGTCCAGTTCGAAGAGCGCCCAGGCATCCTCGACCTGAGCTGGGGTCACCCGTCGCCGTCGCTGCTTCCGGTCGAAGCATGGTCGGTGGCCGCGCAAAACGCGCTGCGTCGTCACCGCGCCGACGCGCTGTCCTACGGCGCCGATCCCGGTCCGGGTCCGCTCCGCGAGTGGATCGCGGCGCGTCTGAGCGACATCGACGGCGGGGGCTCGACACCGGATGGCATCTTCGTGACCGGCGGTGCCTCACATGCGCTGGCCCTGGTCTGTAGCGTGCTGGCCGAACCCGGCGATGTCGTGCTCGTCGACTCGCCGACCTACCATTTGGCGTTCCCGATCCTGCGCGACTACGGCGTCGAGGTGATTGGCGTACCGGCGGACCGCGATGGCCTGGATGTTACGGCCACCGAGGCGATGGTGTCCCGGCTGCGTGGCGCCGGTCGACGGGTACGCCTGCTCTACATCGTTCCGACGTTCGGCAATCCGACCGGTGGATGCCTACCGGAGCAACGTCGCGCCGCGCTTGTCGGCCTTGCCATGCGCGCTGGACTCACCATCGTGGAGGACGACACGTACCGGGAGATGGTCTACGACGGCGTGGCGCCGCCATCGTTGTGGCGCCTCGCGAATGCGTCGGCCGGCAGCGCCTCACCATCCGAAGTGGACGCCGTCGTACGCCTCGGTTCGTTCGCGAAGACCGTGGCGCCGGGCGTACGGCTCGGCTGGATCCAAGCCTCGCCGGCGTTCGTCGCACGGATCGCTCGGATCGGGTACGTCCACAGTGGCGGTGGCGTGAACCACGCCGCGGCGTTGACGATGGCGGACTTCGGTGCGTCCGGCGCGTACGACCGGCACCTCGCCGAGGTACGCCAGCGTTACGCGGAGCGGCGCGACGCGCTTGTCACGGCGGTGCGAGACACCGTTGCGCCAGACATACAGCTGCCGCGCGGCGGCTGGTTTGTGTGGCTCGCGCTGCCCGCCGGCGTACCAGCGAATGACCTTCTGCCGCTGGCCGAGCAACGTGGTGTCTCGTTCACGCCCGGCACGCAGTTCTACGCGAACGGATCCTCGGGCGACGATTACGTCCGGCTGTCCTACTCGATGCTGTCGCCGACCGAAGTCGTCGACGCGGCCCGCCGATTGGCGTCGGCGATCGCGAGCGTGCCGGTCTAAGACCGCGTGCCGAATGTGTCGGCGATCGCGCGCCGAAGCCCGTTGCGGTGCATCCTCGGTGAGTGAGCGATGTCTGGATGGTGGGTGACGCGTACGACGCATTCGTGGGCCGTTGGAGTCGGCGCGTTGTCGTCGAGTTCCTCGATTGGCTCGGTGTGCCCGCGGGCGCGCGCTGGCTAGACGTCGGATGTGGCACGGGCGCGGTGTCGGCCAGGATCCTCGCGTCAAGCGAGCCGGCGGCGGTCACCGGCATCGACCCGTCGGCCGGCTTCGTGTCAGCCGCGCGTCGCCAGGTCGCTGATCCGCGCGCCAGTTACTGCCAGGGCGACGCGTGCGCGTTGCCGATTCTCGACGGTAGCTTCGACGCGTTGGTCGGAGCGTTGATGCTGAACTTCGTGCCGGACGCCGACCGAGCGGCCGCGGAATTCACCCGGGTGACGGCGCCGCGTGGGGTGGTCGGTGCGTACGTCTGGGACTACGCCAGCGGCATGCAGATGATGCGCTACTTCTGGGATGCGGCAGCCGACCTCGATCCGGCGGCCGTGAGTCGTGACGAAGGGCGCCGATTCTCGATCTGCCAGCCGGAGCCGCTGTCCGCGCTGTGGACCGGGGCCGGACTGACCGACGTGATCGTACGTGCGATCGACGTGCCGACCGTCTTCGTCGACTTCGACGACTTCTGGGATCCGTTTCTCGGCGGCCAGGGGCCGGCGCCGGCCTACACGATGTCATTAGAGCCGCAGATGCGTGATCGGTTGCGTGACCTGATCCGATCTCGCCTGCCCGTCGCGCCGGACGGATCGATCCCGCTGGTGGCGCGGGCGTGGGCGGTGCGAGGCACCGCCTGACGCCACGAGTGCAATCGCAACTCGCCGGGAGGCCGCGCGGGGTCAACCAACCCGTTCAACCGACGCGGGTTGGCGCAAATGCCGGACTCACTCCTGGCGCGATGGTTGCATGGAGATGGCTCCGCAACCGGCATCCGCGTGCTGCCACCGACGGGGCCGGTGGCTGTCGTACGCGAGTCCGTGCCGTCGGAGGGACGTTCATGGTTTCCGCCCAGCCCCGCGAGACGGCTGACGGCCCCCGCCCGGCTGGGCAAGCCAAGGCTCGGTCGGCTGGGCAAGCGAAGGTCCGGCCGGCCGGGCGAGCAACCGTAAAGTCGGTCGAGCCAACCACGCCGGCTCGACCGAAGATCCGATCCACCGCGCACTTCCGCGGCGATGTCGCCGGCCTTCGCGCCGTCGCCGTCGTCCTGGTTCTGCTCTACCACGCGGGCGTTGGATTCTTGCCGGGTGGCTTCGCCGGTGTCGACGTCTTCTTCGTCATCTCCGGATTCCTCATTACCGGCCAGCTTCTGGCCGAGGTGGACCGCACCGGCCGCATCTCACTTCTCAGGTTCTACGCGCGACGTACGAAACGGATCCTGCCGGCCGCCGCCGTCGTGCTGATCGTGACCGCGGTCGTGGTGTGGTTTGCCGTGCCACGGATCCGTTGGCAGGACATCGGTGGCGACATCGTCGCGTCGGCCACGTACGTGGTCAATTGGCGGCTCGCCGACCGCGCGGTGGACTACTTCGCCCAGGGCACGCCGGCGTCGCCCGTCCAACACTTCTGGTCACTCGCCGTCGAGGAGCAGTTCTACGTGGTGTGGCCGCTGCTGATCCTCGCGGCGGTCGCTATCGCTCGTCTCGGCGGGCACCGCATCCGGACCGTACTTGCCATTGGTCTCGGCTCGGTCGGGATGGCGTCGTTCGTCTGGTCAGTCGTCGACACATCGAGCGATCCCGGCCGCGCGTTCTTCGTGACGACCACCCGGATCTGGGAACTCGCGGTCGGTGCTGGTATCGCGCTGGCCGCGACCTACTGTGCCCGGCTCCGGCGCAGCCACGCGCTAATCATCGGATGGCTCGGGCTCGCCGCGATCGTCGTGTCCGGGTTCGTCGTGGACACCACCACACCGTGGCCCGGGTACGCCGCGCTGTTGCCGACCCTCGGCACTGCTGCGGTGATCGTCGCGGGTACCACGGCCGGGCGGCGTGGCCCGGTCGCGATCCTCGGTACGCGCCCGTTCCGGCAGGTCGGCGATCTGTCGTACTCGTTATATCTGTGGCATTGGCCTCTCATCGCGATCGTGGCCGCGGACGGCCATCTCTCGGCGGGCGTCGGGCTGCTCCTCACCGCGGCCTCGGTGGTGCCGGCCTGGCTCACGTTCCGCTACGTGGAGAACCCGATCCGGTTTTCGCTCGGCGTCTCCGCATCGCCGCGGTTGGCGCTCGGCGTGGGCGGCAACTTCACGCTCGCCGGGATCAGTGCCGGCATTGCGCTCGTCATGTCTGTCGCGTTGTCGGTTACGTCGGTTGGCAATGCGGCCCGGTTGGCGCCCGGTGCGGCAAGCCTGAGTCGATCACAGACGCTGCCGTCGACCGTGATACCCAACCAAGTTCCGTTCATCACCCCCGATCCGCTCCGCGCCGGCGCGGACGTTCCGGTTACGACGGCCGACGGATGCTTCCAGAACTTCACGTCGTCGAAGGTGTTGTGGTGCACGTACGCAAACACGCGGTCGAAGACCGAGGTGGTGCTCGTCGGTGACTCGAAAATGGACGAGTGGTTCCCGGCCTTCTACCAGTTGGCCAAGCAGAACAACTGGAAGCTCTCGATCGCGGTGAAGGGCGCTTGCGCGTTCACGATGGCCAACAGCCAACAGGGCGAACCGGCACGGCCCTACCCGAGTTGTACGGCGTGGAACCGCTCGCTCCTCGCGAAGTTGCTGGCGGACCGCCCGACGTACGTCGTGACGAGTCAGGGCGGCGGGTATGCGTACGACTCGAAGGGGCACTCGACGGTCGGCGCGATGGTGGCAGGCATGCGCACGTCGTGGTCGGCGCTGGCCGCCGTGGGTACGAAGGTCATCGCGCTCGCCAACAATCCGCACCCGGGACTGGACATAGACCAGTGCGTCGACCAGCACCGTACGAGGTTGTCGGCGTGTGCGTACAGCCACAACGTACGGCGCACCGACTCCGCCTACGCCGCCCAGCGCGCCACCGCTGCGATTGTGCCCGGTGTAAAGATGATCGACCTGTTCAACAGCATCTGCCCGGGCACGCGGTGCTCGCCCGTGATCGGTGACGTGCTGGTGTATCGCCAGGGGTCGCACCTCACGGCGACGTACGTGAAATCGCTGACACCGCAACTGGCCACCGCGCTGTCGGGCGCCGGACTTCCGGCACGGTACGGCCCGTCACAGTGACCGCGGCGACGTCGGGTGGCGCAGACTGTGGTCGTGGCGGCGCCGGACGGACACGCCGAGGTGCTTGAGCGGTGGCAGACACCGCGTGGTGAGCTTGCCCTTCGCCGTGTCGGGCCGCACCTCGAGATCATCAGCAACGGTGTGTTCCTGATGGATACGCGCAACGGCGAGTCCGAGCGGCGCCTGGTGTCCGAGGCGTTGGAACGGTGCGCCGCTCTCGCACCTCGGATGCTCATCGCAGGCCTCGGCGTCGGCTTCTCACTGCGTACCGCCGTCGAGGCTCCCCATGTCAACGCAATCGACGTCGTCGAGATCGAACCCGCGGTCATCGCGTGGCACGCGACGCACCTGCGGAACATCACCGGCACTGCGCTGGACGACCCACGCGTATCGATCCGCGAAGCTGACCTCGTCGACGTTCTCGGCGCTGCCGGCGACCCGTACGACGTGATCTGCCTTGACACTGACAACGGCCCGAACTGGCTCGTCTTCGACGCGAATGGCGGCCTTTACACGGCGGATGGACTCGACATGATCCGGTCACGACTGCGGAGCGCCGGCGTGTTGGCAGTGTGGAGCGCGTCGCGGGACGAAGCGTTCGAGCGGCGACTCGCGCACGGGTTCGGTGCGTTCGACACGATTGAGATCCCGGTGCCGCGAGGCAGCCCCGACATCGTCTATCTGGCGCGTCGCGCCGAAGATGCCTGAGGTAGTGACCGCTACGTTGCGGTGGCCGGACGCAAGGACTTGGCAGCCCGTGGTACGGATGCGAACGGCGACAGCGTGAACCACGACGGTACGGCGCGACGAAGCGCCGCCGGCCCATGCGTCGCCACCGCGCCGGACCGCAGCGCGTCGGACCAGCGCAGATCGCCGCGCCAGATCTCGACCATTCGACGAAGGCTGGCGGTGACCGTGACGTCCACGTCGAAACCCGGATCTACGTCGCAGACGTCCGCGTCGGCCGGCGTGATCACCAGCCACCAATCGCGGGCTGCCGTTGGTACGTCGGCGAACCGGAACTGGAGGACGGTGCG
>DASTMZ010000017.1:0-11995 GCA_035713725.1 Micromonosporaceae bacterium
CGGACATGGCGCGCAGCACGAGGTAGAGCGCGAACCAGCCGAACAGGATCAACTCGACGGCCAGCACCGGCACGGTATTCGTGACGGTCCGCAGATCCGAGTCGATTCGCGTGGCGAGCGGAAAGTAGTCCTGGTCGAGGGCGAACGAGTTCCCGATCGCGGCAATCATCACCGACAGCTGGTCGGCGAGGGCGTCGGGACCGGACCTCGTCACCGTTGCCGGCGTCACCACCAGCAGCCGTTCAACCGTGGCACCCTGTGCGTCGGCGCGGATCGTTGACTCGGTCACGAACATCGCGTCCGCGGTCGGCGATCCGACCGGAGCGGTCGCGGACAACAGATTCTTGCCCCAGTACGCGTTTTCCACGTCGATCGGGTCATACAGACCGACAATGCGCAGCGACGGCGCCTGGGCGAGCCGGCTGGCTGTCGGCCACGGCACCGTTCCGCCGACATTGACGCCGAGCTGGCCGGCCAGCGTACGGCTCAACATGACGTCATCGACTTCGGTGGGACACCGGCCCACGACGACCACGTGATCACAGACTGCGGATCGGTATGCCACTGGCACCGGCGCATTGATCCGGCCACCGAGCGAACCGACGACCCGCAGCCCGCTGACGTCGATCGCGCCGGGCAGCCTGATTGCCGAACGCATGTGGGCGAACGCGGTGTCGATGACCGTCGGATCGGGCGTCTCACCGGGGACAGCGGCGATCGTGACATCCTGGGTCAGAATGATCATCCGATGGACGTTCGTGTCGTCGGCGACGTCCTGGACCGTGACGCGCTCACGGGCACCCAGCACGTACCACGGCGCCCCGACCGCGGCCGCGACGACGAGGCACGCCATGAGCCAGACGGCGATCGTCGACGAACGACGCGCACGCAACGCCGCCAGGACAATCGAGAGCATGTAGCCTCCGCCGCGCTGTCTGCCGTGTCCCGATCCGACGTACGACTAGACGCTCGGCGTGACCCTTCGGTTGCGGGTCACCCTCGCACCAGCTCCGCTCGACCGTCGAGCAGGCGCAACTCCGCGTGGCAGCCGGACGCCGCCTCCGCGTCATGAGTCGCGAACACCACTGCCGCGCCGCGAGCGGCCTCCGCCAGCAGCAGGTCGATCACCTTCTGACGGTTCTGCGCGTCCAGCTCGCTGGTCACCTCGTCGGCCAGCAGCACGTCGCCGCCCAGCGCGAGACCGCGGGCGAACGCAGCGCGTTGCTGCTGTCCACCGGACAGTTCCTCGACGAGCTGACCGGCCTGGCCGGCCAGACCGAGCAACTCAAGCGCCTCCGCGGTGGCGCGCCGCGCATCGGCCGCGCTCATGCCACGCGCGAGGAGCGTGACGGTGACGTTCTCGGCGGCCGTCAGGATCGGTGCCAGCCCGTTGTCCTGCGGCACCAGCACGATGCCGTGGGCGACCGCGTGGTCACGATCGCGGACGCGTTCGCCATCGACCGTGACGGTGCCCGACATCGGCCGAAGGAGGCCAGCCAACGTAGACAGCAGGGTCGTCTTCCCGGCACCGGATGGTCCGGTGACCGCGAGCACGCGACCCGGCGCGGCGGCCACGGTCACGTCGTGAAGCACGGGCGCACGCACGCCGTACGCGACCGTGACTCGGTCGGCGACGAGTGCCTTCGTCATGCGTACCCCTCCGGGGTGCTCGTTCGGCCCGCTGCACGCGTCGCGGACATCGGGGGACATGTTCTCAAGGACGGTCGGCTGGCGCGACTGGTTGCATGGCGGTCGCGGGCGTCCGGACCCGAGCGACGTCGGACCGAATCGCCCGACCAGCGCACGGCTTTGCGACAGAATCGGACGGAAGGAGGCCATTATGGGCTTGTCATGGCAGCAAGGTCCGCTCGCGACCGGCGCCGTTGGTCACTTCCTCGTCGCCGAGCCGCTCCCGCAGCGACTGCTCTTTGCCGAGCCGTTACGGCGCCGGATGCGCGTACGGCTCGCCGCCGAATGGATCGCGAACAGCGACGAGGTCGTGCTGTTGCACGAGCCGGGGCACTATCCGGTGGCATACTTCCCGATGGCAGCGGTCCACGGCGGCGTGCTGCGGCCGACCGACCGGGTCACGCAGCATCGCGACCTAGGTTCGATGACATGGTTCACGGTCACGTCCGGCGATCAGAGCCTCGAACGAGCCGCGTGGCAGTTCGTCGACCTGCCCGACTACGCGGGTGTACTGCGTGATCGGGTCGCCTTCGCGTGGCGGGCGATGGACGGGTTCTATGAGGAGGACGAGCGCATCGTCGGGCATGCGGCCGACCCCTACCACCGCAATGACATCAGGCAGAGTGCTCGTCATCTCGTAGTCCGCGACGGCGACCGGGTTGTCGCGGACACGACGCGGCCGCTCGCGCTCTACGAGTCGGGGTTCGCGCCGCGGTGGTACGTGCCGCGTGCGGACATCGACGAGGCGGCTCTGAGCGCCGTGGACGGTCAGACGTTCTGCCCGTACAAGGGGTTGGCGAGCTACTACGACATCGGCGACCGCTCGCGGGCCGCGTGGTCCTACCGCGAGGCCTGGCCGGAGGTGCGCCGCATCGCGGACATGGTGTCGTTCGAACCCGAAAAGATCGACGTGTACCTCGACGGCGAGCGTCTCGAACTTGAGCCGGGCCAATCCGTCATCGCGCACGGCATCGACCGCGATCTCGACGTCGACGAGATCACCGGGCGCCGTCCGGTTCGCTGACCCGCCTGCGAAGGGAGCCATGCGATGGCGACGTTGCTGTCCGTCAACGTCGGCATGCCGCGAAACGTGCCGTGGCAGGGTCACAACGTCTACACCGGCATCTGGAAAGCCCCGGTGGACGGCGCCCGCATGGTCCGCAGGCTCAACATCGACGGCGACGGGCAGGGCGACCTGAGCGGCCACGGCGGCGAGCAGCGGGCGGTGATGGTCTACCAGATCGACTCGTACGCACATTGGCAGCGCCACTTCGGCCGCGACGACTTCACGTACGGGCAGTTCGGCGAGAACTTCACCGTCGACGGGCTCGCCGACGACGAGGTCTGCATCGGCGACCGGTACCGCATCGGTGAGGCCGAATTCGAGGTCAGTCAACCGCGCGTTACCTGCTTCCGCGTCGGCATGCGCCTCGGCGAGCCACAGCTGCCGGCGTTGCTGGTCGCGCACCACCGGCCCGGTTTCTACCTGCGCGTCATTACTGAAGGGCGGGTGCGGGCGGGCGACGAAATCGTGCGTACCCGCGAAGGCCGGCACGCGCTCAGTGTGGCCGCCGTCGACGCCCTGCTGTATCTGCCCGATCGCGACCTGGACCAGCTTCGTGCCGCGGTCGACATTCCCGCGCTGAGCCCGGGTTGGCAGCAGTCGTTCCACGAACTCCTTGACGAGGCCGACCGCGGCGGGACGGCCGCTCCCCCGCCGATCGGCCGGGAGCCCGGATGGTCAGGGTTCCGCCAATTGAAGGTTGTCGAGCTAAAGGCGGAAAGCGACGGCGTGTCATCGGTCCGCCTTGCCGCGGTCGATGGGACCCGCTTGCCGACCCCGGCCGCCGGCCAGTACCTGACGGTGCGCGTGGTTGGTGCCGGCGACCCGGCGCCGGTCCGCAGCTACTCGCTGTCCTCCGATCCGCGTTCGGACACATACCGGATCAGCGTCAAACGCGAACCGCACGGCATCGTCAGCGGCTACCTCAACACCCATGTGACGGCGGGTACGGTGCTCGACGTCGCGGCTCCGCGCGGCGAGTTCGTCCTCGGCGACGGCACCGAACCCGTTGCGCTGATCTCCGGCGGCATCGGCGCCACGCCGGTGCTGGCGATGCTGCACAAGCTCGCCGATGAGCAGTCCACTCGGGACGTCTGGTGGATCCACGCCAGCCACAGCGAGGCCGAGCACCCATTCGCCGCCGAGTCGCACGAGCTGTTGGCGTCGCTCGCCCACGGCCACGAGCACGTCTTCTACAGCACCGGACCGGTCCCGGACACGACGACGGTCACCCGTGGGCGCCTCACCGCCGAAGCACTGCGGGCCTTGCGACTGCCCACCGATGCCATTGCGTATCTGTGCGGTCCGCCAGCGTTCATGAGTGACGTCACCGCTGCGCTGACCGCGAACGGCATCGACGCCGACCACGTACACACGGAGATGTTCGGTGCCCTGGCACCGATCAACCCGGGCGTCACCGACGTCAGCGACCGGCACCCGCATCCACCGCCCGGCGAGCCGGGAACCGGCCCGTCCGTCACGTTCGCACGAAGCGGTCTCGTGGTCGCGTCGTCGGATCGATACCGGTCGCTACTCGAACTCGCCGAGGCGTGCGACGTACAGACCAGGTGGTCGTGCCGCACTGGCGTGTGCCACACCTGCATCACGACCATCGTGACCGGCGACGTCAGCTACGAACCGGCGCCGCTTGAGCCGCCGCCAACCGGCGAGGTGCTGATCTGCTGCTCGCGTGCCAGCACCGACGTGGTGCTCGACCTGTGAAGCTGCGGGGCGCCGGGCGGGCGCGTCGGGGCGCCGGCGCCCAGCGCAGGTGCTGGCCTGTGTCGATTCACTATTCGTAACGGATGGCTTGGTTGACGGGGATCGCCGTGGCGAGTCGGGCCGGCAGGCTGGTCGCGGCCGCCACGACCGCCGGCACCGCGAACGGGATCAGTGCAACGTGCCACCACGGCGCGAACACCGCGCCACGCGTAGTGCCGTTGGTCATGTTCAGCACGGCGAGATAGAGCCCGATGCCGAGCGGTATCGACAGCAGGCCGGCCGCGGCCGACAGCAATGCGTTCGCGCTGACGAGGCTCGACGTGATCTGGTGCGGCGTGAGGCCGATCGCCTTGAGCACCCCGAGATCGCGGATGCGTTCGCGGACCGACAGCAGCATCACCGCGACGAGGCTGGTGACGGCGATGACAATCAGCACCACGTCAAGACTGTAGACGAGTTCAGACAACTCGGTGGGTACGTCCGTGACGGTGCCGGCGGGGTGATCGATCGCGGCCCGCATCTGCAGCGTGGCAACGATGACCGTGCCGGTCACCGCCACCGCGGTCGCCGTCCAGAACGTACGCCGACGCCGAGCCAGGAGATCCCGGACGCCGAGCGCAGCGGTCAGCGGCAGGGGTACCCGGCCGACGAGCCGCGCGATCCGTCCTCTCGTCACCGGCAGCGGAACACCGGCGAGCATCGCGCCGAGCGTGGTGGACCGAGTCGTACGCCGGACCGCGAGGTACGCGCTGAAGAGAAGCACCGGAACCACGATGGCGCTGGCGACCAGAGCGTGCCACGGCTGGATCGCGATGGTGGGCGAGCCGATGAGCGTCTGCGCACTGGGTGCCGCCAGCCGTGGCGCTAGCACCGCACCGACCGGGCAGCCAACGACGACAGCAGCCAGTCCGAGCGCACCGGATTCGGCAAGAAACACCGTGCTGACTTGACGCGGCGTCAAGCCGATGGCCTTGAGCAAGCCGATGTCGCGACACTGCGCGGCGACCCGCGCGGCGGTGAGAATCCCGATCACCGCGAAGACAACGGTCAGCAGCAGGATGGTGAACATCCCGACGACGACGATGATGGGCTGGCTGTCCATCAGCGCGACGTCGCGTTGGTCCTGCCAGGACAGGATCGTGCGGCCACCGTCCGGTGCCGGCGGCAGCGCGGCCGCGGCGGCCTGCGCGAACCGCGGCGCGGTCGCGGGGTCCGTAAGCCGTACCGCCTGCGACCACGACCAACGCTGTTGGTCGGGTTGGATGCGCTGCAACGTGGCCCGGCTGACCCAACCGACACCGGGATTGCTGCGCGGATAGCGTGCCTGGCTCGGTGAGATGGCGGTACCCACGACTGTCAGGCGTACTGTGCCGGTCGGCGCCGCTATCGCGATCGTGCTGCCGACCGTGATATGCAGCGCATCGGCGAAACTCCGTTCGAGCACAACGCCGGCGCCCGGATGCACGGCGCCCTCGATTCGTACCGGAACGTTGATTGTTGGCCGGGTGCCGAGGCCGGCGAGGATCAGCGGTTCGGCATGTCCGCCGATGGTGGCCTGGCCGAGCGCGCTGGGCACCGGGTCGTCGCGCTCGGCGACGCCCGGCAACCTAGCAACCGCCTGCGCGTCCGCGAGTGACGAGGAAGTCACCAGCACGTGCGCGCCGTGCGCCGCGTCGAAACTGCGCTGCCACGGATCGACACCAGTCGCGCGCACCTCCAGCGCGATCACCAAGGTCGCGGCAGCGGCGGCGCCGATCACGATGGTGAGCGTGGTCGCCAACAGCCTCGCGCGGAGGCCGGCGAATGCGAGCTTTAGCAGCGTCGCGGTCATGTGTCCCCGCCGAGGTCGAGCAGATCGGGAACGCTTCGAGCCGGCTCGAGCCGCCCGTCCGCGACGATCCGGCCGTCCCGAAGCCGGACGATGCGGTCCGCGGCCGCCGCGACCCGGGCATCGTGCGTGACGAGCAACAGGGTCTGGCCGCGCCGACGCGCCCGTCCAAGCAACTCCATGACCGCGCGAGTCGCGTCCGAGTCGAGGTTGCCGGTCGGTTCGTCGGCCAACACGACGTCCGGCGAGTTGGCCATCGCGCGCGCGAGCGCCACCCGCTGTTGCTGACCGCCGGACAGCAACGATGGGGCGGTGTTGCGCCGTTCGGCGATGCCCAGCTCGTCCAGCAGAATGCCTGCGGTCCGCCGCGCGGCGCGCCGATGCTTGCCGGCCAGCAGCAGCGGCAACTCTACGTTTTCCCCGACCGACAACGTTGGCAGCAGATTGAAGAACTGGAACACGAAGCCGATCCGCCGCCGCCGCAGCCGCGCGAGCGCGGCCTCGCTGAGCCCGTCGATGCGCTGGCCGGCGAGCCACACTTCGCCGGTCGACGGCCGGTCGAACCCGGCCAGCAGGTTGAGCAATGTGGACTTGCCGCATCCGCTCGGCCCCATGATCGCGACGAACTCGCCACGTTCCACCGTCATGTCGACGCCGTCCAGGGCACGCACGTGCGCACCGGCGGACACGTAGGTCTTGGCCAGCGCTCGCGTCTCCAGTACCGGCGTCATGCGATCTTCCCTTCCGCGAGCAGACGCGACTCGATGAGGTCGAGCCATTCCAGGTCGGCCCGCACGTGCAGGATGGAGCCCTCCACGAGCAGCCGCGCGGTCGAACCAGGCCGACCGGACTGCAGCAGGCCATCCAGATCGCGCAACGACTGCAGGTATTCGTGACGCTGGTCGTCGATCAGGCGGCCCGGGTCGGCCAGCCGTGCCGTCGCCACCGCGACGAGCTTCATCAAGAACTCGCTCTTGAGCCGCATGCCGGGCACCGGCCGCGCCACCCACTCCGCAAGCAACGCCTGGCCGGCCGCGGTCAGCCGGTAGACGCGCTTGCCTCGGGCATCGCCGTCGACCGGCTCGGTGGTCACCAACTCGTCGCGGGTCAGCCGAGCCAGGGTGGTGTAGATCTGTCCGGCGTTCATCGCCGGCAAGACTTCACCGAACGTCCCGTCGAGGGTCTGCTTCACCTCGTAGCCGTGCGCGCCGTCACCGTGCAGCAGAGCGAGGACGACTTCTTTCATAGATAGCGAGAATACATACCCGCTATCTATTGCTCAAGACTTGTACGCGGAGTTGGCCCACAACCGGCGCTGTGCACAGCCGGCGCGATGCGCAGCCGGCGGTATGGTCTGCCGCCGCGGTCGCGGGCCTCGGTGATGGCCCAGGCGGCGTTGACGAGCCCGATGTGGCTGAACGCCTGCGGAAAGTTCCCGATCATCTCGCCGCTGTCCGAATTCACTTCTTCGGCTAGCAGGCCAACGTCATTGATCGCGGCGATCGCGCGCTCGAACGTTGCGGTGGCGGCGTCGACGTCGCCGGCGAGTGCCTGCGCCTGCGCGAGCCAGAACGCACACAGGAGGAACGTGCCCTCGTCGCCAGTCAGGCCGTCGCTGGCGAGATAGCGGTACACCAACCCGCGCGTGTCGGTCAGGCGTCGTGCCGTGACGTCGATCGTCGATCTGATGCGCGCGTCGTTCGCCGGCAGGAATCCGGTGATCGCCAGCATCAGACTGGACGCGTCCAAATCGTCGCCGTCGAACGCCTGCGTGAACGCGCCGATCCGCTCGTTCCAGCCGCGCTCGATGATGGCCGTACGGATCTTGTCGCGTACCGCGATCCAACCGTCCACCCGGTCGGTGGCATCGAGTTGTGCGGCGAGCGCGATGGCGCTGTCGAGCGCCACCCAGCACATCAGTTTGGAGTACAGGTACGGCCGTGGTCTGCCGCGGATCTCCCAGATGCCGTGGTCGTCCTCGAGCCAGCGGCTGGCTGCCGTGTCGGCGGCGGCGACCAGAAACCGTCTCGTGGCCGGGTCGAGCTCGCCAAGCTGGTCGATCAACCGTCGCGCGGCACTGAGCAACTCGCCGTAGACATCAAGCTGCCGCTGCTGCCATGCGCCGTTGCCGACCCGAACCGGACGGCTGCCGCGCCACCCAGCCAGATGCGGCAGTTCCCGCTCGGTCAGGTCGCGCTCGCCGCCGATTCCGAACATGATCTGCAGGTCGGTCGTCGGGTGCGTTACGGAGGCCGCCGCCTCGGCGAGGAAGGCGAAGAACTTGTTCGCCTCGTCCGGGCACGCCGCCACCCACAACGCGGCCATGGTGAGGCTGGCGTCGCGTACCCAGGTATACCGGTAGTCCCAGTTGCGCCCGCCGCCTACCGCCTCGGGCAATGAGGTCGTGGGTGCCGCCACGATCGCGCCGGTGGGCGCGAACGTGAGCGCCTGGAGCACGCGGCCGGAGTGGCGCACCAGGTCCCGCCACGGTCCCTCGTAGTTCTGGTGAATAGCCGACCACGATCGCCACCCGTCCACAGTGTCCTCAAGCCGCGCGGCGATCTCCTCCGCCGTCCACAAGTCCGGCGACGCAGCGTTGCGTACGCCTCGGCCGAGCGCGAACACGGCGGTGTCGCCGGTGGTCAGGTGGATCCGAGCGCTGGCCGCGTCGCCGTCGACGTCGAGACCGACCGCCGTGGACAGCCACAGTTGGTCCGCATCGCGGTCGACGATGACACCGTCCGGCACCCGTACCAGGGCCACGCGGGTCTGACCGTAATCCGGCCTCGGGAGGTAGCTGACGTCCACGTCAATCTCCCCTGCGGTGCACACGAGCCGGCGGAGCAACACACCGGGCGAAGTGGTGCCGAGGTCATGCCCACGCTCGCTGCAGCCGAGCGCCAATGCGTCGGTGAGTGCCGCGGCACCGGTATCGGTGCTGAACGTGGTGTGCAAAACCATCGACTGATCCGCGTAGCCGCGGCTGACCTGGAAGTCACCGACGGGGCGGATCGCGAAGTGCCCGCCCGCTGGATCGAGCAGTCGGCAGAACACCGATGGCGAGTCGAAGCGCGGTAGGCAGAGCCAGTCCACCGATCCGTCGCGACTGACAAGAGCCGCGGAGCGGCAGTCCGACAACAGCGCATAGTCATTCATGGGCGGGCCGTCCATCGCGATCCCCGCTTGCGGCTAGCCGGCCGGCGTCGTCATCGCGATCCAGCGGCGCACAGCCATCGCGATCCGGCAGGGCGTCATCGCGACCCGGCCGACGCCGGCGCACGCGCTGCCGTGATCTGGCTGAGGAGCGCCTTCAGCGCACCGACGTAGATCTCCGAGAACGTCGGGAACGGCTGGATTACGTCGCGCAACACGTGCAGCGGCACCCGGGCGCGGATCGCCACCGTGGCCTGCTGCAGCCATTCGCCGGCCTCGGGTCCGAGGGCGTACGCGCCGGTCAGCCGTTCACCGTCGGACAGCAGTGTCATGAATCCGTTCGATTCGGCGTACGCACGGGTATACGTTTCGGTCTTTGCGAGCTCCGCTACCCGTACGGTGGCGCTGAACCGATCGTCGCTTGCACCAACCGCTGCTGCTTGCGGATCGGTATAAACGACATCCGGTACGGCCTCGTAGTTGGCCTCGCGCGACTCGCCGAGGATGTTCGCAGCCACCACGTCGCCTTGGTACTTCCCGACGTGGGTGAGCAGCCGGACGCCGGTGACGTCGCCGATCGCCCACAGCCGCTCGCCGGCACGCAGGTGCGCGTCGACCGGGATGCCACGCTCGTCGGGTGTCACGCCGACGGATTCCAGCCCGATGCCGCCCACCCGGAGCCGCCGGCCGGTGCAGACCAGTAGGTGGTCGCCACGCAACTCGGCACCGCTGTCGAGAACGAGCACATAGTCGTCACCGTCGCGTCGCGCCCCGGTAGCGCGTACGCCCAGCGCAAGCTCGATGCCCTCGGCCCGCAACACGTCACCGAGCGCCGTGCCTAGTGGCTCTGGCTCGCGCGGCAGTAGGTGCGGTGCTGCTTCGACGAGCGCGACCTCGCCGCCGAGCCGTCGGATCGCCTGAGCCATCTCGACTCCCGCCGGACCGCCGCCGAGGATCAACAGCCGACGCGGCACGGCCGTCATGCTGGTCACTTCGCGATTCGTCCATACGCCGTCGAGGTCACGCAGCCCGGGTACGGGTGGGATGACCGGATCCGAGCCGGTTGCCACCACGACGTGTCGGGCGGTGTGGCGTACGCCGTCGACGTCCACCGCGCCCGGCCCGGCGAGCTTGCCGCTGCCGCGCAACAGGTCGATCCCGTTGCTCGCGAGCCACCGTTCCTGGCCGGCATCGGAATAGTCCGAGACCATGAAGTCTCGCCAGGCGAGCGCGGCCGCCACGTCCAGTTGCGCGGTGGCCGCCGCCTCGCGCGCCTCGTGTACCGCCTCTCCCGGCCGCAGTAGCGTCTTGGACGGGATACACGCGTAATACGAGCACGATCCGCCGACCAATTCGCGCTCGACCAGCGCGACGCGCAGGCCGCCGTCCGCGAGTTCGCGGGCGCAGTGCTCGCCCGGCGACCCGCCGCCGATGATGATGACGTCGTAGTCGCTCATGCGATCGCCCCCGCTACCCATCCTCACGCCGTGGATCATCCGGTTCGCGAGAACGCGGGAATTCGCCCGAGAAACTTGGCTACCGGATCGTGGCGTTGCGCCAGTGCGCGCCGTCCGTCGACGTGGCGAGCGTGATGGTGCCGTCGTCAGCCACTCGGATGGCCACCATGGCGGGACCGAGGCCCAGCAGGTACTGCGTCTTGGTCGCCTCAGTCATGCGCACGAAGTGGCCGGTGCCGTTGGCATGCCACAGTTGCGAACCGTCGTCGTAGATGAGTCCACCGGATGGCGCGACACCCACGAATGCGTTCCACGCGTCATGGTTCGGTGGCAGCTGCATCTCCTGCCACGTACGCCCACCGTCGTTGGACGCCATCGCTAACGTCGAGATCGCGGGCAGTTGACAGGAAGTCGGGATGCCCGGGCTGCACGTCATGCTGCCGGACCCGGACGAGGCTTGCGCGTACAACCAGTGGCCGTCGAAGCCCAGCACGGTCGGGTTCGTGGCACCGGCCGGCAATTGCGCTTTCTGCCACGTACGCCCGTCGTCGCGGCTGATCCAGAGATCGTCGTTCGTGCCCGGGTAGCGGGGATTGGCGTCCGAAGTGAGGAAATACATGCCGCCGGCCGCGGTCACGGTCCCCCGGACCGCCACGAGTTCCGCCGTCGCGACAACGGACTGCGTGAGCGGGTGCGAGACTCCGTCCGGCGTCAGCACGGCCGGTCGGTCGCCGTTGTTGCCCAGTCTGATGATCTGCGCGCCGGCCGGGATCTCGGTGATCGCGGCGCCCGGTTGCACGTCGACCGCCGTCCACGTCACGCCGCCGTCCGCGCTGATCCACCGGGCAGCGGGCGGATTCACCTCGTGGTTGCCGAACGCCACGGCGATGCCCTGCTGGACGATCGCCAGGTGACTCACGTCGAACACGTACAGGTCGATCGACGCCTCGGGCATGGTCGGCAGCGCTCGCTCGTGGTACGTCTTGCCGCCGTCGGACGTCGCCTCGAGCACATCCGTACATGGCACGCCGTAGCGCGGATCGCCGGCCGCGAGCGGGGTGTGGTACGAGTACGGACACCGCT
>DASTMZ010000018.1:0-9553 GCA_035713725.1 Micromonosporaceae bacterium
CCTTCGGGACGGGCGCGGTCAAGATCACGCCCGCGCACGACCACGATGACTTCGCCACCGGACGCCGCCACGACCTGCCGCTCATCGATGTGATGACGGACGACGGGCGCATGAACGACCAGGCCGGTGCCTATGCAGGGCTCACGACGACCGAGGCGCGCGAGCGCATCGTGGCGGACCTCGAGGCGCAGGGCGACCTGGTGGGGACGCAGGCCCACGAGATGGTGATCGGTGCCTGCGAGCGCAGTGACGACATCCTGGAGCCGCGGCTCAAGACCCAGTGGTTCATCAAGGTCGCGCCCATGGCCGAGCGCGCCATGGCGGCGGTGAAGGAGGGTCGCACGCGGTTCGTGACACCCCGCTTCGAGCGCACGTTCTTCGAATGGATGGAGAACATCCATGACTGGAACGTGAGCCGGCAGCTGTGGTGGGGCCACCGCATCCCGGTGTGGTACGGACCGAACGGCGAGACGGTGTGCGTCGGGCCGAACGACACGCCGCCCGCAGGCGACGGCTGGACGCAGGATCCCGACGTACTCGACACGTGGTTCTCGTCGGCGCTGTGGCCGTTCTCCACGATGGGCTGGCCCGCGCGCACCGCCGATCTATCCCGCTTCTACCCAACGTCGCTGCTGGTCACCGGCTACGACATCCTGTTCTTCTGGGTCGTCCGGATGATGCTGTTCGGGCTCTACGCGATGGATGGCGAGGTGCCGTTCCGGACCGTACTGCTGCATGGACTGGTCCGCGACAAGTACGGCAAGAAGATGAGCAAGTCGCGTGGCAACACGGTCGATCCGCTGGACTGGATGGATGCCTACGGCTCGGACGCACTGCGGTTCTCGTTGGCGCGTGGTGCCAACCCCGGCCTCGACCAGCCGGCAAACGAGGAGTGGGTGGCCGCCGCCCGCAACTTCTGCAACAAGCTGTGGAATGCGACGCGGTTCGCAATCCTAAACGGCGCGACCGTCGAGGGCGACCTGCCCACCGAACTCGGGCCGGCGGACCGGTGGATCTGCTCGCGCCTCGACGAGGTCACCGCCGAGGTGGACGGACATCTGGCGTCGTACGAGTTCGCAAAGGCCACCGCGGCGCTTTATCACTTCGTCTGGGACGAGTTCTGCGACTGGTATCTCGAGCTCGCCAAGGTTTCGCTCACGAGCGGGGACGACGCGGCGGCGGCGGCCACCCGACGCGTGCTCGGTGAGGTGCTCGACGTGAGCTTGCGAATGCTGCACCCGTTCGTACCATTCGTGACCGAGACATTGTGGACGACGTTGACCGGCGGCGAATCGCTGGTTGTCGCACCGTGGCCCCACGCAACCGGCCAGCGCCGCGACGCCGCCGCGCAGACCGAGGTCGCCGCCCTTCAATCCGTGGTCACCGAGGTGCGTCGGTTCCGTAGCGACCAGGGCCTTCGACCGGGTCAACGGGTGCCGGCGCGGCTGAGTGGCCTGGACAGTGCCGGTGTCGCGGCGCATGAGCCATCGATTCGCGCGCTGGCCCGGCTCGAGGCGCCGACGGACGGCTTCGCGCCGACCGCGACGCTGGGCAGCGCCAACGGCGTGACGGTCGAACTCGACCTGTCCGGCACGCTCGACGTCGCCGCCGAGACGGCACGGCTTGGTCGCGACCTTGCCACCGCGGAGAAGGAGCGCACGCAGACCGAGGCCAAGCTCGGCAACGCGGACTTCCTCGCGAAGGCGCCGGACCATGTGGTCGCGAACATCCGCGACCGCGCAGCGATCGCGAGCGCCGAGATCGAACGGATCACCGCCCAACTCGCCGCCCTTCGATCACACGCCTAGCCGCCCATGCCGATCGAATACGTGTGGCGCGGCGAGTTTGCCAACGCCGAACTCAACACGTTGCACGCCGAAGGATTCGAGCACCCGGTCTTCGCCGCCGACGACTGGTGGACGCCGGTGAACCGCTTCAGCCTCGGTTGGGTCTGCGCTCGCGACGGTGATCGACTCGTCGGGTTCGTGAACGTGCCGTGGGACGGTGGGAGCCACGCGTTCATCCTCGACACGTTGGTCGCGGCATCGGATCGACGGCGTGGCATCGGTCGCCGGCTTGTCGAGATCGCCACCGAGCACGCGCGCGCCGCGGGTTGCGAGTGGCTGCACGTCGACTTCGATCCGCACCTGCGCGACTTCTATTTCGACGCGTGCGGGTTCCGGCCGACCGATGCGGGGCTCATCCAGTTGTAGCGCCCGGCGCCTCGACCGGGTTAGTGGTACGTCTGGATCGCCACCACGATGACGACGGCGCTGACGATCGCGGCGGCCAGCAGTGCGTACGCATTGCGGGCGTCCCAGTGGCGGGTCACCTCCGCGTCTTCGTCACCCGGCCGCTTGTGACGAGCCATGTTCGCTTCCACGGCGTTCACGACCTCGTTTGCCGCCGTTTGGTGTCCGAGCATCCGACCCGCAAAGCCGCTCGCGTATCCGGTCAGTGGGATCACCTTGCGGCCGTGGGTACGCACGATCAGCCCCATGCGTACCGGTCCGATCTCGGTGATGGCTGGGTACGGCACCTGGTACCAGACGAACGAGTTGTGCGGCTCGAGCCACCCGTCGCGGACGATGACGTGTGGCCAGACGCTCAGCAACACGGCGAGCAGGGCGAGCGTCAGCCCGGTCACCGGCCCGGCGATCGCCGGGAAGAAGCCGTGGTCCCACTCGTCCACGGTGAGCAGCACCGACAGCACAACGAGCAGGCCGGCGATGACCCAGCCGGCGATCACCGTGGAGCGACGGCGGAAGACTTGCGGCTCGACCGGCTCGGCCGAGGTGGTGCCGTCGGCGTGCGGCTGCGTCGACATCGGAACCTCCGTCAGCGGGAGAGCACAGCGTAACCAAGGCGGTGCGCCGGCGACCATGCCCGCCGTGATCTCGGTCGGTGCCACCATTGCGTGGTTGGCCCGCGACCAAGCAGCGGTGCGTACGGCACGATGGCCAACATGGAACTCGTCTCGCTCGCAGATGTCTGGTCCGCCGCGGCGGTGCTGCGCGGTGTCGCGGTGCACACGCCGCTTGTCCCGTGTCCGTGGGCGGACCGCGCAGACGGGTCCCGTCTGTGGGTGAAGCCCGAGAGTCTCCAGCCGGTCGGCGCGTTCAAGCTTCGCGGCGCCTACTACGCGATGTCACAGATCCCGCCGGACGTACGGTCGCGGGGCGTGGTGACTCACTCGTCCGGCAATCACGGTCGTGCGCTGGCCTACGCGGCTCGGGCGTTCGACGTGCCGGCGGTGGTCGTGATGCCGAAGGTGTCGCCGCCGGTGAAGATCGCCGCGGTGGAGGCGCTCGGTGCCGAGGCCGTGCTGGTGCACCCGGACGAGCGTGCCTCGGTGACGGCGGAGATCTCGCAGCGCCGTGGCATGTCGATCGTGCCGCCGTTCGACGACGCACGAGTCATCGCCGGGCAGGGCACGATAGGACTCGAGATCGTCTCCGACGCTTCGGACGTCGAAGTCGTCCTGGTGCCGGTCGGCGGCGGTGGCCTCGCGTCGGGCGTCGCGACCGCCGTCAAGGAACTCAACCCAGCAGTGCGGGTGTACGGCGTCGAGCCCGAGTATGCGGCCGATGCGAAGCAGAGCCTTGCCGAGGGCAGACGCGTCACGTGGCCGAGCGAGCTCACCTACCGTACGGTCGCCGACGGTGTCCGTACCGGGCTGTCGGATCTGACGTTCGAGCACCTGCGCCAGCGGCTGGACGGCATCGTGACGGTCACCGACGAGCAGATCGAAGTCATGGTCGGGCGGCTGGGTCGGGAGGCGAATCTCGTCGTGGAGCCGAGCGGCGCGCTAGGCCCGGCGGCGTACGTCTTCGCACACGACGAGCTGCCGGTCGGCCGTACCGTCGCGGTAATCTCCGGCGGCAACCTGGATCCGGCGTACCTGGCATCGCTGATCGCCGCTGAATAACGCGCCGCGTTACCGGCCGGCCAGCCTCGCCACGATCGGGGCGACCGCGTCGACGTCCGGGCCGAGATGCCAATAAGAGATGCCGAGCTCCTCGCGCCATCGCAGGATGTCGTCGATGCATTTGGGTACGTCGCCGCGCAGCGAGATCGGCGAGTCCGCGAATTCGGTCGCGTGTGCCTCGATGTATTCCGAGAACATCGGGCGCGTCCGAGTCAACTGTGTCCCGTCGAGATTGACGTCGTAGCAGGTGAACTGGATGGCCGGCGGCGGCCGCCCGGCGTCGGCGGCGGCCGCCGCGATCAGGCCGACCTTCTTGTCGATGCTGGCCCGGCTGAGCCCTTCGGCGGCACCCTCGTCGAAGCCGGCCGGTCCCAGTTGTGGATGCAGACCGACGATGTCGGCGTGCCGACCGGCGAGCATGAGCATCTTGACGCCACCGCCGCCGATCAGGATTGGCGGCCGCGGTTGGCTTACCGGTCGAGGTAGCGACTCGAGACCTGCGATCTGGTAGTGCGTGCCCTCGAACGTGACGTGGTGGTGTGCGAAGAACGCCGCGATGATCTGCAGTGCCTCGTCGAGTCGGTCGATGCGGACCGCCGGCCGGTCGTACGGCAGGCCGAGCGCCCGGTAGTCCTCGTCGAGCCAACCGGCACCCAGCCCGAGCGTGACACGACCGCCGGAGAGCACGTCCGCGGTCGCGACTGCCTTGGCCAGCGCGGCCGGGTGATGTACGTCGTTAATGAGCACCAAGGACGTTGCGTGCAGCCGAGTGGTGCTTGCGATCGCGAAGTTCATCGCGGTCAGCGCATCCATTGCCCAACCGCGCGAGAAGTGTTCGGACAACGCCACCGAATGGAACCCGAGATCCTCGAGGCGGCGAAGATCTGCCGCCCACTGACGCGCGCCGCGCGTGAGCGACGGCGCAGGCGCGATGAAGCGGAGTTCGTGGGCGGTCACCGCACACACACCGCTCGACGACGCGACGGCGCGCGACAACCAGCACAATATGTCCTATTGTGTCGCATAGGACGATGTTAGGCGTGTTCTGTCTCACAGACCACCCTATGAACGAACACAGCTAAACCACAGCATCGCTACCCGCGGTAACACGATTGGCGGCGGTCTGTCGTCACCCGGTGGATGCCTGGCCGACCCTGCGGCCGGCTCGTTGACCAGGATCTGGCCGGCATGCGCGCACTGTTCCGGATCGTCGTCAACGCCGAATTGGCGGGTCGCGACCGTTGCGCTCGGTGAGTTGGCGGTGGGCGAGCCGCGGTATCAGATCCGGTGCCCGCGAAGGGACGCATCCACGATCTCGATGGTGTGCTTCGTACGGATTGGCGACCCCGACCGACGAAGAGCCGCATCGATCTGCAACAGACAACCGGGGTTGCCGGCCGCGACCACGCTCGCGGAGGTCGCCATCACCGCGGCCGCCTTGCGATCGCCCAGCTCTGCCGCCGTTTCCGGCTCGGTCAGGTTGTACGTCCCGGCCGAGCCACAACACCGGCCGCCATCGGCAAGTTCGACGACCCGAAGGTCCGGGATGTCGGTGAGCAGCTGACGCGGTTGCGACCGGATCGCCTGCCCGTTCGCGAGATGGCACGCATCGTGATAGACGACTGTCATCGGCAGCGCGCTGCGTTCCGCGGTCGGACCCAGATCGACAAGGAACTCGCTGACGTCGCGGACATTTGCCGCCAGCCGCGCCGCCCTCGCGGCCCACTTGTCGTCGTTGGCGAGCAGCCGGGCGTACCCCTTCATGGCTGAACCGCAACCCGCCACGTCGGTGATGACGACGTCGACGCCGGCGCGGGTGAACGCCGCGACCACGCGGCGCGCGAGATGGCGTGCCTGATCCGCGCGGCCGGCGTGCAGTGAAAGCGCGCCGCAGCAACCCTGCCCGCGGGGCACGAGCACGTCGCAGCCCTCGAGCGCGAGCACACGCGCAGTAGCCGCGGTGACGTGGCGGAAGAAGACCGCCTGCGCACATCCGGTCAGCAGCCCGACCACCGCGCGCCGCTCGCCACGAGCCGCGATCCGGCGCGGCAGCGCACGTGCCGGTGGTCGGTCGCCGGTCGCCGGCGCAAGGTCAGCGGCGGCTTCGAAAAGCGGATCCACCCTGCTCAGCGCAGGCACGGCGCGCAGCGGCGCGGTCGAGAGCTTCAACCTGCGGGGGTACGGCAGCACCTGGAACATCGCGGCACGGGCCGCCCGCTCCCGGATCGGACGCGCATCGGCGACCAGCTCGCGGCCGGCCTCGATGATTTTCTCGTATTTCACACCGGACGGGCACGCCGGCACACACGCCAGGCAGCCAAGGCACGTGTCGATCGGATCGGCGATGTCGTCCGCGGTCGACTCACCGGCGAGCATCTGCCGCAACAGATGGATCCGGCCGCGCGGCGAGTGCGCCTCCTCACCGGTGAGCTGATAGGTGGGGCAGGACGGCAAGCAGAAGCCGCAATGCACGCACGCGTCGGTGAGTTGCGTCAACCCGTCGGTCATTGCCTGCCTCCCAGGTGCCGCGGCTCGCGGCGCGCGTTGTGGTGCGCGGCTTGCCTAGATGCCGCCGACGAAGCGACCGGGCGACAACCGGTCGCCCGGATCGAATTGTCGTTTCACGGCTCGCATCAGATCGAGACCGTTGACGTCTGGCCACATGTCCACCGCGTCGCGGATGGCCGGTGGCGCGTTCAGCACGACGCATGACCCGCCGCGGGCAATCAACGTCGTCCGCAGTGCGGATATCACGTCGGCGATCTGGCGCGCGTGCCGCGGCATCGGGTCGCCGCGCGGAGCCTCGATCGCCGACGACGCGGCCGGCCGGCCGGGAAGCGAGGCATAGCAGACGCCGACGCCGACGCTGCCGCGTACCGATACGGGGAATCCCGCCGCGTCACGCAAGGCGTATAGCGCCGCGTAGAGGTCGGCGATCGGTGTCGCGATCTTCAGTGCGACGTCGTCGGCCTGGAACGGATATCTTCCCCACCAGTCCGGCGGTCGCTCCGAGACGGTCGCGCCGCGCACCAGCTTCGACGCGTCAGATGCACGTGCCTTGATGCCGGCCGTGGTGCCCTCCAGCAGGACCGCGACCGTACCCGTGGTGGTGGGCCGGCCGGGGCGCTCGGTCCGGCTCGACGGTGCCGCATTGGGCGGTCGCGGCGCGTCTGGTGACATGGCCGAGGCGTCGGATGTGTCGGCCGGTCCTGGCGCAGGTGCCGCGCCGCCGGTGGCGGGTCGCGGCCGTTCGGCGAGGCTTCCGCCCGGCATCGCGCGACGTCCCGGTGTCGGGCGCGACACCATGGGCGGCAGCGCACCGGGGTTGATGATTGGCAGGTCGAGTTCGATGGCGGCCGGCGCGAGCCCGCTGCCGAGCAGCGCGATGACGAGGTCATGCGCCTCCATCGGGCTGGTCACCGGCCGGCTGACATAAGCGCTCGCCATCGGCTTCGGATGCACCCGGAAGGTGGCCGATGTGACGAGCGCGAGCGTGCCGTACGACCCGGCGAGCAGCTTGCCCAGGTCGTAGCCCGCGACGTTCTTGACGACCCGGCCACCGGAGTGACCGATCACGCCGTCGGCTCGTACGAACTCGACTCCGATCAGCTGATCGCGCGGCGTGCCGTAGCCCAGCCGCAACGGTCCTGCCTCGCCGACCGCGAGCAGACCGCCGATCGTCGCGTCGGCGGACGCCGGATCTATGGCGAGCCGTTGATTGCGTTTGGCGAGCGCGGCTTGTACGGCACGAAGGGGCGTACCCGCACCGACGGTCGCCACCAGGTCGTCCGCGTCGTGCCGGTACACGCCGGCCAGCCGACCCATGTCCACCAGCACGTCGACGCGCCGTGGCGGGTTGCCCCAATCGATCTTGCTGCCTTCGCCGCGCGCGACGATCGCGAGGTCCTGTTCGGCGCAGGCGCGGACGAGCGCGGCGAGTTCGGCGGCGTCGGCGGGCGCGGTCACCCACGTCGGTCGCCGGCCGCCGACCGCGTCGCCGTGACCCGCCGATCGGACCGCGTCCGGCCCACAGATCCTGCGGAGCAGGTCGGCGACGGCTTCGGTGGCGGCCGCGGTCATCACCACACCACCGGTTCGTCGTCGACAGTGGCACCGGCCGCCTTCGCGGCGGCGATCGCGCTCGCCAACGCAGCCTCGGCGGCCCGCCCGCCGCGCGGCTCGCCGCACAGCCGTGGGGTAGGGAACACCTTGCCCGGATTGGCGCGGCTGTCCGGATCGAAGGCACAGCGGACAAGCTGCATCGAGTCGAGGTCGTCGGCGGTGAACATGTTCGCCATGAACGACGCCTTCTCCACCCCGACGCCGTGCTCTCCGGTGATCGAGCCGCCGTGGTCGATGCAGAGGTTGAGAATCGCGCCGGACACCTCTTCCGCGGCGGCGAGCGCGCCGTCCACTGTGGCGTCGTAGAGCACGAGCGGATGCAAGTTGCCGTCGCCGGCGTGGAACACGTTCGCGACGCGTACGCCGTGCTGGGCGGCGAGCGCTTCGATCTGGGTCAGTACGGTGGCCAGCGCGGTTCGCGGTACGACACCGTCCTGCACCACGTAGTCCGGGCTGATCCGACCGACGGCCGCGAACGCGGATTTGCGGCCGCGCCACAGTGCTGCGCGTTCCGTCGCGTCCACCGCCGTACGTACCTCGAATGCGTTGTTGGCGCGGCAGATCGCGTCGATCGCGGCGTGCTCGGCGGCGACCTCGGCGGCCGGGCCATCGACCTCCACGACGAGCACCGCTCCGGCGCCGGCCGGGTAGCGGCAGTCAACCGCCTTCTCGGCGGCGCTGATGGCCAGCGCATCCATGATTTCGGCGGCGGCCGGTGTCAGGCCGGCTGCGATGATCGCGGCGACGCTCGCGCCGGCGGACTCCATATCGTCGTACGCGGCAAGCATCGTCACCACCGCGTCGGGCTGGCGTAGCAGGCGGACGTAGACCTTCGTCGCGATGCCGAGCGTGCCCTCCGAGCCGATGAACACGCCCATCAGGTCGTAGCCCGGCGCCTCGGCGGCCTTGCCCGCGCCGATCGTGACGAGCTCGCCGTCCGGCGTGCAGATCTCGATGCCGGTCACGTGGTGGACGGTGAAGCCGTACTTCAGGCAGTGCGCGCCGCCGGAGTTCTCCGCCACGTTCCCGCCGATCGAGCAGATCTGCTGGCTGGACGGATCCGGCGCGTAATACAGCCGATGCGAGGCGACCGCCTGCGAGATGGCGGCGTTGAACACGCCGGGTTCGACGATCGCGCGTTGGCTCTCCGGGTCGATGTCGAGGATGCGGTTCAGCTTCGACGTGACGATGAGCGCGCCGGTCGCGACCGGTAACGCGCCACCGGACAGGCCGGTGCCCGAGCCGCGCGCAACGAATGGGATGTCCGCGTCGCGGCACGCGCGAACACACGCCTGGACCTCGTACGCGTCGGACGGCAGCAGCACGACGCCGGGCGTCGCGCGGTAGGCGGTCAGGCCGTCGCACTCGTACGTGCGCAGGATCGCTGGGTCGGTGACCACCGCCGCCGGGCCCAACTCCGCGCGCAACCGCGTCGCGAGCCGGTCGAGCGCCGTGGTCATTCGGGCTCCCAACGCCGTGGTACGGGTAACGGCATGGCCTAGG
>DASTMZ010000019.1:0-3790 GCA_035713725.1 Micromonosporaceae bacterium
TCGGCAGTCTGCTTCGCTTCGGCCACCGAGGCGGACGTGTCGTGGTCATTATCGCCACGCAAGTTGGCCGCTGCCCATCGATGCACCATGCCTTGGTGGGTAACGAGTTTCGTGACATCCCATGCCGGACACGTCGGAACCGGCGCGTCCGGCCCCGCCTTCGCCGCCGCCTCCCGAAGCGCCACCCCGCCACGCCTCAGCCCATCCACATGCTCCGACAACCCCAACCTGGTAGCCATCCCCAGATCCTAAAAACCCTCACCGACATTCCCCGCCCGCCCACAAGTCGCCGGCGGTGCGTCACCCGGACGTACCCCCAAAGCCTTCAAGGGAGCTGAATCCGAGCGCTTAAACCGCGCCCACCGACGTTTGTGTTACGGAAGCTGGGGCAGCCGTGCCCACGACAGGCCCAGACGCCTTTTCCGCCCGAGTGGGCACGGCTGCCCCAGCCCTAACCGCAACCACGGCGTCCGAGCCGAGCAGCCTCAGATCCAACGACCGCCGAGCCACATGCGCGCGAACCACTGGGCGTACGTGATCTTCTCGCCGACGTATATCGGGTAGAAGTACGCGAAGCACCACGCGACCACGAGCAGGTATAGGCCGAGCATGACCGAGCCGAATGCCCGTCTGTCGAACCGCCATATCAATGCGCCGCGTGGCCCGTTGATGAGCACGCCGAACACGAAGACCACGGCCATGACGAGGAACGGCTCGGCGGGCAACGCGTAGAAGTAGAACATCGTGCGGTCGCTGAACTCGAAGATGAACCACGGCACGATGCCGGCGAACGCGCACCAGAAAATGCTTGATGCACGCCAGTCGCGGCGGGCGATTGCGAACACCACGATGCCGGTGAGCGCGGGCAGGAACGACCACCACAGCACTGGCGTCCCGAGCAGCAGCACCTCGGCGGAGCATTGCGTCACGCCGCAGCCGCCGGCGGCCGAGTAGTAGAACGCAACCGGTCGACCGAGCAGCAGCCACTGCCACGGCCAGGACTGGTAGCGGTGCGGTGCCGTCAGCGTGTCGTGGAAATGCCAGGCCTGCCAGTGGTACTGGATCAGGTTCCATATCGCGTTGATGCCGGTCGGCAGGCTGTGGCCGTGCGTGTCCTGATACCAGTTGCGGTCGTACCCGTGGCTCGTCGCGAACCATCCGCTCCAACTGGCGAGGTAGACGCCGATGATGATCAGGCCGAACGCGATGATCCAGGCACCTTCGTCGAGGAACGTGTCACGCCATGGTCGGACTACGCCGGCGGTGCGACGCGCGCCGACCGACCAGAAGAAGATCAGCGCGACGAACACGATGATGTACCACAGTGCGCTCCACTTGACCGACATCGCGCAGCCGGTCATCACGGCGGCCGCGAGGCGCCACCACGGCACGCCGTCGCGCCAGGTGAAGCGCAGCCGTCCGGCACGACCCGGCCGGCTCGGGTCGAGCCCGTTCTCCAACGCGGTCAGCCACCGACGGCGCCGCTGGTCGCGGTCCATCACGAGGCAGGCGAACGCGGCCAGGATGAAGAACATCAGGAAGATGTCGAGCAGCGCGGTGCGCGACAGGATGAACTCCATCCCGTCAAAGGCCATCAGGAGCCCGGCGGCCAACCCGAGCACGGTGGACCGGAACATTCGTCTGGTCACCCGGATAGTGATGAGGACCGCGGCGGTGCCGAAGATGGCCGGCATGATCCGCCAGCCGAACGTGTTCGGCTCGAACCGGCCGACCGCCCAGATCGTGATCGCGGTCAGGCCGATCGCGAGCGCGCCGAGCGAGGCCCACAACGCGACCCGTCGGGTCAGCCGCGCGAGGCCGGCGGCGACCACCGCGATGCCCACCAGCAGCAGCAGCTCCCACCACACGCCGAGCTGACGCGGGCGGGAGAAGAACCATTCGCCGGTGCCGATCAGCCACTTGCCCAGCGGCGGGTGGACAACGAAGTCGCCGGTGTTCTGCGTGGCGTTCCACTCCACACCGTGGCGGAACAGGTCGTTGCCCTCGGTCGCGTAGTAGATCTCGTCGAAGATCTTGCCGGGCGGGTGGCTCAGGCCAACCAGGCGGATCAGACCGGCGATCGCGACCACGACCGCGGTGCCGATCCACGAGAACCTGCTGTCGTCCGGCAGTCGGGGCGCGAGTCGGCGCCGTACGATCTCCGGGACCGTGACGCGCGGCGCGGTGTCGTCCGTGTCGCCTGCGGCCGCCAGCGCGCGCACGTCGTCGGTGAGGGGTGCCGAACTCACCCGCCGATCGTAGGCTGCCGGGGCGGCATACGGTGTCCGCGCTCACCTCATGATTGGCTGTGCGAGTGACGATCTTGAACGTCTCGGTGGAGGCCGCCAGCAACGAACCGGCGAACGCGGCATGGCCGGCCGGCTGATCCTCGTCGGAGCGCCGCTCGGCAATGTCGGCGACGCGTCGCCGCGACTGCGCGAGGCACTGTCGTCCGCCGACATCGTCGCGGCCGAGGACACCCGCCGGCTCGCGCGTCTCGCCCGGGATCTCGGCATCGAGATCGCCGGCCGCGTGGTCAGCTATTTCGAGGGCAACGAGGAGCGCCGGACGCCGGAACTCACGGAGGCCATGCGGGACGGCCAGACGGTCGCGGTGGTCACCGACGGGGGCATGCCGAGCGTGTCGGATCCCGGGTACCGGCTGGTGCGGGCGGCCGTCGACGCGGGCGTACCGGTGACCGCCGTGCCCGGGCCGAGCGCCGTGACAACCGCGCTCGCGGTGTCCGCACTCGCCGCGGACCGGTTCTGCTTCGAGGGGTTCCTGCCGCGCCGGCCGGCGGAGCGGCGCGCGCGGCTCGGCGTGCTCGCCAGCGAACCGAGGACACTGGTGTTCTTCGAGGCGCCGCATCGGCTCGCCGCGAGCCTTGCGGACTTCGCGGCGGCGTTCGGCGGCACGCGATCGGCCGCGGTGTGCCGGGAGCTGACCAAGACGTACGAGCAGATCCGCCGTGGAACTCTCGCCGAGCTGGCCGGCTGGGCATCGACCGACGAGCCACGCGGCGAGATCACTGTGGTGGTGGCCGGCGCGCCGCAATCCGTCGAACGGCCGTCCGACGCCGAGCTACTGGGCGCGGTCGCGGATCGGCAAGCGGCAGGCGTGACGCGCAAGGACGCCGTCGCCGAGGTCGCGTCCGCATATGGCGTGCCGCGCCGCGAGGTCTACAACCTGGTGGTCGGTGCCGGTCCGTCGTGACGCCGGAGGCCGTCCGAGGGACCGTGCGCTCGGCGCGCCGCCGGATTCCGGCGCCCTGACGCGCGGCGCGCCGCCGGATTCCGGTGTCGGGTGCGATGCGGCGGTGTCTAGAGTTGGCATTCATGAGTCACGTTCTCGCCGCGGTCGCCTGGCCATATGCCAACGGCCCGCGCCACATCGGCCATGTCTCCGGCTTCGGGGTGCCCTCCGACGTGTTCAGCCGGTACATGCGGATGGCCGGCCACGACGTACTCATGGTCTCGGGGACAGACGAGCACGGCACCCCGATCCTCGTGCAGGCCGAGCATGAAGGGGTCAGCCCACGGGAGCTAGCCGACCGCTACAACCGCCAGATCGTCGAGGACCTGCACGCGCTCGGGCTGTCGTACGACCTGTTCACGCGTACCACGACGCGCAACCACTACGCCGTCGCGCAGGAGTTGTTCAAGGGCGTCTACGCGAACGGGTACATGATCGCCGAGACGACACAGGGCGCGATCTCGCCGTCCACTGGGCGTACGCTGCCCGACCGCTACATCGAGGGTACGTGCCCGATCTGCGGCTACGACAGCGCGCG
>DASTMZ010000020.1:0-3461 GCA_035713725.1 Micromonosporaceae bacterium
GGGCGTACCCAATGGAGCATCGAGTCGGCACCGTAGTCATGCTCGGCGGTGGTGATCAGGTCTCCGAGGCTGTTCGCCTGAAGCTCGTGGCCGCCACCGAGCTCGTCCCGGGCGATGAACAGCTGATCGTGTTTCTCGACCGCAAACATCGGTCCGCGGTGGTAGTCCCAGGGATAGATCGCGAACTGCAACTCCGCGCCTGCAACGGGTGGGTACCGCGCGTAGAGGTCGGTGACTGCGGCGGAGGCTTGCTCGACGAGCTCGGTGAGCGTTGACGCCCGCAATTCGGTGGGCCACCTGCCGTCCCCGACCCAAGACAGTGACCATCCGCCAGGCTCGTCCCGCCGGACGACGGCCGTGATGAGTTTGTCTGGCCGCCCAGATCTGCCCACCAGCAGCCGACGCAGCCATGGCTTCATGGTCAGCGATGTTAGGCGCGCGTAGCGCGCGCAACTAGATCCGCAAAACGGTCACCTCTCGGCCAGCCGAGGTGCGCTCCGCGAGGCGCCCGGGTTCCCGGGTCATATCAACCACCGCAATCCGAGGTTCGATCAACGGCGGCGCATAAGGCAACTCCGTACGGCACGACCGCGATGAATCTCTCGCCGCTGGATACGTACTCGATAGCGGTCTCGTCGGCGCTCGCGTGAGTGTCGGTGGGTTTGGAGTATTGCAGAAACAGCATGATCCGACGGGGTGTCGAATGCGGATTTGGCCGCTCGTTGATTGGCGGGCACGTGTGTGTGACCGTGGTCGTCGCGCGTGCGAAGTTGATGTTCTCGCCCTCTGCCACCGCCTGGTGAAGCGTTCCTTGCTTCCAACTGCCTCCGACAGATTCGCCCAGCTCAAAAGGATCCGGCGTGGCAACGAACGCATCGATTCGCAAGCCGCCAACGGGATTCACTGGTGTCACCCGTAGGATCGTGGCGGCGCCTGGCCGATCGAGGCATATCGCGAGACCTGTGACGGTGTATGGCTGATTGGCTTTCACATCGGGTATGCCGAATGTGATGCCCTCGTCGCCCGGAAGGACCAGGTGCGACACCGGCGAACTACACGCCGCTACGAATAGGACGACCATTGCCATTGTTAGTGCCCGCAGCCCGACGCGGGTGCGCCGTCGTGCGGGCGATCTATCAACTAGCACAGGATGACTCCTGGAGCAGGCTTCAAGGCCAGCGATGTTAGATACGCGCAACCAGATCCGCAAAACGGTCACCGCTCGGGACAGCCGGGGTGCGGCCCTACGCTGCTCGGCTCTCGGCCGCGACCATCAGCTGGCTTTGCTTAGTCGCTCAGTTAGTTGCTCAGAGCGGGTAAGAGGGCGCATCCGTCGATGGGATGTGCCCTCTGACCTGCGTCGGGACGGCGGGATTCGAACCCACGACCCCTTGACCCCCAGTCAAGTGCGCTACCAAGCTGCGCCACGTCCCGCGTACGGGATGCATGATCCCGACAGCCGCTACAGCGTAGCGCAACGCGTGATCTCGACGCCTGGGCGTGACCCACGTGAAATACCACGCGCCAAAGCACCCGAAGATCCGTGAACTTGTAACACCAGTGCTGTCAAAGCCGCCGGATAACGACACCCGTGTTACAAGATCAACCCTTTCGGGCCGGAGGCCGGGAGGCCGGGAGGCCGGGAGTCGGCCGCGAAGGCATGCACCGCTAAAACTCACCCTTGTGTCGCAGCACGCGCACTGGTATTGATATCTATCTAACAGGAAGGTTAACTAAAAATACCCTGAGGGGAGCGTGACGCGGTGCCGAGTGTGCGACAGAGACGTGCTGCGTGGATCGCGGCGCTGGCGGGATTGCTGGTGACCGGATCCGTCGGAATCCCAGTGGTGCTCAGATCCGCCGGTACGGCGGCCACGGCGGCCGTCACGAGCGGCGGCGTGAAGATCGCGTATTTCGACCAGTGGTCGATCTACCAGAACGCGTTCTATCTCAAGAACCTCGATACCGAGGGGATCGCGAGCAAGCTCAACTTCCTGATCTACGACTTCGAGAACATCGACCCGACGAACCTCACGTGCTTCGAGGCGACCAAGGCGACTGACCCGGATCCGGCGGGGGAGAACGACCCGAACGCGGGTGACGGCGCCGAGGACTCGTTCGCCGACTACCAGAAGTCGTTCGACGCGACGACCAGCGTCAGCGGCGTCGCCGACACGTTCAACCAGCCGATCGTCGGCAACTTCAACCAGCTCAAGGAACTCAAGGCGAAATACCCGAACCTGCACATCCTGCTGTCCATCGGCGGCTGGACCTACTCGAAATACTTCTCCGACGTCGCGAAGACCGCGGCGAGCCGGCAGAAGTTCGTGAGCTCCTGCGTCGACATGTTCCTGAAGGGCAACCTGCCCGTGCAAGGTGGCTTCGGCGGCACTGCCAGCGCGGCCGGCATCTTCGACGGGTTCGACATCGACTGGGAGTACCCGGGTTCGTCGGGCGGCCACCTCGGCAACCATGTCGACCCGACCAACGACCCGGCGAACTTCACCGCGCTGCTCGCTGAGTTCCGCAGCGAACTCAACGCGTACGGCACGGCCAATGGCGGCAAGCACATGTACCTCACCGCGGCACTGCCGGCCGGCCAGGACAAGATCCCGTTCATCCAGACGAACCAGATTGGGCAGTACCTGGACTACGGCAACATCATGACGTACGACATGCACGGCGCGTTCGAGTCGACGACGAACGAACAGGATCCGCTGTTCCCGTCGCCGAGCGACCCGACGCACGTGGCACCCGGCACCGAGAAGTATTCGGTGGACAATGCGATGCGCGCGTGGACTCAGGGCGATCCGGCCTACGGCATCACCGGCGGCTTCCCAGCCAGCAAGGCCACGATCGGATTCCCGTTCTACTACCGGGGCTGGACGGGCGTACCGGCCGGCTCAAACCACGGTCTCTACCAGTCCTCGACGGGCGGATCGCCGCCGATGACGTTGTCCGGGAGCGTGCCCGGCATCGCGATGTATAAGGAGATCACGTCGCTGCTGAACAACTCGGCCGACACGTTCTTCGACCCGGTCACACAGGCCGCGTACTGGTATGACGGCACGAACTTCTACACCGGTGACTCGCCGCAGTCGATCCTGGCCAAGGCGAACTACTTGCACTGCAACGGGTACGCCGGCGCGATGATGTTCTCGCTCTACGACCTCGATCCGGCGGCCACGTTGTTCAACGACGTCGTGAACGCCGTCAACGGTTCGGCCACGAACTGCAACGGCTCGCCGCCACCGACGACAGCGCCACCGACCACGGCACCGCCGACGACCGCGCCGCCAACGACGGCACCGCCGACCACGCCGCCACCGGGTGCGTGCACCGCGCCGGCGTGGACCGCAACGGCCATCTTCACCGGCGGCATGCAAGCCTCCGAGAACGGTCACCAATACACCGCCAAGTGGTGGACCCAAGGCGAAGACCCGGCCACCCACCACGGCGTC
>DASTMZ010000021.1:0-23893 GCA_035713725.1 Micromonosporaceae bacterium
CGGTTTCGACGACCCGCACGCGCTGCGAATCTCGAACGGTCGACCGGTGTTCTTCCAGCCGGATCCGACGAATCCGGATGGCTATCTGCTCCCGTACCGGCTGAACACCAAGATCAGCGCGGCGCAGGCGATCCCATCGACAAGCCACGCATGGCTTGTGCAGCATTCGGCATGGAACGGTGGCCTGATGGACAACTGGCTGCCGGCCCACCTCGCGGCAGACGGGCCGAACAACGGTCCCTATGTCATGGGTTATCTCACCCGCGAGGACATTCCGTTCCAGTACGCGTTGGCCGATTCGTTCACGCTGCTGGACGCGTACCACTGCGCGGTGATGGGCGACACCGGTCCGAACCGGCACATGTGGATGTCGGGCACCATCGACCCCAACGGCTTGGCCGGCGGCCCGTCGTTGACGACGAGCGGTCCACCGAACCAGTTCTCCTGGACGACATACCCGAAGCGGCTGTCCGACGCCGGCGTGAGCTGGAAGATCTATCGACAGCCCGGCAGCCTCACCGGCGCGTCCGCGATCAGCAAGTTCACCGAGTTCGCGCAGGCACAACCCGGCGATCCGATTTTCGACAACGGCGTTGCGGTCCAGCCGTTGGGTCAGTTCGAATACGACTGCATGACCGATTCGTTGCCGACAGTCAGCTGGATCTTGCCACCGTCAAATGCCGACGAGCATCCCGCGAACTTGCCGGCAACCGGTGCCCAATTCGTCGCCGGAAAGATCGACGCCATCGCCGCCAACCCCGACGTATGGGCGAAGACCGTGTTCATCCTGTCGTACGACGAGAACGACGGTCTGTTCGACCATGTCGTGCCGCCCACCCCACCGGCCGGCACGCCGGACGAGTTCGTGTTCAAGACATCCAACACGGGTACGCCTGGCAACGGCTTGCCCGTCGGCCTCGGATTCCGTGTGCCGTGCATCATCGTGTCGCCGTGGACGGTCGGTGGATACGTCAACTCCGAGGTGTCCGATCACACCTCGCAGTTGAAATTCCTCGAGCGCATCACCGGAGTGCAGGAGACGAACATCAGCGAATGGCGGCGGGACACGGTCGGCGACCTGACGTCGGCGTTCCGTTTCCACGACTTCCAGGACGCGCCGGCCCTGCCCGACAACCAGGGCGCGGTCAACCTGGCTCAATTCGAGGCCAGCCAACTTCCGCTGCCGACGGCACCCGGCGCCGATCAGTCCATTCCACACCAGGAGCACGGCCACCGCCGCCGGGTCGGCTAGCTTTCCGCCCTGTGTTGGGCGTCCGGACGGGCATCCATCAAGCGATGCCCGTCCGGGTGGGCGCGACGGTTCGCTAGAGCCGCCGATACTCGCGGATCGCGTCGGCAACGGTGACCACGTCGTCTTGCGTGTTGTAGAAATGCAGCGACAGGCGCACTGCGTCCCCTCGCGGACTGGTCTCAATGTGTTGCGTACGCAGGTACGCCGCCAGGCCGACCGGGTCGTCGTCATGTACGGCCACCATCGGCCCGCGCAGTCGTTCCTCAGCGGGTGATGCAATGCGTTCACCGGCCGACCGCAGCGAATCGTCCAACTGGCGCCCGAGGTCTGCGATGTGTGCCGTCACCTCGTTCGCGTCCAATGTTTCGAGGACGCGCATGCCGGCGACCGCGCCGAACGCCGCCGGGATCGATGGCGTCCCACTCTCGAACCGTCGCGCATGCGCCGGATAGTCAACCTGGTGCGGATTGAACTCGTACGGATTGACTCGCCCGAACCAACCGGTCTGGATCGGCGAGACCGCGTCGACGAGGCCGGCGCGAGCGTAGAGGAACGCCAGACCGGGTACCCCGAGCATGTATTTCAACGTGCCGGAGATCAGATAGTCGCAGTCGAGGCCGTGAACGTCGATCGGCACGACACCGGTGCCCTGGTAGGCGTCGACGACGGTCCTGATGCCCATCGCTCGCGCCTTGGCGACCACGTCGTCGGTCGGTAGCTGCATCCCGTTCCGGTACGAGACCAGGGGAATGGATACGAGACCGGTACGGTCGTCGACGGCGTCGAGGTAGTCCTCGGCATGGACGATGCCATCGCGAGCCGCGACGTGCACGACGTCTACGCCGGCCGGTGCCTGCGCCAGCCACACGTGGGCGATCGACGGGAACTCGACATCCGTGGTCACCAAACGTGGCCGATCCGACCAGTCCTGCGTGGAAGCGACCTGGAACGCGCCTGCGGATGCGGAGGGTACGACCGCGATCTCGTCGTAATCGGCGCCGATGAAACGAGCAAACATTCCGCGAGCGGTGTCCACCTCGGCCATCCAGCGGTCCCACGGCGCGCCACCGGCACTTAACGTGTGCTGATAGTCCGACAGCGCCCCGATCAGTTCATCGGACAGCGCGCCATGGCTGCACGACGCCAAATGCACGATGTCCTTGAGCGCCGGGAATCGGCTGCGGAAAGCGGCCGGTGTCGGCATGGTGACTCTCCCTTCTGCGCGGCACCGGATGCAGGTCGGCAGACGAATCATCGCCGGGGAGTGATGGCGCACGCCGCTTCGATCGACCTTCTTGAACGTCGATGAACGTAGCCAGCGCCGCGCGGACATGTCAACGCGGCTCGAGCGCCATCAGGTACGCCGACGGCCGCTGAGCCAATGTGGCTTGTGTGTGAGCCAGAGTGGTGCCATAGTGATGCCATGGATCTGACACCGTACGTGTCCAAGCTGCGCGAGGAACTCATGGTCGCCGCCGATGCGGGCGGTGAGGATGCCCGTGCGCTGGCCGATCGCCTGACCGCGCCACTCGAATCGGGGATCCGGCTCCTCCTGCTGGAGGCGTTGGGCGCCGCGGCCGACGAGATCACTCGGGAGCTGGCGCCAGGCTCGGTGGAGGTTCGGCTACGCGGCCTCGATCCCACGTTCGTCGTCACACCGGTGACGGTCGATCCGTGGGCGGAGCCCCCGACCCAAGGCCCGGCACCCGGGGCGCCATCGGACGAAGTCCCTACCGGCACCGACAAGGGCGAGACGGTTCGGATCAACCTCCGGCTGCCGGAGAACCTGAAGGCTCGCATTGACGATGCGGCCACGCGCGAGCGGGTCTCAATCAACACCTGGCTGGTACGGGCGGCGGCCCGCGCCATCGAGCCGGGCGGTGGGGCGTGGCCTAGCGGCTCGCGGACAGCTGCCGACGAGGGCCGCCGCTACACCGGCTGGGTCCGATAGCCGCACCGCCCTAGCCCGCCGCTGATCCGACTCGAACCAGCAACGAGGAGATAGCCATGCATACGTTTGAGACGTCCGGACCAATCTCGGTCATGTTCAGTCTCGTGTTGGCCGACATCCGAATCACCGCCACGGATCGCACCGACGCGGTGGTTGACGTCCGGCCGGCAAACAACTCCGCCAGGTCCGAGAAGATGGTCGAGCAGACCAGTGTCGACTTTGTCGACGGTCGCCTTTCCATCCGTACCCCTAAGCATTTGGGATTGTGGTTCGGGCGGCCCGGACACATCACGGTGGACGTCGACGTGCCGATCGGGTCAAGTGTCGACGGCGACGCGTCGTTGGGCGAATTGCGCGCCGACGGTCAGCTGGGTGACTTCCGATACAAGACGGGCTACGGCACGATCCAGGTCGGCGGCGCCGGGCGCGTGCGAATCGAAACCGGCGCAGGCGATGTGACCGTGGACGATGCCGACGGCGACACCGAGATCACCACCGGCACCGGTCGACTCCGGGTCGGCAGCGTCGGCGGTGCGGCCGTTCTCAAGAGCTCCAACGGCGACACGTGGGTCGGTGAAGTTCGCGGCGCGGTGCGAGCGAGCGCGGCAAACGGCGAGATCTCCGTGGACCGCGCCGCCGTCGGCGTGATGGCAAGGACGGCACGCGGTGCGGTCCGGGTCGGCGAGGCGGTCAGCGGTTCCGTGCAGCTGGAGACCGCGGCGGGACGGATCGACGTCGGCATCCCCCCGGGCACCGCCGCGTGGCTCGATCTCGACGCCGGTGTGGGGACGGTCCGCAACACGCTCGACAGCGCCATGGGGCCGGATGAGTCGGACGCCACGGTCGAAGTGCGCGCCCGCACAAAGTACGGCGACATCGTCATTCACCGCTCCTGACCATCTAGAACCCACCCGCATTCGGCCGTGGCGGCGACGCCGCCTTGGCTTGCCAGGCTGCCCTGAGTCGGGGCCGTCTCAACCACCCATGTGTCTTGACGGCGTTCACCGGCGTCAGCGTCCACAAAGGAGCATCAACATGCGTCACGCGATCTCCGTCACCGGCCTTCGCAAGGCTTACGGAAAGCATGTCGTCCTGGACGGCATCGACCTCGACGTTGTCGAGGGCACGATCTTCGGCCTGCTCGGAGCGAACGGCGCGGGGAAGACGACGACCGTCGAGATCCTGACGACGCTACAACATGCCGACGCGGGTCAGGTGCTTGTTTCCGGTCACCATCTCGCGACGGATCCGGATGGAGTACGAAGTGCCATCGGCGTCACCGGTCAGTTTTCCGCGGTCGACAACATGCTCACCGGCGAGGAAAACCTCGGGATGATGGCCGATCTGCACCACCTCGGCAAACGCGAGCGGCGCCGGCGAGTGGCCGACCTGTTGGAGCGGTTCGATCTCGGCGATGCGTCGAAACGGTTGGTGGTGACATATTCCGGTGGTATGCGTCGGCGGCTGGACCTCGCGATGACGTTGGTCGGCTCGCCGCGGATCATCTTCCTCGACGAACCGACCACCGGCCTCGACCCGCGCAGCCGCCACACCATGTGGCAGATCATTCGCGAGCTGGTCGCAACCGGCGTCACCATCTTCCTCACCACGCAGTATCTCGACGAGGCCGATCAGCTCGCCGATCGGATCGCTGTGCTGAACGGCGGCAAGCTGGTCGCCGAGGGTACGCCCGCCGAGCTGAAGCGTCTCGTGCCGGGCGGTCACATTCGTTTGCAATTCGGCGATCCGGTCCGGCTCGATGAGGCGGCGCGGCGGCTCGGCACGGGTGAGCGTGACGACGAAGCGTTGGCACTCAACGTGCCGAGCGACGGCAGTGTGCAGTCGTTCAAGGCACTGCTCGACCGTCTCGAGCGCGCGTCTATCGATGTGGACGGCCTGTCTGTGCACACGCCCGATCTCGACGACGTCTTCTTCGCCCTGACCGCCAAGGTTCCGGGCCCGCGCCCGGCGGCTGCCCTAGCTACCAAGGATGGTTCACGATGACCGCACTGTCACACACCGTCGCTGACTCAGCGACGATGCTTCGCCGCGACTTCCGGCACTCGTTGCGTACGCCGATGATGACCGTCAGCGGCATCGCCACCCCGGTCATCTTCCTGTTGCTCTTCGTCGGCGTCTTCGGCACCGCGCTTGGCGCCGACTTCCTGCCGAGCGGTGGCGGACGTTACATCGACTACGTTGCGCCGGGCGTCATCCTGATGGCGGCCGGAACCGGAACGGCGTTTACCGCCATCAAGGTGAATCAGGACATGCAAGAGGGCATCATCTCCCGGTTCCGCACCATGGCCATCACCCGTACGTCGGTGCTGACTGGCCAGGTCGTCGGGAGCCTGATCCGCACCATCATCAGCGTGGTCGTGGTGGTCGGCATCGCGGTAGCGCTCGGTTTCCGGCCGACCGCGACTCCGGTCGAGTGGCTCGCCGCGCTGGGCGTGTTCGCGATGCTGACGGTCGCGTTCACGTGGCTCGCGGTTGCGTTCGGCCTGGTGACGAAGTCCGTCGCGGGCGCGAACAGCCTGACGCTGATCCCGCAGTTCCTACCGCTGATCAGCAGCGCGTTCCTGCCCACCGGTTCGATGCCGGCCGGTGTGCGGTGGTTCGCCGAGCACCAGCCGTACACGCCGATCATCGAGACGCTTCGCGGGTTGCTGATGGGTGCGCCCATCGGTGGCAGCGCGATCCGGTCGGTGATCTGGTCCGTGGTCATCGCGGTGGGCGGCTACCTCTGGGCACGCAAGCTCTACGACCGACCGCGGGTGCCGTGATGCGACATCGATCAACCTGAGTCAATGTCAACGTCGTCAAGCTGCTCTGCTTCCGGCGGCCGCAGTCGCGCAAGCGTGAGGGCGGCAAGAGGGTCACGCGGACGATCGCGACCGGTACGCGCGCTCCAGCGATCCAGCGCCCAGTCGTACGCGGTTGCGGTCGCGTGCAACGAGCGTGCGAGCTCAGCAGGCTCGGCCGACGTCGGGGCGGCCGCGTGGATGCGCTGCATGTCGGTGTCGGAGAGTTCGGCATGTGCCGAGTGCCACTGACTGCCGAGCATGGGTACGACGCGGTACATGAGCGTGTCGTGCACACCTGCGCGGACCGCGAAGAACTCACCGCGGCGAAGCCGGCCGTGCAGGTAGCGCAGCCACGCCCACGTGCCGACGTCGAGCATCGCGGCATCATGGGGCGGCGCGGTCCACGACGCGCACGCCCTGGTCAACTGCTCGTCGATGTTGTCGCGGTCGTAAATGGCGACGAAACCCTTGGCCAGCCCACCGAAAACCGCCGGTACGCCCTCCACGATCGTCAAGTCCAGTTGCAGCCCGCTCGATGTCCACGCTTGAAATCGACGCGCGCCCTGCCACGCGGGCTGCTGCGTGGTGACGACGTCATCGCCGAGCACCGACCGTGCGATCTCACGACGCCGCTGCCACAGATCCTCACCCGCACCGTCCACGCCGACCAGGATCAGGTCGAGGTCGGAGTACTCGTCGTCCAGGCCGCTCGCCACCGAACCGAAGACGACGGCCGCTGCGACCAACGCGTGGTTGGCTGCCCAATCGGCGGCTCTCCGTGAGCACTCCCGTGCCGGTGTCGACATGCGCAGACAATAACGTGAGCAGTTCGCCACTCTTCCGCATGACGCGTGACGGTTCACCGGGCCGTCACGCGTCATGCGCCCCCGTCGAAGCTAGCGTTCCCACCAGTCGAGCACGCGAAGCGCCCGGAGTGTGTTCCACCGGCTCGGTGCACCCACGTCACCATCGAGGGCGAAGTGGACGCGTCCGGGATGGACGCGGTCGAGCAGCCAGCGGCCGTCGGGCTGGCGCTTCGACCGGACGACCTCGACGGCCTCGGCCATCCGGGGCTCCGGCTTCGCGTCCGATCGGCGGAAGTAGTCCAGCGCGCGCAGCACGTCATAGTGCCAGTAGTACGGGAACGCGAACTCCAGGTACGCCGGATCGACGACCTCGCCGTTGCTCTTGCGCCGGAACAGGCTGCGCTCGAGCAGGTATTCCTCGCCGCTTCGTCGCGCCCCGCGCACCGCGTCGGACCCGCCGGTAGCGCGCTCGAACTCGAGCAGGCCGTCCAGCACGTTGATCGTCGTGTCGAACGAGGTGCGTACGGACCCGTTCTCGGCTTCGCAGTTCCATCCGCCGTCGGCCATCCGCTCGCCAAGCACCCGTTCCACGATCGGCGTGACGTCCACGCCGAAGTAGGCGCCGGTCTCGATGGTTCGGCCGTTGATGCATGGCTCGACCTCACCGTCGAAGAACCGTTGTCCCGCGTGCTCCCATCGCCCGTTCTGGGCGACGAGTGCGATCGAGCGGCGGGCTGCCTCCGATCCCGGGTCGAGCCCGAAGATGAGCAAGCTCTGCAGCGTGTGCATCGTCGCCGTCCAGGGCTGACCTGGCTCGCCGCCTTTGTATGACGCCGGGAACACGGCGCCGCCGTCCCACATGCCGTCGGCGTCCTCGAGCGCCAGGAGGTGGGTGCCCCAGCCATCGGTTGCCACCCGCGCGCGTTCGCCGGCGACCTCGTCCGCGGTCGCATCGGTGAGATCAGCCAGCACCTGCCAACGGATCGCCGGATCGGAGTCGAGCAGCCAATCGATCTCGCTGTTAGTCATAGCGGCACCGTAGAAGTAGTTCCGGACGTTTCGCAGCCGGAATGCAAGTTGTCAACCGAAATCCGCTTTCCCAACGAAATCAGTTGTCCGGGCGAACTACCTCATGCTGGCGGCATCGCAGGACTTGGTACTGCTTCGACCGGCGCGCCGTAGGCATTCGGTCCCGCTGCACTCGGCATGGCCCAAAGAGCGATGAGCATGATGATCCCGGCGAACGGAATAAACACGCACCACATCAGATGTCCGGTCCGGCCGGTGTCGTGCAGCCGACGCGCGCCGACCGATGCGGTAGGGAGCAGCGTCGCCAGCAGGAATACGTCGTACGCGATGAAATGCCCCGTAATCCGGGCATAGTTGCCGACGACGAGGCTAAGTGCAAACCAGAAAAGGAGGTACCACCACAGCTCGGAGCGTGTGGCTCGGCCACTGAACGTCGCGTACTTCCGGAAACAGCCAACGAAATACTTGAACGGCATCGCGATCGGCCTCCCACGTTTAGTTCGCCGAGATTCGCTAGACGGACGTCGGATTATCCGACCAACACGGGAAACACCGTCAAAGCCTGCTGGCAAACTCGATCGGCCCGCCGCATCCTCGGTTGTTACATTGCGGCCGTGGCAAAGGTGCGGCAGGTTGGGCCGGGCGATCCCACAGCGCGTGCGTCGGTGACGTTGCCAGCGGATGGCCACGTACACAGCGAGTGGTCGTGGGATGCCGTCGCGGGTTCGATGGAACGTACGTGCGCGCGGGCATTGGAGCTCGGACTGCCGTCGATCGCATTCACCGAGCATGTCGACCACACCGTCTGGACTGTCCCGCTTGAGACGGTCGGCGAACATGATCTTCTCGCCACCTTGGCCACGCCGGACGGGCGTGTGACCCCGCCGACATTCGACGCGTCCGGTTATCTCGAAGCGATCGAGGCGTGCCGCGCACGTTTCCCCGGCCTTCGAATTCTCAGCGGTCTTGAGCTCGGCGAGCCGCATTGGCATGCCGGCATCGTCGCGAAGCTGCTTAGCGCCGGGCAGTTTGATCGGGTGCTCGGCTCGTTGCATTGCCTCCCGGACGGGGATGGGCACACCGAGCCGTTCATTCTCTACGAGCATTGCGCCGCGGCCGATGTCGTACGGCTGTATTTGGCCGAAGTCGCCGCGCTCGTCGAGCAAAGTGACGTCTTCGCGGTGCTCGCACACATCGACTACCCGGCACGTTACTGGCCCGCTCAGGCCGGACCGTTTGATGCGAGCGCCTTCGAGGACGAGTTCCGCCATGCGTTGCGGGTGCTTGCGGACAGCGGCCGAGCGTTGGAGATCAATACGGTGCGACCGCCGCACGCTGAGATCGTTCGCTGGTGGTACGACGAGGGTGGGCAAGCGATCACGTTCGGCAGCGACGCTCACCAGCCCGCAGCGCTCGCAAACGGGTTCGTCGAAGCGGTCGCCATGGTTGAGGCTCACGGGTTCCGGCCTGGCCGCGACCCGCACGACTTCTGGACGCGTTCTGGAGTTGTGGTGTGACCCGGCCTGGCCCATCTGACGCATGATGTCTCGGTGACCCACGACGCAAGCTTCGTGTCCGTCGGGCCGGCGGATTACCTTCGGCGGTTCCTCGCCGAGTACGACCTCGACGAGGCGGCCGCGTGCGTGTTGATCCGACGGCGCGAAGTGCCGATTGGGCCGGCGGGCGGAGTCGAGATCGTTTACGACGTAGACGCGTCGCTGCTGCGATCGCACGGCGAGTTTCCATGCGCGGGCGACGCCAAGGCGTTGACGTTTTGTCGCAGCGTTGTCAACGAGATGGTCCGCCGCTTCGGGATCGCGAACGCCGAGGCGGTGGCGCGGGTCAACCGCGCCTGGTCGGACCCGGACGACACCGGAAGGGTGCCGCGCATCTGGATTGTCGGTCTCGACATCCTCTATCACGACACCGCCGAAGACTGGGCGGTTCGCATCTACTACGGAGACCAGCCGCGCTGGTGGGATTCGCGTGCTGGCCTACAACCGATGCCGCCTCCCGACTAGCGAGCGCGCTCACCGGGTACGGCACAGGGTTAGGTTCCTCGCGGCGGGGTAGCTGAGTAGTGAGGTGTGCATCTGCCCGCGCCGGTGGAAGGAACCGCCCTGTGCAAGAAACGATCCACGATGTGGCGGCGGCCGATCTCGCCCGCATCAGACAGTGGGTGCGCAGGAACGCGCTACAGGTTGGGTTGCCCGCGATGCGGACCGAGGCTTTGACACTCGCCGCGAACGAGGTCATCACGAACGCGATCCGCCACGGCGGCGGCGCCGCTTCGGTGACGATCACCACGACCGTTCGTAACGTCGTCATCGAGGTACGCGATCGCGGCACTGCATCGTTCAGTGCGTCGGTGGCTCAACCGGCACCGACCGAGCAGCGGGGCCGCGGTCTGTGGCTCGCGCAGCAGCTGTGCGACGAACTAGTTCTGTCAGGGTCACACGATGGCATGCTCGTTCGACTGAGCTCGCGGTTCGACCCGATCGACGAGCTGATCGCACTCGCTCATGCCCGGCGCCAAGTCCGGAACGCCTGAGCGCGTCTGGCTCGGACCCCGCCGAGCAGCCACCGGCAGAATTCAGTTCGGCGATAGGCCGAACTCAGTCCGGCGATCGATCGCGGGCTTGCTCGCCAACCGCGTCGGCCGTGACCCCGTCCGTGACCCCGTCCGTGAACTCGACGTCAATCCGCTGCTCCGAGGTCGGCCGACGCCGCGCCGTCGCCGCGTACGAGCGGTACGCCCGCATGTCGGCTCGAGTCAGCGGCGGCTGCAATCCGCGCGGCCAAAGGCGACGGGCACGGACCACGTCGGCCTCGACCGCGTACAACATGAGCCGCGCCTGCAAGTGGAGCCAAGCCAACAGGCCTAACACCACGCCGAACGTCCCGTACAACTCTTGTGCGTGACGGACCTGATGGGCGAGCAGGAACGTACCCGCCACCAGCAGCGCCTGCCAGATGATCGCGGAGACGATTGCCGATCGCAGCATTGCCGACAGTGGCACCTGCCGCGCCGTGGCGAGTCGGAATCCCAGCATGAACACCGCGATATTGATGGCTGCCGAGGCGGCGAGCGCGCCGACCCGGGTCGCCACACCGAGCACGTTTGCCGCGCCGCCGATGCCGGACAGCAGCCCGGTCGACATCACGGCGATACCCAACACGGCAATCAGCGCGAGGCTTCGACCGATCGCGGCGCCAAATCCGGAACGGTCCGCAAACGGTACCGCCCACACGGTGTTGAAGGCGTTTTGCAAGGCGTTCGCCATGCCGCGCGCACCCCACACGCTGATCAGTCCGGAGATGACGATGACGTACCAATGTCCGTGCAGGCCGGCCGTGCGCAACTGGTCACCCACGACCGGGAAGTCGGCGACGGCCGATCCCAATAGCCGCTCCTGGAGCGCGGGATCGCTGCTCAGCACGTAGCCGAGGACCGTGGTCAACACCAGCAACAGCGGAAAGATGGCGGCGAATCCGTAGTACGCGACCAGCCCGGCGAGGTCGCTGCCGGAGTCGTCGCCGAACTTGCGCGCCACCGCCAACGGATAACCTAGCCAAGGCCGGCGCTGTTGCGCTGCATCGAACCACCCCACTAAACGGCCGACGTCCGCCATGTCAGCGGCGCCCCACTTCGCGCCGAGGCGGTGCTTGGCGATGCGACGGCGGTGCGGTTTCGGGTTGCGTCCTAGTGGCCATCTGGCATTGGTACCCGGTGCCGGCAGCGGACATTCGTGCGGGTGGCCATGCGCCGCTGAGGTCGCAGGTTTGCCGTACGCGTACCGGGGAATCTAGATCAACAGTTGCGCGTGCCAGTGGGGCGGCGCGGGGGAGGCCGCACATGGCAATGCCGGCGACGGGGCCGGATCCGGTGAGCGCACCGGACACGTCCAGCACTACATCCGCCGGCTGGCGTGCCCTGGTGGATGATGCGCCACCGGTGGATTCGGAGTGGGAGGAATGGGCGTCCAGACAGCTCGATGCGGTTGGTGGGGCGGCTGGCCAGGTAACACACTCGTACGATCGAGCCGGCGAACGTGATTGACTCCACGCGCTCGGTGCGATTGCTACCGATTGCCAACTCATTCTTAGTAGCGCGTGACGGACACGACGACGGGCCTCATGCGTCGACTTTGCCGCTGGCAAGATGGGCGCGACCTGCAAAATGGGCAATACCTGCACTGGAGCCGGCTAAGGACACGAGCAGCATGGTTGACCCTCGGGGCAAAGAGAGCGATGAGCGGCTGCGCCGTCTCAAAGCGGTAACCGACGCAGCCCTGTCCCGGCTTGAGTTGGAGGATCTACTCGACGAACTGCTCGATCGAATCCGAGACCTGCTGTCCGCCGACACCGCGACGGTCCTGCTTGTCGACTCATCCGGTCGGCAACTCGTCGCCACTGCTGCCAAGGGGTTAGAAGAGGAGGTGCGGCAGGGAGTCCGGGTGCCGATCGGACTGGGATTCGCGGGTACGGTCGCGGAGCGCGGCGCACCGGTCTCAATCGAACACGTCGACCCCACCAACGTGGTTAATCCGATCCTCGTCGAAAACGTCGCGTCAGTCCTCGGCGTACCGATGATTTCGGACGGCCGGGTGATCGGCGTGCTGCACGTGGGAACCCGGTCACCGCGCCGATTCACCGACGACGACATCGATCTGCTGCAACTCGCTGCCGACCGCGCTGCCACGGCGACACAGGCGCGGCTGTCCCGACTCGACCGTGCCACCGCCCTCGCCCTCCAACGGAGCCTGCTGCCGGCACTGCCGTCCGATATTCCCGGGCTCGACATGGCGTGCCGGTACGTGCCCGGCGCGGCCGTCGGTGTGGGCGGCGACTGGTACGACGTCTTCAGGCTGCCGTCTGGTCACGTCGGCATCGCCATCGGCGACGTCGCCGGCAGTGGTCTTCGTGCCGCGGTCGTGATGGGCCGCATCCGTAGCGCCCTGCGCGCCTACGCGCTCGAGTCAACCGACCCTGCCAACGTTCTCGCCAAACTCGACCGCAAGATTCAATTGTTCGAACCCGGTGTCATGGCAACGGTGCTCTACGCGGTCATCGAGCCAAGCCTGTCGAACGTCACGATGTCGGCCGCCGGGCATCTGCCGCCGGTCATCGTCGAAGCAGACCGACCGGCCGCGCTCGTCGACATCACGGCCGACCTACCCGTCGGCGCGGCTCCCGATGCACCCCGCCGGAACACCGTCGTCGCGCTCGCACCCGGACGAGGCCTGTTCTTCTACACCGATGGGCTCATCGAGCGCCGAGACCGGCCGATCGCCGACGGACTCGAGCGGCTCGCTATCGCGTTGCAGGCGGGTCCGGCAGAGGAGATGTGTGCGCGCACGATTGCGTCGTTCCTTCACAACGAGGTGGCCACGGACGACGTCGCCGTGCTCGCCGTCCGTCGAGTCGAGTCATCGTGACGCCGATCGCATCCCAGCCGGATCGCGTGGCACGTGACAGCGCCCAGCGTTGGCCGGCGGACGCAGCCAACGGTCATTCGTCACCACCCCGCGTCGATCCGTACTACGGTAAGTTCGCGCGGTTCATCCCGAGCTGGACCCGGATGCGGTGCGACGCGGCGACGGAGGACAGGAGCCAACGATGGCATTCTCAATCTCTACCCGGTCCGAGAATCGACACGCCACCGTCGCCTTGGCCGGCGAGCTCGACCTGATGACGGTCGGGCAGTTGGACACCGCGCTCGACGCGGTGGCGGCCGAGGACGTCACACACATTGTCGTCAACCTCGCTGAACTTACGTTCACTGACTCGGTGGGCATCAGCGCTCTAATCCGCGGCCGCCGCCTGGCCGATCAGCGAGGCATCTCGTACGAAGTCGTCGGCGCAACCGATCTCGTGCGAAAGCTTCTTGACTTGACCGGTGTGTGGGCGTTCCTCTCGTCGCCGAGCCGGTAACCGCTGGCAGTGCGGCGGCGGACTCATCGTCGGACAACGTGTGCCGCAGTGATGACGCCACCGTTGACGGTGTACGTCCCGACATGGTGGCGAGTGGTTCCGTCGCTCTGGTCCGCGTCCAGGGTCACCGAGACCACGTTGCTACGTGTGGACGTAACAGAGACCGTGTCGCTGGTTGTGTCGGCGAAGGCCGCCACGAAAGATTCGTACGAGCCGCCAAGGTTCTTGCCACTGAGATCCCACGCTCGCTGGTAGTCGCGCGCATTGATCGCGTCGAAGTATGCGCGTACGACGTCGGCGGATCCGACGGATTGCGGTGCCAATGCGGATTCCTCAGCGGCATGCCTACGTCTCCGATCGACAGTCATCCCGGTCCCAGGCGTTAGTCTTCACGTCATGCCCGAGCCCGATACGAACGCGGCGATTTGGAAGTCAGAGCAGATCGTGCAGAACTGGGCGGCCGAGGCTGCCCGGCACGAACAACGGCGCGCTCCGCAGCGTCAGTTGATGGCGGAGCTACTCCCGTTCGGTGAGCACGAGGCTTTCACCTTCCTGGATCTGGGTGCCGGGACCGGCGCGGCTTCGAGGGCCATCCTCGCGGCGTACCCCAGCAGCAACGGCATTCTCGCGGACTTCTCGCCGCAGATGATGGGCCAGGGCCAGCACGAACTGCAGCCGTTCGCGCAGCGCTTCCGCTATGTCGAATTCGATATGTCGACCGGCGACTGGCCAGACGGCATCCCGTCCACGCTCGACGCGATCGTGACGTCAATGTGCGTCCACCACCTTCCAGACGACCGGAAGCGCAGCTTGTTCGCGGAGATCTTCGACCGCCTGGCTCCGGGCGGCTGGTACCTGAACTACGACCCGGTGCGGTCAGAGGATCCCGTCATCGAGGCAATCTGGGAGCACGTGAAGGATCGACAAGATCCGGACTCGGCTCACCGACGCGAGCATCGCTCGGCCGACGAGCGAGCTCGCTACGAGAATCACGTGCGATACATCATTCCGCTCGCACCGCAGTTGGAGTATCTGCGTTCGGTCGGTTTCGAAGCGATCGACGTGTACTGGAAACAGCTCGACGAGGTCATCTACGGCGGACACCGACCGGCCTGACAACCCGACCTGCCGGATTGTGCGCGCCGCGGTCGCTACGGATCTGGGCAGCCCGCCCGAAGCTGACGCTTCGGCCTGATCAGCGCTAATTGTTGTGGTTGTCGCCCTGCGACAGCAGTCCGGCGAGCTGGTTCAGCATCTGCGTCAACGTGGCGTACGCGGTCGACTGGATCTTGTTGTCGGCGCGCGCCGACCGTAGCGTGTCGGCGATGTCGGCTACCTTGCTGGCCGAGTCGCCGTCGCCTCCGTGGTGGTGACCGATGTCGTTGAGCTGGTGGCTTACGTCTTTGGCGACGTCGCGATCAAGCAGATTCGCGTCCACCTGCGTTTGCATCGTGTCTTCGATGGCGTTGATCGCTTCGTCCGCGCTGGCAAACGACGGCACTGAAGTGGCCGGCGTGCTCGGTGGCGAGCTCGCCGGTGACGTCGCGCTCGATGGCGTCCCGCCCGGTCCATTCGCTTCGGCCCGCGGCTGCTGGTTGGTCAGCGCGACAATGGCGATCACGATGGCCGCAATCGCGACGACCGCGAGTCCCGCGAACCACGCCGGGCTGAGTCGAATTCCATGACCGGGCCTGGCCGGAGGTTCATCCGCGTAATCCAGGACAGGCATTGTCTGCGTCCGGTGCATGACTGCCGCACTGCCACGAATCGGCAGTCCCCGCGCGTCTGCGACGGTCGTACCGGGCCCGGTCGGAGCGCGCTGAGCTGGCATGTTCGGCAGCCGGGCAGACACCTGCGCGGCGGAGATCGGTCGCTGGGCCGGGTCCTTCGCGAGCAGCTGATCGACCAGGCCAGCAAGATCCGCCGGTACGCCGGACCGCTTCGTGCCTACCGAAGCCGGCTCGTCATTGAGGTGCTGCCAACCGACCTGATATGGCGTTTCGCCCTGGAACGGTGGGTGGCCGGTGAGCATCGCGTACACGACGCAGCCCAACGCGTACAGGTCGGCGCGATGGTCGACCCGGTGCCCCGCGAGCTGCTCCGGCGCCATGTATTCGCTGGTACCGGTCGCGGTTGCGACAGCTGTCCGGCTCGCCCGCGCGCCGTGCGGCGGATGGGCGATGCCGAAATCACATACTTTGACCGTACCGGCCGTGGTGATCAGGATGTTCGCCGGTTTGACGTCGCGGTGGACCACGCCGGCGGCGTGTGCGGCCGTCAACGCGGCGCAGACCTGATGCGTGATCCGCACCGCCTCGTCGACCGATAGCGGCCCGGTGGACAGTAGATCTGCCAGGCTGCGGCCGGCGACCAATTCCATCACCAGGTATGGCACGCCGTCGTCGACGCCGACATCGTGCACGGTCACCACATTCGGGTGGGTGAGCTGCGCCACCGTGCGGGCTTCGCGGTCAAACTGCGCCAACGCCGATGCATCGCCGAGACCGGCCGGGTCCAGCACCTTGACCGCGACCGGTCGCCCCAGCCGCTGGTCGTCGGCTTGCCAGACGACGGCCATGCCGCCGCGGCCGAGTACGTGTTGCAGTCGGTACCGGCCGCCCAACAAATCGCCCGCCACGGCCAACACCCTGGCACAACCGGGGCCGCGGCGCACACGCGGCCATCGGTCGGCGGCATCCGCGAGGCCCGTTTGCGGAGTTGCCGGCGGCCGGGTGGTTGCGCGACGGCTTCACTACGCCGGGTCAGCACACGCCGTTGAACAGCGACAGCGTCAAATGCCGCGCCACGCCACTGTCGCCGACATATACGTCCAGCGGGAGACACGCTCGCTCGTGATCATTGCGAATGACAAATCCGCCGTGCCACACGGTTCGCGCGCTTTTACACGCTTCGTACCTGATAGCGGACTGCCTGTCGTCGGCGGCCGACGAATCCTCCAGCGCCGCCCATGAACGCGCCGATGGCGCGATCGCGACCGTCACCGTCGCGTTCGGCGCGACCACCGTCCCGACCTTGAAGAAGACGCCGTTGGGATCGACCGGCGGTGGCCCGCCGCCAAAATAGTCATTCGGGGTGCTGCTGGCCATTTTCTTCGCGCCGAGATAGGTAAGTGCGCCGACGGACACGTCGTCCGGCGACAGCGGATAGTCGTAATGCCCGCCCGAGTTGTCGCAGGTACGGACCGCGCCGGGAGCGCCCGGCGCAATCGCGGCCGTCGACGTTGCGGGTGGTGGCGGCACCATTCGATCCGCCGTGCATCCCGCTGCGCTCACCGTCAGCGTCGCACCAACCGCCAACACGAGGCGGGTGAAGTTCGCCATCCGCACGCTCCAATTTGGTCTTGCAACCAGCTTGCAACGTCGCGGCCGAATCCGCCATGACGCAATCCGTGCGTGGTCAGCGGCGACCAACAACGCCGCTACGGCACCGGGTCGGGCTCGTTGGTGGGAGTTCCAGTGTCGGTTCCGCTCGCCGGACCCGCCCATCGAAGGTTGGCGCCGACGTGGCGGGCTATCAGCGCGGCTAGCTCGGCCTGTTGATCCGGCGTGAACGCGCGCCGCGGCAGGAATCCGATCGGCGGCGTCGCCAGCAGTGACCACCCGAGGTAATTCTCGGTCCCTGTCCGAACCGCGTGCCATGCCGTCATGCGCTGGCCCCGCTGCGTCGTGATGGTGATGCCGTCGTCGGCGACGGTCACGGTCGTCGGGGTGCACTGCAGCTTGGTGCCGGCCTTCGCCACTGCTCGGACGCCGGCCAGCATGAGGGCGAAGAGCACGCCGAGAATGACGATCGCAATGCCGACGCCGTGGCTGCCGGCGGCCAACAGCCCGACGCCGACAATGATCACAACAGCCGCGCAACCCCATTCCACAAGCCGCGTACGGCGAGCGCGGGGCGACGAATTGTTGATCTCGTAGTTCGCTCGCACCTCTGCCTCAGTGGCTTCGTACTGAACGGTGAACATCGGACTCCTTGCCTCGGCCGGGATGCGTGACGTGCGAATGCTGCCGGACCGATCATCGCCGCACAAGACCCGGATCGCTCGTGTCGACGGAGGGCAGTCGCCGAACTGGACGGTTCATGCCAACCTGCCGGCGCCATGTATTCCGGGGCGGACGACTCGGCGTACGCCCAGTTAACGTTTGTCTATGGGGGATGTTCGCGCGCGGCCGGCGAAATGGCGATGGTGGCTCACATTGGTGTCGGTGCTGACGATCGCCGCGTGCAGCGCGACGTCCCACCCGAGTTCTCAGGCACCGCCGCAGTCATCATCCGGCACGCCGTCGGCGTCGTCGGCGTTGGTATCGTCGCCGCCCGCGGTGGCAACCAGTCCGGCCGCCGGTGTCACACACGGTCCGTGCCCGGGCACCGCTAATCTCGGCGGCGGCAGCAATAGCGGTGGTTTTCCGGAGCGGCAAGGTGTCGGCGATGGCGCGACCCTGTGGGCGCTGTTCTTTACCGACGAAGTGACCGTCGGTCAGCAGGCCAAGGTGGTGTGGCGGATGACTGGCAGCGGAGGCCTCTCGATCAGCGCGACCGGACCAGGCGGCCAGGTCCTCACGCCGACGTGGGGTCCCGAATCGCACACCGGCAGCAGCTGGAATCGGCCCGGCGACGAGTGGGGCACCGGTTGGGACTTTCCCACGGCGGGCTGTTGGACGATCAACGCGAAGCGAACCACGGGTACGGGTTACCTGGTGGTGCGGGTCGGGACGTGATTGGCATCGGTGCGCCGGGGTACGCCAATTGGTGGACGTATCGCGACCGCCATGGAGCGGATAGTCTCGCGCGATGGAGCGAGTCCTCGGCATTGGCGGCTTCTTCTTCCGGTCGAAAGACCCGCAGGCACTATCTCGTTGGTACGAAACGAATCTGGGCATCTCCGTCTACCCGTCGACCGACGAGTGGTGGATGCAGGAGGCCGGACCGACCGTGCTGGCACCCTTCGATCAGGACACCGACTACTTCGGGCGGCCCGACCAGCAGGCGATGGTCAATTTCCGGGTACGCGATCTCGACGCGATGTTGGCGCAGCTTCGGAGCAGCGGCGCGACGGTGTCGGGCGAGATACAGGACGCACCGTACGGACGATTCGGCTGGGCTACCGATCCGGAGGGCAATCGGTTCGAGTTGTGGCAGCCGGCGGCGGATCTGACGTGATCCCTGATCCGCTGGACTGACGAGCACCGATCACGGCGTCGATGAACGGTTGCCGTTGACCAAGGAACATGAAGATGTGTCCGCCGGGAAACGTACGCAGAGTGGCGTTCGGCAGGCGCGAAGCCATGTCTTCGGCGATCGCCAATGGTGCCGTCTTGTCGTTCCGGCCGTGCAGGATCAGCGCCGGCACCGTGATCTCACCCAACCGATCAGTCGCGTCGTAGGTGTCCGACGCGGCGTGTTGCCGGCGGAACGCGTAGCTCGGCTGTGGGTGGGCACTTCGACCGACCGGCAACCTGGCGGCGAGCCCGATGAGCCGACGCCGCCACGAATGCCGCACACGTGGGCCGGTCGACACCAGGATGAGCTGGCTGACCATCGTCGGCTCGGCCAGTGCCAGGGCAAGCGCGATCCGACCGCCCAGCGACATGCCTAGCACCGTCGCACGCGGCACGCCGGCGGCTCGCATCACTCCAGCGGTATCGGCGGCCATCATGTCGATCGTGTACGGCACGTTGGGCTTGTCCGACCGGCCGGCACCACGGTTGTCGAATGCGAGCACTCGATAGCCAGTGGCCAGCGCGTCGACGATCGACGTGATTTCGGAGATGTCGAGCCCGAGGCCACAGATGAGCACGAGCGGCTCGGCATCGGCCGCACCATGCAGCTCGTAGTAGAGACGAACGTCGTTCAGGTGCGCCACCGGCATCCGTACATTATCCGGCCAATGTCACGTCGACGGAGTTTCGGCCACGCCTTGACGCAACCGTACGATTGCAATATTGTAGCAATCGTTTAGTTGCGAAGTGTGGAGGTCGTCATGGGTTTTCCCGATCGGATCGAACGGACCGTGGAGGTCGCTCACGCGCCGGCAACGGTGTGGGCGGCGCTGACCACGGCCGAGGGCCTGGCCGCGTGGTTCGGCGACGCGGCGACGATCGACCTGCGTCCGGGCGGCTCGGCCAGCATGCGATTTGCAAGTGGGCACGACGTCGCCATGCGGGTAGAACGGGTGGAAGAGCCGACGGTGTTCGGGTTCACGTGGCACATCTACGGACTGCCTGACGATGACCCACGCCGCACATATGTGGAGTTCACACTCGAACCAATCGATTCCGGCACCCGGCTGACGGTCGTCGAGACGGGATTCGCGCAGCTGCCCGAGGACGCATACCGCAAGGCGTACGACGGCAACGTCGAGGGCTGGGCGAGCGAGCTGGGCGAACTGGTCAGCTACCTCGATGCCTCCTGATATAGAGGCTGTCGCCGAACAGGTGTTCGCGGCTCTGGCCGATCCGACCCGCCGCGCGATCCTCGCCGCCCTGGCCTCCGGAGGACCGGCCACCGCGACCGATCTGGCCGATCGTCTGCCGGTCAGCCGCCAGGCCATCGCCAAACACCTCGGCCTGTTGGCACAGGCGGGTCTGGTAACGCCCGAACGGGGTGAATGGCGTCGGGTGCGCTACCGGTTGCGGTCCGCCCCGATGCAGGTGGCGCAACAGTTCCTGGCGGCGCTCGCCCGTGACTGGGACCGTCCGCTCGAGTCGTTGGCGGAGCACCTCGACCGATCCGTACGCCGCAACACCACAACTCGACCTCGGAAGTCTGAGGAGCGAAATGAGTGATCACCGACTCACCACCGAGCTGGCCGGCAACCACGGTGCGACGCGTATCGAGGGCGCCGCCGCGATGGCCGCGTTCACGGCCGAGCGCGCTAGGCGGAGCACCGCCGTCGCGATCACCGCCACGGTCGGGCTAGCCGCCGGTTGTTGGGCGTTTGCCGTGTGGCGGATGAGCGGCATGGACATGGGTGTTGCGACCGAGCTCGGTTCGTTCGCGTCGTTCGCGGTGCTGTGGCTCGCGATGATGGCGGCGATGATGCTCCCGGGCACAATCCCAGCGGTTGTCCGGCGCGTGCAAGCGGATCGTGGCGGAGTGGCCGTAGCGTCGTTCGTCGGCTCGTACCTTGTGGTGTGGGCCGCGGTGGGCGTCGCGGTGTATGCGGTGTATCGGCCACATGGGTCGGCCGCCGCGGCCGCTGTGGTGCTCGCGGCCGGCATCTACGAACTCACGCCGCTCAAGCGCTACTTCCGCAGGCGCTGCAACGAGTTTGACCGCTCCGGACTCGAGTTCGGATGTTGCTGCGTCGGTTCCAGCTTCGGGCTGATGCTCATGTTGGTCGCGCTGGGCGTCATGAACGTCGTCTGGATGTCGGTGATCGCTGTCGTGGTCGTCGGCCAGAAGCTCGTACCGGCGAAGGCCGCCGTAGACGTGCCGATCGCGCTCGCGATCGTCGGACTCGGCATCTTCATCGCCATCGCTCCCGGCTCGCTTCCGGGGCTCGTGCCACCGACGTAACTAATCCCACCGATGGAGGCACCATGACTAGTCACCGGACCGGAACTCGCGAGGAGTGGCTCGCCGCCCGGCTGGAGCTGCTCGAGGCCGAGAAGGCGCTGACCCGGCGCAGCGACGAACTTGCGCGCTGGCGGCAAGAGCTGCCATGGGTACGCGTTGACAAGGACTACCGATTCGACACCGACGACGGGCCCGCGTCACTCGGCGATCTGTTCCGCGGCAGGTCGCAGCTGCTCGTCTACCACTTCATGTTCGGGCCGGAATACGAGGCGGGATGTCCGGCGTGCTCCGCGATCGCGGACGGTTTCAACGGAATCGCCGTTCATCTGGCCAACCATGACGTGATGTTGTGGGCGGTGTCGCGCGCGCCGCTTGCGAAGCTGCACACATACAAGCAACGGATGGGCTGGAGCTTCCCGTGGGCATCGTCCTACGGCAACGACTTCAACCCGGACTTCCACGCCGGCTACACCGACCAGCAGAAGCAATCGGGAGTCGCCGAATACAACTACCAGGAATTCGACCTGGGTTCGGCGATGCAGGCCGGTGCCACGGGGGCACTCGCCGATTGGGCGGCTACCACAGGTACGGACTGGGCGACGTACACGCAGCAGGCGCCCGGAGTGAGCGCCTTCGCGCTCGAGGACGGCGTCGTCTACCACACGTATTCGGCGTACGCGCGCGGCTTGGACGGCCTGTGGGGCATGTACCAGTGGCTCGACCGAGCCCCACGTGGGCGCAACGAGGCTCGGACCGACGATGCTCCGCTGAACTTCTTCCGTCGCCACGACGAATACGACGTCGAGCTCCGGTGAGGGTGGCAAGCGCTACTTGCTGGTGACCGAGAAGTTCGTGAAGGTGAACGTCTGGTTGGTGCCAGCGGTGGACACGATCTCGACGCCGTAGCAGATCTGGTTCAGCGTCGAGTCGGCCGCGAGCCAACCCTGGGCGATCGTCCACTTGAACATGTCGAGCAGGTTCAGTGTGCCGGCGGTGACCGTGGCGGTCGGTACGAAGGCGATGTAGCCGCTGTCCGAGGTCTTCCAGACGTTGTAAGTCCGACCGCCGAACGTGACGCTGCGGATCCGGTCGCCCGCGGGCGTCTGGTGGAAGTTGTCGGTCCAGATCATGATTTCGGTGGACCCGCTGGTGGCGACGCCGTTGGTCCAGATGTCGTAGGCGACGTCATAGATCCCCTTGTGCGGGCTGGTCGCGGCGAACGAGCTCGACAGACTGGTCAGCGAGCTGATCCGTACGCCGGCGTAGTCCTTGTGGACGTTCGGGTACGTCTTGACCGCGCCGGCGTTGTCGGTCTGGTTGGACACCACGTACCAGTTGTTGAACGCACAGGCGTAGAGCGTCTCCGGCCCGAGCGGCACGCTGTCGTTCCACATGTTGTTGTGGACGTAGTAGCCGGCGGTGCTCCACCCGCCGTTGTGGTCCGACGTGACGAACACCGGCTTCGAGCATCGTCTGCCGGCGGGTGCTGCCGAGGCCTTGGGAGCAGGGGACGTCGCCGTGGGTGCGGCAGACCGAGCGCTCGACGGTGTCGGGGACGCGGTCGATGTCGCGTACGCCGAATCGGGGTCGGGCGACGGCAACTGGAGCGCCGACTGGACTGCGGCGCCGGAATTGCGCTCCGGCCGCGGCTTCGACGCCTGCCACACCGCGACCGTGGTGCCGATGACCAGGATCACCGCGGCGACCACCACCGCGCGGATCACCGGGCTCATGCTGGTTGCGCCGTTCGTCGACCCATCCAGCGCCTCGGTTCGATCTGTCGACCCGGACACGCGGACACCGTACTCGGGGAGCATCGAGGCGTACAAGGACGGATTATCGCCGATGTGTACCGGCTGTCGGGATTGGCAATACTGGATGACATGGCGGATCAACCGGAACTTGGCGACGTCCAACAGACGCTCTACATCCCGTTGCTGGACCGCGCGAAATACACCAGGTCAGGCGGCCGGCTGCTCGATGATCCGAAGGCGGTCGAGATCGTCAATGCGCTGCGACCCGACGAGACCCAGTTCGGCGGCAGTGGATCCGTATTTACCGTGGCCCGCACCGCGATCTACGACTACTGGGTCCGGCAGTTTCTGCAGGCGCATCCCGACGGCACGGTGGTCGAGCTAGGGAGCGGCCTGAACTCGCGCTTCGAGCGGGTGGACAACGGCACCGTTCGCTGGTTCGACGTCGATCTGCCGGATACCGTCGCGGTGCGGCGCCGGTTCTTCGAGGACACCGACCGACGTCGTACGGTCGCCGCGTCGGTGCTTGATACCGGCTGGATGGACGCGGTCGGTGCGCCGGGGCCGCCGTACTTTCTCGTGTCCGAGGGCGTGCTCGTGTACCTGAGGTATGACGAGGTGCACCGTGCGCTGCGGCAGATCGTCGAACGGTTCCCAGGAGCTCAGTTGGCAATCGACACGTACCCAGCGGCCATGATGCGACAACAACACCGGATGGCGGCCAAGAAGCACATCGCTGAATGGCAGTGGTCGTGCGAGGATCCGCGCGAGCTGGAGTCGGTTGGTTTGCGTGTCCGGGACACCGCCAGCTGCCGACGCCC
>DASTMZ010000022.1:0-31602 GCA_035713725.1 Micromonosporaceae bacterium
GCCTTGCCGAGCGCCATGAGCCGGACGATGGCCGCGAGCCCGAACGCGAGTGTCTTGCCGGAGCCCGTACGGGCTCGACCGAGCACGTCACGGCCGGCGATGGCATCCGGAATCGTGGCGGTCTGGATGGCAAATGGCACCGTGATGCCATCGCGGCCGAGCGTCGTGACGAGCCCCGGCGGCAGGCCGAGGTCGGCGAACGTACCCGAGGGTCCGGCGTGCCGAGCCGGCGTCGGGTCAGGGTGCCCGCGGCGCTCGGCAAATCGTTTGGTCGACTCGGGGCGTCGTCGTGGCTTGGTCGCGCGGGATCGGGACGGGAGTGACCGACCGTCCGCGATGTGATGGCGGGCGCGGGCGTGCGTCATGTTTCGTTGGGCCTTCCAGCGGTGGGGGCGTCTCGTGCCCGCGTGGCCAGGCGGCGGCGTAAACGCCGTCGACGTGGAGGTGATGGCCACTGCCGCAGAACGCCCGAACGCGCTCACCGTCTGGGACTCGAGAAGCCGTCCGATGACGTACGCGTCGGTGAATTAAGCGTGGCAAGTGTATGCGACGTTCGGCCGATATCAGGTCAGTCGTGACCCGCGGCACACCTACTGCCCGGCTGCACGGTTTCGGCGCGGGCCCGGTGACGCGAAGATGGTCGCGTGAATCCCCTTACCGAGCTGAGCCTCGAGCAGCTTCGTGCCCGCCGCAGCATGAAATGGCGGACGTTTCGCGCAGACGTGTTGCCGATGTGGGTGGCGGAGATGGATACCCCGCTCGCACCGGCGATCGCGACCGCGCTCGCCGAGTCCATCGCGCTCGGCGACACGGGCTACGCGGTCGCGGGCCGGCTCGCGGCGGCCTACGCGAGCTTCGCCGAACGGCGGTTCGGCTGGGCACCCGACCCGTCGACGATGCGTGTCGTACCGGACGTGAACATCGGCATCTACGAGGTGGCGCGGGTGGTGACCGAGCCGGGCGACGCGATCGTCGTGGACACCCCGGCGTACCCGCCGTTCTTCGTCAAGCTCCGCGCGGCGCAGCTCACCGTGGTGGAAAACCCGATGGTGCGCACGGACGTCGGTTATGTGCCGGACCTCGACGGCCTGGCTCGGGCCTTCGACGCGGGCGCCCGGGCCTACCTGCTGTGCAACCCGCACAACCCAACGGGCGCGATGTTTGCGCGAGAGGCGCTGGACACGGTCGCGGCGCTCGCGGATCAGTACGGGGTCCGCGTGCTCGCCGACGAGGTACACGGCCCGCTCACCTACCCGGGTGCCACGCATGTGCCGTTCCAGAGCCTGGACGCGCCGGCGGCGCAGGCATCGGTGGCGTTCGCCTCGGCGTCGAAGGCGTGGAATCTGGCCGGCTTGAAGGCGGCGCTGGCGATTCCCGGCCCGGGCGCGGTCGACGCACTTGCCGCGCTGCCCGAGGACCTTGAGGTCTCCGCCAGCCTGTTCGGCGTGCTCGCCGGCGAGGTCGCGTTCACCGAAGGGTTGATGTGGTTGGAGGGCCTCATGGCCGGGCTCGACCACAATCGCATGCGGCTCGCCGCACGCCTCGCCGAGGACGTGCCGGAGATCGCCTACCTGCCGCCGGCGGCCACCTATCTCGCATGGCTCGACTGTCGGGCGCTCGGTCTTGGCGACGACCCGGCGCGCACGATCCTCGACCGTGGCCGGCTCGCGCTCAATTCGGGTCCGGCTTTCGGCGCCGCGGGCAACGGCTTCGTTCGTCTGAACTTCGCCGCCCATCCCGAGCTAATAGACGAGGCGGTACGCAGGATCGCGCACGCCGTCCGCTAAGTCGCAGCCGGGCGGACAACTGCTACAGGTTGCTCAGCCACTGGTTGATCTTCGGCCCTAACAGGAACAGCACCACGAAGACCGCGACGATGCCAAGCACGACCGCGATGCGGGCAACGCGATCGGCGCGCGACAGGGGTGCCGGCTCATCGGCGGGCGCGGCGGGCGTCGGCGCGGCGGGCGTCGGCGCGGCGGGCGTCGAAGCGGCGGGCATCGAAGCGGCGGGCGTCGGAGCGGCGTGCGCGGCGGGCAAACTCCCGCCGGCCGAAACGGGGCCACCGTCCGGATCGGCACTCGCCGGCTGGGTCGCTGCCGGGGTCAGATCGCCGACCGTGGAATACACGCGACCCTCCGCCCGAAGCGGCGAGCCCTTGATGGTGCCGCGCCAATCGTCGGCGCCGTACGCAACCGTGGCATGGCCACCGGCGGACGACAGGCGGGCATGCGGGGGTACGGCGGCAGCCGCCCGTACGGTCACCGGTTCTGTGTCGGGCACCGGCCGCTCTATGTGGGCCCGCGGCGCTATGTCGGTCCGCGGCGCTATGTCGGTCCGCGGCGTGACCGTTGCGCGCCCGATGGCCACCGGACCGGCTGCGCGCGTATCCGTACCGTGGAACGCCGGACCGGGCGCCCTCGTCGTGGCGGCCGTTGATGTCTGATCGGTGCCGAACGCCAACGTTGGTGCCGGGTCGAAGTCATCCGAGGCATCGCCTGCTACTCCGACGTGACGCAAGGCGACCTCGTCATCCTCGTCCGGCTCCATCGCGTTGAGGGCCGCGAGGCGAGCGGCGACGTCGCCACGGTTCGCGAGCGTCGGCAGTCGGAACGGAGCCGGACGATTCGGATCGAGCCCGATCGCCTCGACCACCGGCATCGGGCGATCGAGGTCTTCCTCCACATTGGTGACGCGAGAGGCAGCACCGCCGTACATCGACGGAATCGGCGGCAGCGGCGACGGTGCGGGCGGTCCGGGTGGCATCGGTCCCGGCGACGGTGGCGGCTCCGGTGGCGCCGGGATGGGCGAGGGCTCGGGTGGGCGCGGCACCGGTGTCGGCTCCGGTGGCGTCGGGATGGGTGACGGTTCCGGTGGCGTCGGCGCCGGTCCGGGCGGTCGCGGAACTGGCTCGGGTTCGGGTGGCTGCGGCGCGGGAACCGGCCCCGGCGTTGGGTCCGGGAATGGTGTCGGCGCCGGGAACGGCTCGGGCTCGGGCACCGGACGCGGTTCTGGCGCGGGCCGCCGTTCCGGTGCTGGGCGCGAGGGCGGTGGCGGCGGTGGCCCGGGTTCGGGTTCGATCGGTGCGGGTGGCGTCGGTGGCTCGGCCGGTCGCGGTGGTTCGGCCGGTCGCGGTGGCGTCGGTGGCGTCGGCGGCTCCGGTGGCGTCGGTGGCGTCGGTGGCTCGGGTGGTCGGGCCGGTTCCGGTGGTTCGTCCGATGCTCCGGACGCCGACGGCGTGCGTACCCGCGCCACCGCTCGTACCCGCCTGAGCAGCTTTTCGTCCGTGCTCACCGGCGGCGGCTCGTCATGTGACGCCGCGCCCGGCCCGCTGGTCGCAAACGACAGGCCGCCGAGTTCGAACTCGACCGAGCCACCGGTCGTCGGGTCGGCCCAGTCGTCGCGGTATTCGGATGCGTTCGCTTGCCAGTCGCCGTACGTGGGCTCGGAATCCCTACCCGCCGACCAGTAGTCGTGCCGGGACGACGGTCTGGTAGCCGGATCGCGCGGCTGATCGCCCGGCGCGGAGCGCGACCGCACGTCAACGCTCGGCGACTCGCCGGATGCACTGTCGTGCGTCCGCCCGGTCTCCGCGTCGACTGCGCGGTCGTTCATGGCGAGCCCCCCTGGCGACGCCGAGCGTCCGGCGACGGCTGCGTACCTGCCCCATCAAAGGTGCCACATACTGCGGCAACGGGGTAGCCGAGGTTACATCGCACCAGGTCGGCGCGGAATGCCGCGGCCGGTCACGAGGACGATGTTCCGGTGGGGGTGGGCGACGGCGCGTCCGACGTCGTGGCTGCGGTGGCCGACGGCGACGGGCTCGGCGACGGGGTGTCCGGCGGCGCTGACGAGTCCGGCGGCGGTGCCGGCGTGTCGGGTGGCGGCGTGCTGTCGGTCGGTGACGGACTGGGCGACTCGGACGGCGATGGGCTCGGCGACGGCGACGGGCTGGGTGACGGCGACGGCGACGGCGACGGGCTGGGTGACGGCGACGGGCTCGGCGATGGCGACGGAGACGGAGACGGAGACGGAGACGGCGCCGGAACCGCGGGCACCACCCGCGTGGCACCGAAGAACGCCGACCACCACACCGGTGCGATCTTCACGTTCTGTCCGGTCATCGGAGCTTCGATCATCTTGCCGTTGCCGACGTACATGCCGACGTGCGTGATCTGGCGCCAGTCGGTGTTGCTCGTCGTCGAGAAGAACAGGAGGTCGCCGGGCAGCAGGTCACTGACGCTGACCGGGGTGGTCGCGTGCTCCTGGTCGCGTGCGATCCGGGGCAGCGTGACGCCGGCCGACCGGTACGCCGCCCAGACCAGCCCAGAGCAGTCGAAGGAGTTCGGACCCTCCGCCCCGAACACGTACGGCTTGCCGATTTGTGCCTCTGCGTACGCCAGCGCCTGCAACGCCTTCGGGTTTGCCGACTCGCCGTTGACATTCGTGCTGATCGGCAAGTTGGCGCCGAGGTTCGAGTCGATCCGCTCCTGTTCGGCGGTGGCCAGCGCCAGCGCCGCAGCGTTCTGCGTCTTCAGCCTCGTGAGGTCGGCGTTCTCGGATGCGAACGTGATCTGCAACGACGCCTGCTGCGTTTGCAGATTCTCCTGGTCGGTGAGCGCCGTCGTATAAGCCGTGTAGGCCGCCTGCTCGTTCTGCCGGGCCTGGACGAGGTCGACGCCTTCCGGCTCCGCGTTTGGTGGCGCCGGAAGCAGTCCGGGCGCGAGCAGGTTGAGTTGTTGGATCTCGTCCTTATACGCGGCGAACGGTCCAAGCTCGGCGCTCTGCTCGTATTCCTCGGCGGCCGCGTCGGCGGCTTGCTCCGCAGCGTCGTTGGACAGCGCGACAGCAGACTGCCACGTCGCGTACGCCAGGTTCGTCAACGCCGTCTTCGTGGCGATCTGCGCCCCGAGCGCATCGATCTGCTGGCTCAGCCCTTCGACCTGTGCCTCGCGCGCGAAGATCGACGCGGCGAGCGGGCCCAGCGAGGGCGGGAACGGCGCGAACGGCAGGTGGAGCGTCGAGGATCCGCCGGACGGATCGGCGCCGGACGACACCGAGCCGGATCCGGATGAGACCGCGATGGACGTCAAGGTCATTGGGGCGGGCGCCGCATAGGCCGGACGTGCCACGAGCACGCACAGCGCCGTACACGCAATGCCGATCGTCAGTGGGCGGTTGGCCGACAGCCGGCGTGGTTGCCCGTGGTCGCGCTCATGCCGAGCAGCGTCGTCGGCTAGCCGTCGTCGACGCCAACTCATGACTCGTCCGCCCCGTCCGTCGAATTGACCCCCACAAGTTTCCTACCGCACATCTGTCACGACTGTCACTACTACGCCAGACAACGAATTGAACATGCGGCAAGAAGTAGGGTTCCGGCCGGTGACGAACGGCGGCGCAGATGGACCGCGGCGCGGCCGGAGCCGACACGTCGCAGGTACGAAACGCGGCCGGCCTCGGGCACCGTTCGCACGGGTCGTACCCTCGGTACAGCACGCGGGCGGTACGGGCGACGACGGCGAAGGAGCACGACGGGCGTGGACGCGGGACTCAAGCGCGATCTGGAGGCGAAGGTCTACGAGGGCGTACGGCTGACCCGCGCGGACGGCGAGGCGCTCTACGCCAGCGACGATCTGTCATGGCTCGGCCGGCTGGCGCACCACCGCCGCCGCGAGCTCAACGGTGACCGCGTGATGTTCAACGTCAACCGGCACCTGAACCTCACCAACGTGTGTTCGGCCAGCTGCGCCTATTGCTCGTTCCAGCGCAAGCCCGGCGAAAAGGCCGCCTACACGATGCGGGTGGAGGAGGCGGTGAGCAAGGCCAAGGAGATGGAAGGCGAGCAGCTCACCGAACTGCACATCGTCAACGGGCTGCACCCCACGCTGCCGTGGAAGTATTACCCGCGGGTGCTTCGGGAGTTGAAGGCGGCGCTGCCCGGCGTACACCTGAAGGCGTTCACCGCGACCGAGGTGCACTGGTTCGAACGGATCAGCGGCCTGGAAGCGAGCGACATCCTGGACGAACTGATCGACGCCGGCCTCGAGTCGCTCACCGGCGGCGGCGCGGAGATCTTCGACTGGGAGATCCGGCAGCACATCGTCGACCACAACACGCACTGGGAAGACTGGTCGCGCATTCACCGGCTGGCGCACTCGAAGGGGCTCAAGACGCCGGCGACCATGCTCTACGGCCACATCGAGGAGCCGCGCCATCGCGTCGATCACGTGATGCGACTGCGTGGGCTGCAGGACGAGACGGGTGGCTTCCAGGTCTTCATCCCGCTGCGCTACCAGCACGACTTCGTGGACTCGGCGGACGGCGTGATCCGCAACCGTCTGCAGGCCGGTACCACGATGGCGAGCCCCGCCGAGTCACTCAAGACGTTTGCGGTGTCGCGATTGATGCTCGACAACTTTCCGCACGTGAAGTGCTTCTGGGTCATGCACGGCCTGTCGGTTGCCCAAATGTCGCTGTCGTTCGGTGTCGACGACCTCGACGGCTCCGTGGTGGAGTACAAGATCACGCACGATGCCGACGCGTACGGCACGCCGCACACGATGCACCGTACGGACCTGCTGAACCTCATTTGGGACGCGGGCTTCCAACCGGTCGAACGAAACACCCGCTACGACATCGTCCACGAGTACGACGTCCCGACGTCGATCGCCGAGCGGCGGGCCGAACCGCAGCAGGTCTGGGCCTGAGGCATGACGATGGCACGGCGCGGCACGAAGTCCACTGGCGACGGACCTGAGACGTCCGGCGGACCGCGTGGTGACCGTGAGGTCCGCCGTGGACAGTCGGCCGCGCAGCAATTCCCGCCCCGGGACGCGCACGGTCGCGTCGCATCAGCGTCCGAGATGGCCGGCGCCGTTGTCCTGCTTGTCGCACTGGGTACGGTGCTGCTGATCATCGTGGACGGCATCGGCGCGGCGGCCGGTCGTGGCGCCTTCGGTCACCTGCCGGGTTGGCCGGCCGCGATCCTCGCGGTGTGGATGTTCATCGAGGACTTCAGAGCGTGGCGGATCGGTCCGGCGCGGGCCGGCGTCGCGCTGGTCTCCGCGGCGCTGGGCGCGCTCGGCGGCGTACTCGTCGCCTCCTTGGTCGGCGTACTCGCGCCGCTGTGGCAGGGTGCGCTCGGTGCGCTTGTGGCATGCCTGATTTACGCGATGGTCTGGTTCTTCGGCATCAGAGCGTTGTCCGACCGGATCTCGGAGAGGTGACGGCGTGAGGATTCCTCCGGCGACCAAGTTCACGATGGGTCGCATCGGTCTATTCGTGATCATCTTCGTCGTACTGCTCGCCGTGCCGATGCCGATGTCGCGCGACGCCGCATTGCTGGTCCGACTGATGATCGCCGCCGTGTTGTCGGCGGTCGCGTCATGGTTCTTGCTCGCCCGCTGGCGCAACGAGATGGCCGCGACGCTGGAGACCTCGATGACCAAGCGGCGCTCGGACAAGGAGCGGCTGCGTGCCGCGCTGGCCGGCGACGACGACGATCGCGCGGTGCGCGTCGACGACAAGCGTTCCTCGCGACCAGTTCCTGACGAGTGATGTCGACCGCGCCACGGATCGTCGGCGTTGCGCGGTGAGCTAGAGTCTCGTTGATCGCTACGCAGCGAAGCCGGTGTGAATCCGGCGCTGTCCCGCAACTGTGATGCCCCCGCACCTGCGCGGGGGATAAGCCAGGTCGCCTGCGCGCGGTCGCGACATGCGCTCTCGAGGAGGGGCGCCTCGCAGGCGGGGAGATCCTCCCGGTCGGCGAAGCACCTGGACGCCTCGACCGACAGGAGGATCCCGTGAACAGACGCACACCAGTCGCTGCCCTCGCCACGCTCGCCGTCGCCGCACTTGCGCTAGCCGGCTGCGGATCGACCGGCTCGACGACCCCGACACCGGCGTCGGCCTCGACCGAGTCCGCGGCATACCCGATCACTGTGGACGGTACGACGCTGACGAAGAAGCCGACGCGCATCATCTCGATGTCGCCGACCGCGACGGACATGCTCTTCACCATCGGGGCCGGCAGCCAGGTCATCGACGTCGACAAAAACTCGGACTATTTCGGCGCGAACCCGCCGTCGGTGACGCCACCGGCGGACATCGACGCGTTCCAGCCCAACGCCGAGACGATCGCGGCCAAGAACCCCGATCTCGTCGTGCTGTCCGACGACATCAACAAGATCAAAGACGCGCTCGTCAAGCTCAACATTCCGGTCTACGTGGCGCCGGCCGCGACGACGATCGACGACTCCTACCACCAGTTGCTCGCGCTCGGCTCGCTGACCGGTCATCCAACGGCGGCGGGCAGCGCGGTCGCTACCGAGAAGAAGGCGATCAGCGACGATCTGGCGAAGCTCAAGCCGCGTACGAAGCCGCTGACGTTCTACTACGAGCTCGACCAGACCTACTACTCGGTGACGTCGAAGTCGTTCATCGGCTCGCTTTTCGCGATGGCGCACATGACGAACATCGCCGACGCCGGGAACGCGGACAACGCGTACCCACAGCTGTCCGCCGAGGTCATCATCAAGTCCGATCCGGACGTGATCTTCCTCGCCGACACGACGTGCTGCCAGCAGTCGCAGGCGACCGTCGCGGCACGGCCGGGCTGGTCCACGATCGGCGCAGTGCAGACGCATCAGGTCGTGACGATCCCGGACGATGTCGCGTCGCAATGGGGCTCGCGCGTGCCTGCGCTGCTGGCGACGATCGTCACGGCGTCGAATGCCGCACCGTCCCCGTGATCGAAGACCGGCCCATGGGTGAGGCGCCGCTGAGCAATGGTGAGGCCGCTTCGGCCACGCGCGCCGAGGCGCCTGCAGGAACGCGCGGCGGGGATGTTCGTGCCGTGCGGGTGTCCGGCGTCGAGCCGGCGCGCCTTCGGGTGCGCTGGATCGCCGCCGGCGTCGCCGCGGTGCTCGTCGCGCTGATCGCGGGCCTCGCCCTCGGGCCGGTCGGGCTGAATCCCGGCGGCGTGTTCATCGAGCTGATCGACCTGATCCCGGGCGTCTCGCTGCACAGTGGACTGAGCCCGAGCGAGCAGGCGATCGTCACGCAGCTTCGGCTGCCGCGGGTATGCCTAGGTCTGCTGGTCGGCGCGATCCTCGCCCTGGCCGGCGGCTGCTACCAGGGCGTGTTCCGTAACCCGTTGGCCGATCCGTACCTGCTCGGCATCGCAGCAGGTGCGGGACTCGGCGCGACACTCGGGATCATCGGTGGCCACGCCTTCGAGCTGCTGCCCGGTGCGGGCGGCTCGGGTACGCCGATCTACGTCCCGTTCGCGGCGTTCGCCGGCGCGCTCGTGGCGGTCACGCTGACGTACGCCCTCGGGGCGGCCGGTGGCAGTGCGCGCACGCCGGCCGTTCTGGTGCTCGCCGGAGTTGCCGTGACGGCGTTCCTCACCGCCGGTCAGACGTACCTTCAGCAGCGGTACGTCGAGACGATCCGCGAGGTCTACACGTGGATCATGGGACGGCTCACCACCGCCGGCTGGCACGACGTCCTGCTTGTGCTGCCGTTCACGGTGGTGACCGGTGCGGTGATGCTCGCGTATCGCCGCCAGTTGGACGTGATGTCGGTCGGTGACGCGGAAGCGGAGAGCCTCGGTGCGCATCCCCGGCGTACCCGGCTGGTCCTCGTCATCGCCGCGTCGCTCGGCACCGCCGCCGCCGTGTCGGTCTCCGGACTGATCGGCTTCGTGGGCATCATCGTGCCGCACACCGTGCGGCTGATGGCCGGATCGAGCTACCGCGTGATCCTGCCGCTGTCGGCCATGTTCGGAGCCGCGTTCCTGGCACTCGCGGACCTCGGTGCTCGAACCCTCACCGCGCCGGACGAGATCCCGATCGGTGTGGTGACCGCGTTCTTCGGCGCGCCGTTCTTCATCGTGATCCTGCGCACCTCCCGGCGGCTGTGATGCGGCCGCGCGAGAACGATCGCCTCGGGCCGCACGCCGTCTCGGTTCGCGGCGCCGGCGTGATCCTGGACGGCAACCAGATCATCGCCGGTATCGACCTTGATGTCGCGACCGGCGAGTGGCTCACCATCATCGGGCCAAACGGCGCAGGCAAGTCCACCTTGCTGCGTACCCTTGGCGGCCTGCTGCCGTTCGCCGGTGACATCGAGCTGTTCGGCACGCCGCTGGGCCGCATGCGCCGACGGGACCGCGCGCGCCTGGTGGCCAGCGTCGCGCAGGACCCGGTCGTACCGCCTGGGATGGCCGTCGTCGACTACGTGCTACTCGGCCGTACCCCCTATATCCCGGCGCTCGCCGGCGAATCGGCGGCGGACCGCGACGCCGTCGCCAAAGTGCTTGCCCGCCTCGACCTCGAACGGTTCGCCGGCCGCCGTCTCGAATCGCTGTCCGGCGGCGAACGCCAACGCGTCTTCCTGGCACGCGCGCTCGCCCAAGGCGCCAACCTGTTGCTGCTCGACGAACCGACCAGCGCGCTGGACATCGGTCATCAGCAGGACGTCCTGGAACTCGTCGACAAGCTGCGGCGCGACGGCGGCCTCACGGTCATCGCCACCATGCACGACCTGTCAATCGCGGGCGAGTATGCGCAGCGCATGGTGCTGATGGCCGGCGGACGCGTGGTCGCGTCGGGCCGGCCGCGCGATGTGCTGACGCAGGATTTGCTCGCTCGGCACTACCAGGCGCGGGTACGGGTCATCGATGGCGAGCAGGGTCCGCTGGTCGTACCCGTGCGTGCCGGCGACTGACCGTCGCCACCGGACCGTGACGCCGCGGACGCGGTTGGCGGCCGCGCCGAATCGCTCAGGCGATCGCCGCGGGCAAGGGTTTCGTGTGCACGATCGCGAGCCGTGAGACGGCGCGAGTCAGCACCACATAGAGGCGGTGCAGGCCGCGCGGTTCGGCGGCCACGATCTCGGCCGGCTCGACGACGATCACGTGGTCGTATTCCAGGCCCTTCGCGATGGTGGCCGGCAGCAGGCTGACCCGACCGTCCGCCTCCGCGTCGCCCGCGTCGATGCCGGCCGCCGCCAACGCGGCGGCGAGGCCGGGCACCGCCGCGTCGGCCGCGATCACGCCGATCGAGCCCTCGAACCGCAACGCGTCGCGCACCTGCGCGACGGTAGCCGCGCACACATCGGACGCTTTGTCGATGACGAGCGCGCCGTCGTGGCGCAGCGAGCGGGCCGCCGGTGCGTCCACGTCCAGCGCCGGCAGCAGCCGGTTGGCCAGTGCCAAAACCTCCGCCGGTACGCGGAACCCCAGCGTCAGCGGCACGATCTCGCCATCCGGCTTGCCAAGATGCGCAAGCGTGTCACGCCAATGTCGGGCGGACCACGGCGTCGTACCCTGTGCCAGGTCGCCGAGCACCGTGATCGCCGAGTGCTCACTGCGACGTGCGATCGCGCGAGCCTGCATCGGCGACAGATCCTGCGCCTCGTCCAGGACCACGTGACCGAAGCTCGCCGGCCGCTCGATCAGCCCGGCCGCCTCGTCGACCAGTACGGCTTCGGCCGGCGTCCACTTGATCGTGCGTACCGATCGCGGCGGCTTCGCCCACCCGATCGTGGCCTGCTCGTCGACGTCCAGCACGCCGTCGGCTGCCCGCGCGAGCGCTTCGGGGTCGCCGAGCAGTCCGCCGACGAGTCCCTCCGCGGTCACCGCCGGCCAGACGTAGTCGAGGAACTCGACGACCGGCTTCGCCCGCCCCATCCGCCGCAGCCACGCGTCGCTCGGCGACTCGGCGCGGCGCGCCTCCGCCTGCCGCTGAAGCAGCGCCACGGTACGGGCGCGGACACGGTCGCGCCCGGTGGCGTACGCCGGATTCTCCCGCCGTACGTCGTCGACGACGCGGCGCAGCGCGTCAACCGAGATGCGCCAGCGATACGAACCGTCGGAGATCTCGATCGGCCCGAGCGGCCGCCTGATGTTCGCGTGGAGCGCGCGACGCAGCACCTCTGCCATGCGTACGTCGTGCAGGATCGGCGCCGCGGCCGGCCGCTCGGGACGCCCGACCGGCACGCCGAGCAGGTCGTCGACCGTCGTCTGTGTCACGTCGATCTCGCCGAGCGCGGGCAGCACGGCCGCGATGTAGTGCAGGAACGCGCGGTTCGGTCCGACGATCAGGACGCCGGACCGGCGCAGCCGCTCGCGATAGGCGTAGAGCAGGTACGCCGCTCGGTGCAGCCCGACCGCGGTCTTGCCAGTACCCGGCGCGCCTTGTACGCAGATTGTGGCGCCGAGATCGGCTCGTACGAGTTCGTCCTGCTCCGGTTGGATGGTGGCGACGATGTCCCGCATCGGTCCGACGCGTGGCCGCTCGATCTCGGTGGTGAGGATCCGGGAGTTCGTGCCGAGTTCTTCGCCGCGGTCGAGGTGCTCGTCTTCGAATCCGCTCAGCTCCGCGACCGGCTGGGCGGCGGTGCTGCGCGCGGGCGTACCCGCGGATGTCCAACCGAACCGGCGACGGACCGCGACGCCCTGCGGATCGCGCACGCTGGCCCGGTAGAACGCGCGAGACAGCGGCGCACGCCAATCAAGCACCATCGGCTCGCCGAGGTCGTCGACGACATGGCGACGACCGATGTGGAATCTCTCGGCCGTCGGCACGGTGAAGTCGAGACGGCCGAAGAACAGCGGTGCGGACGGATCGTCGGTGAGCTCGGCAATGCGGCGGGCCAGCTGCCGTCCCAGGCTTTCCGCGGCGAACGGATCGCCGGAAACCGTCTCGCCGGTGGCGAACAGGGCCTCGGCTCGCTCCCGCATGCGGGCCAGCGCGGCGCGGGACTCGACGAGGTGGGTGCGCTCGGTGGCCAACTCGACGGACAGGTCAGAGTTGCCGGTGCGATGGGTCGGACGTTGGGTGGCGGCGGCTTCGTCGTTAGTCGGCTGCGGGTCTGGGTCGAGGTCGGCGTCGGAATCGATCACGCTCATTCGCGCTCCAGCGGGTCGTGGCCGCCCGGCACGCCACCCGCGGATCAGGTGGCACCGGCTGTGCCGCGCACGAACGGACGATGGTACGCCGTCCATCCTTGCCGGCCACCGAATTACGCTGTGAACCATGACGAGCGAGGGGCCAGGGTGAGCGAGCGCAGGTCGACGGGTCGACAGGTCATGGAGATCGACGACGCGGTCCGCATGCGCGCGCTTTCTCATCCGGTCCGCCTGGCGATCTTGGAGCACCTCGAGAACGGCGCCACCGCCACCGCGACCGAGCTGGCCGCGCTCGTCGGGCTGTCGCCAAGCGCGACCAGCTACCACCTGCGCGAGCTGGCTCGTGGCGGGCTGATCCGGGAAGCCGAGGGACGCGGTGACGGTCGCGAACGGGTCTGGCAGGGTGCCGCCGACGGATTTCACTACGACAGCGACAACGTGTCCGATGACGAGCGCGACGAGGCGCACGGCCTGCTCGGCGCGCTGATCTCGTGGCAGGACGCGGAAGCGCAACGGTTCTACGCGACGATGCCGACGGTGTCGCGGGAGTGGCAGGACGCGAGCGCGTTCTACGGTGCGCGGATCGTGGTCACCGCCGCCGAGCTCCGCGACCTGTGCGCGAGGATCCGCGAGCTCATCGAGGTCTACTCGCGGGGCAAGCGGGAGCGGCCGGCGGGGGCCACCGACGTATCCATGGTGGTGCGCGCCATGCCGCGGCTCGGCAACGCGGCGCGGTCGCCGGATGTCGGATCCTCGCCGGACGCACGGTCGTCGAGAGATGCCAGTTAGCCGCAGGACGGCATAGGCCGATGCCTTGCCAAGATAGATGTGAAGGCGTAACTTCGAAGTATGGCCTTCACATCTTCCGCGGCTGACCAGTCGACGACGGCGGCTTCGGAGCCACGATGGTCCGACGTATACATGTCCGCGCTGGCGAAAGCCGTGTCCAACTGCGGTGACATGCTCGCCGCCACGGCGCTTGCACTCGTGCTCCAGACCCGCGGCGAAGGTGGTCTCGCGGTCGCCGGCATCATGCTCGCCGCCGCGCTCCCGTTGGTGGTGGTGGGTCCGTTCGCCGGCCGGCTCGCCGATCGGGTCGACAGCCGTACGCTGCTGATCACCGTTGGGTTGGCCCAGTCCGCGGTGTGTGTGGCGCTCGCCTTCACCCGGCCGCCAGGGCTGATCATCGGTCTGGTCGCGGTGCTCGCGACCGGGCTCGCGATCACCGGGCCGACGATGGGCGCGCTCACCCCGCTCATGGTCGGACGGCCGAACCTGGCGAAGGCATCGGCGATCGGCCAGACCGCGTCCACGGTCGGCATGCTGATCGCGCCGGCACTGGGTGGCGTACTCGTCGGAGCGTTCGGGTCGCGCGTACCGCTGCTGATCGACGCGGCGACGTACCTGGCGATCCCGGTCGCGGGCCTGGTTATCCGTACCCGTCGGGGTGGCCGCTTCCGCACGGCGCAGGCCGCGGCGAACAATGGCACGGCCGGCTCCGATCGGCATGTCACATTCCGGCTTCGCTCCGACGCGCTGTTGTGGCCGCTATTCGTCATGATCGGCGCGGTGATCGCCGCGATCAGCGCGGTCAACGTGGTCGAGGTCTTCTTCATCCGCGAGACGCTGCACTCGTCCACGACGATTTACGGCATCGTCTCCGCGACGTGGCTCGGCGGCATGGTGGTCGGCGCGCTGATCGCCGCGAGGCAACGACGCGACGACGTGGGTACGGCACGAGCGCTGTTGCTGTTCAACGTCGCGACGTGCGTGACGATCTCGGTTGCCGGCTTCGTGCCACACGTCGCATGGCTCGTGCCGCTGTGGTTGGTGGGCGGCGTCCTGAACGCGAGCGAGAACGTCGCCATCGGAGTAATCCTCGGAAGTCGCGTTCTCCCAGAGGTTCGCGGGCATGCCGGTGCCACGTTCAACAGCATCGCGGGCGGCGCGAACGCGAGCGGCTTCCTGCTCGGTGGCGTACTCCTGACGGTGGCCGGCCCGCGTACCTTGGTGGTCGCCTGTGGCGTGGCCGGGCTCGTGGCGGCCGCGGTCTTCAGCCCGCCGCTGGTCCGAGCGATCCGCCGCGAGCGGGAATCGGCCGTGACAACGAGCGAGACGGAAGGTGCCGTCCAGGTCGCCGTTTGATCCACCCTGTTGGACGCTTTCGTCGCGATAGCGACAGAATTCGACCATTACAGCGGATCATGGTCGATGTGTGCGCGGCCACTCGCGACAGCCAAGTACGGTGCCATCGTGAGCGAGCGTCAGCGAGTGAACCAGAATTGCAGCGTCTCTTGTGCCTCATGCGCAGCCGATGCGAAGCGAGGATGTGCATGAGTTCCGTTGTGCAGCGGCCGAGGGTCGGTCACATCCAGTTCCTCAATTGCCTGCCGATCTACTGGGGCCTGATGCGGTCCGGCGCGTTGCTCGACGTCGACTTGCGCAAGGACACTCCGGACCGCCTCAACACCGCGTTGGTCGACGGTGACCTCGACATCGGACCGATCTCGTTGGTGGAGTATCTGCGGCACGCCGACGAACTGCGGCTGCTGCCGGATCTCGCGGTCGGCAGCGACGGCCCGGTGCTGTCGGTCAACCTGGTGTCGACAAAGCCCCTCGCCGAGGTCGGCCGCGTCGCGCTCGGATCCACTAGCCGCACCGGCGTGCTGCTAGCCAAGATGTTGCTGGCGGAGCGGTACGGAGTGCGGCCCGAGTTCTTCACGTGCCCGCCCGAACTCGGCACCATGCTGCTCGAGGCCGATGCCGCGGTGGTGATCGGTGACGTCGCGCTGCGGGCGCTCTACGAGGCGCCGTTGCTCGGGCTCACGGTCACCGATCTCGGCGCGGCCTGGCGAGATTGGACCGGACTGCCGATGGTGTTCGCGGTGTGGGCGGTACGAAGCGAGTTCGCGGCCGCTCATCCGGGTGTCGTGAAGGACGTCCACGAGGCGTTCTGCCGATCACGGGATCTGTGCCTCGACGAACTCGACGACGTCGCCGCGGCCGCCGCGCGCTGGGAACCGTTCGATGCCGCCACGCTCGCGAGCTATTTCCGTACCCTCGATTTCTCGCTCGGCGCCCGCCAGATCGACGGGCTGCGCGAGTTTGCGCACCGAGCGGCCGCGATCGGCGAGGTTCCGGCGCTGCCCGACGGGCCGGCTTTTGTCGACGTCTAGCGAGCCGTGTCGCGCGCCGTGTATCGACCGGAAACCGATTCGCACCTTATAACAGGTTGGTTGCGCGAACGTGCCCGCGCTGTAACACTTGGTACGTGTACGGCAACGACTTCGGCACCGACCAGAGCCTGCTGGATCAGGTCGCCGATGCGGAGCGCGCGCTGAACGAGGCGGCCGCGCGCGACGGTGGTGCCGCCGAGGCAGGCGAAGAGCAGGACTACTTCGACGCGATCGTGGCGGCCGAACAGAAGATCGAGCCGCGTGACTGGATGCCGGACGCCTACCGCAAGTCGCTGGTGCGTCAGATCGCGCAGCACGCGCACTCGGAGATCATCGGCATGCAGCCGGAGGGCAATTGGATCTCGCGCGCGCCCAGCCTGAAGCGTAAGGCGATCCTGCTCGCCAAGGTTCAAGATGAGGCGGGACACGGGCTATATCTCTACGCCGCGGCCGAAACCCTTGGCGTGCACCGCGACGATCTCGTGGACATGCTGATCGACGGCCGCCAGAAGTACTCGTCGATCTTCAACTACCCGACGCTGAGTTGGGCGGACGTCGGCGCGATCGGATGGCTCGTGGACGGCGCCGCGATCGTGAACCAGGTGCCGTTGTGCCGATGCAGCTACGGGCCGTACGCGCGCGCGATGATCCGCATCTGCAAGGAAGAGTCGTTCCACCAGCGGCAGGGCTACGAGATCCTCTACACGCTCGCGCATGGCACGCCGGCACAACGCCTGATGGCGCAGGACGCGGTAGACCGCTGGTGGTATCCGTCGCTTGCCATGTTCGGGCCGCCGGACACCGACTCGACGCACTCCGAGCAGTCGATGGCCTGGAAGATCAAGCGCTTCTCCAACGACGACCTGCGGCAGCGCTTCGTCGACATGTGCGTACAGCAGGCGTCCGTGCTCACGCTCGACCTCCCGGATCCGGACCTCCGCTTCGACGAGGCGCGCGGGCATTACGACTACACGCAGCCGGACTACGACGAGCTGATGGCGGTCATCAAGGGCAACGGGCCATGCAACCGTGAGCGCGTTGCCAACCGGCGGCGCGCGCACGACGAGGGGGCCTGGGTCCGCGAGGCGGCGGCGGCTTACGCGGCAAAGCATTCGCGGGTACGCGAGGAGCCCGCCACCGAAACCGACAGTGCGATGGCGGCGGTGTGATGGTCGCGAGCCAGCTGTGGGAGGTGTTCGTGCGACCGCGCCGCGGCCTCGCGCACACGCATGTCGGCAGCCTGCACGCTCCGGACGCGGAGGTGGCGCTGCGCAACGCCCGTGACGTCTACACGCGCCGCCAGGAGGGCGTGTCGATCTGGGTGGTGCCGGCCGGCGCGATCACCGCCTCCAGCCCGGACGAGAAGGACGCGTTCTTCGACCCGGCCGCGGACAAGGTCTATCGGCATCCGACGTTCTACGAGGTGCCGGAAGGCGCTGGTCACCTGTGACCGCCGGTCGGCTCGACGCGGACTCGGCGCCGACCGTCGGCGCCGGCGATCTGTTCGCCTATCTACTGCGTCTCGGTGACGACGCGCTGGTTGCCGCACAACGGCTCGGCGAATGGTCGGCGCGGGCACCGGAGATGGAAGAGGACATCGCGCTGTCGAATATCGCGCTCGACCAACTCGGCGCGGCTCGGCTGTTCCTGACGTACGCCGGCGAGGTCGAGGGCGCCGGCCGTGACGAGGATGCGCTGGCCTATCGCCGCGAGGACTTCGAGTTCCGCAACGTGCAACTCGTCGAGCTGTCCGATACCGACTTCGGCACCGCGATTGCGAAGCTGCTGTGCCTGTCGGCATACCAGCACCCGCTCTACGAAGCGCTCTCGTCGAGCGCCGACGCACGGATCGCGGGCATCGCCGCAAAGGCGGTCAAGGAGTCGGCGTACCACCTCGACCACGCGACGACGTGGACGCTGCGGCTCGGTGACGGTACGCCGGAGTCGCACCGCCGGATGGCAGACGCGGTGGACGAGGTGTGGCCGTACATGTTCGAGCTGTTCGAGTCGGATGAGTTGAGCCGTCGGATGGCGGTCGCCGGGGTCGGCGTCGAGCCCGCCTCGCTTCAGGCGGGCTGGCTGGGCATGGTCGGCAACGTGCTGCGTCGGGCCACCCTCGACGTACCAGCGACGGACTGGCGCCCGACCGGCGGCCGAACCGGCCGGCACACCGAGGCACTGGGCTATCTCCTGGCCGAGATGCAGGTGTTGCACCGTGCGCACCCGGGAGCGACGTGGTGAATGCGACCGTTGAGGCGATCCGTGATGCCGTCGCCCAGGTCGTCGACCCGGAGATCCGCGTGGTGACGGTCGAGGAGCTTGGCATTCTGCGCGACGTGACGGTCGACAGTGGCGGGCACACCACGGTGACGATCACGCCGACCTACTCGGGCTGTCCGGCGCTGGACGTGATCCGTGCCGACGTGACCGCCGCCGCTCGGCACGCCGGCGCGACGGCTGTCGACGTTCGCACGGATCTCTCACCGGCCTGGTCGACGGACGACATCTCGACGAGCGGCCGCGCCAAGTTGGCGGCGGCCGGCATCGCGCCGCCCGGACCGGTACGCCGACCCGAGCAGGTACTGCTGCAGATCGCCGTACGGTGTCCGCGGTGCGGTTCGCCGGCGACGCAGGAACTGTCCCGCTTCGGCTCGACGGCGTGCAAGTCGCTCTGGCGGTGCACCGCGTGCCGGGAGCCGTTCGATCACATCAAGGCCCACTAGTGACCGTCACGATCACGCGGCCGGTGCGGCGGCGCCCACAGTTTCACGCACTCCCGGTGGCCGAACTCGTCCGGCTCACCGAGGATGCCGCCGCGGTCACGTTCATGGTGCCGCCGGAGTTGCGCGACGAGTACGCATTCCGAGCCGGCCAGCACCTGACGGTCCGGCGATTCGTGGACGGCGAGGACGTACGCCGGTCGTACTCGATCTGTTCCACGCCGGACGAACTGGCCCGCCACGGCCGCGTCACGATCGGCGTGAAGGCGGTCGCCGGCGGTTCCTTCTCCGCCTACGTCATGTCGGAACTGCGAGCCGGTCATGCGATCGACGTGATGCCGCCGCTCGGTCACTTCACCACCGCGTTCGATCCGGCGCGCACCCGGCATTACGCCGCGGTCGCCGCCGGATCCGGCATCACGCCCGTGCTGTCGCTGATCGCCACCGGCCTAGCGGTCGAGCCAGCGTCGCGATTCACGGTGATCTTCGGTAACCGCTACGCCCGATCCGTCATGTTCGCGGAGGAACTCGCCGATCTGAAGGACCGCTACCCGGCACGCCTGCACCTGGTCCACGTGCTGTCGCGCGAGCCGCAGGATGCCGCGCTGCTCTCCGGGCGGGTGGACGCCGACAAGTTCGCTCGGTTGGTCGGGCCGGGTGGGCTACTCGACCCGGACGACGTCGACGAGTGGTTCCTGTGCGGCCCGTACGAGATGGTCGTCGACATCCGTGGCGTGCTGGCCGCCCGCGGCGTGCGCGACGACGTCGTACACACGGAGTTGTTCCATGTCGCGGACGCCGCGACGCCGCCGCCCGCGCCGACCACCGCAGACGCCGGCCCGGGCGCCGGCGAGGCCGAGATCACCGTGATGCTCGACGGACGCGCGTCGACGTTCACGATGCGCCGTGACGAGCGAGTGCTCGACGCGGCACTCAAGGTGCGGCCGGAGTTGCCCTTCGCGTGCAAGGGAGGCGTGTGCTCGACGTGCCGCGCGAAGATCATCAGCGGGCACGTCGAGATGGCACGCAACTACGCACTCGAGGCCGACGACGTTGCGGCCGGATACGTGTTGACTTGCCAGTCATCGCCGACCACGGAGACGGTCAGCGTCGACTACGACGCCTGACGCCGCGCGATGCGGCGGCGCCCGATCCGTCCGGTCAGGACGTGATGCCGCGGAGTTCGACCAGATCCTCGACGGTCGGCACCCAGCGGCCGGCCGCGGCGTTCGCATCGACCTGCTCCGGCCGCGTCGCGCCGGCGATCACCGAGGCGACCGCGGGCTGCGCGGCCAGGCCACCGATCGCCACATCGAGCATCGTCAGGCCGCGCGCGTTGGCGAACGAGTCGATCGACTCGATGGTGTCCCAGGCGGCCGCCTCGAGACGGCTGGCGTAGCGCGGTTCGGAAAGCCGACCGCCAGTCGGCGCCACCGCGCCGCGACCGTACTTGCCGGTGAGCAGTCCGCTGGCGAGCGGGAAGAATGGCAGCATGCCGAGCCCGAAATGCTCGCACGCCGGCAGCACGTCCTGCTCAAGTTCGCGGTGCAGCCAGCTGTACTGGTTCTGGGCGCTCACGAACGGCGTGCGGCCGTACGTCTTGGCAGTCCACGCGGCGTCCGCGATCTGCCAGCCGGCAAAGTTCGAGTTGCCGAGGTAGCGAACCTTCCCGTCGCGTACGAGATCGTCCAGCGCCGACAGCGTCTCGTCGATCGGCGTCGACTCGTCCGGCCGGTGGATCTGGTAGAGGTCGATGTAGTCGGTGTCGAGCCTGCGCAACGAGGCCTCGACCGCCCGCATCACATAGCGTCGTGAGCCGCGTGCGCCGTGGTCCACGCCGTTTAGCCCATTCATGTCCATGCCGAACTTCGTCGCGATCACCACGTCGTCGCGCCGGCCGCGTAGCGCCTTGCCGACCAGCACTTCCGAACTGCCCTGCGGATCGCCGTACGTGTCCGAGGTGTCGAACAGGTTGATGCCCTGCTCCAGCGCCGCGTCGACAACCGACCGCGTGCCGGCCTCGTCCACCTTCCGGCCGAAGTTGTTGCACCCGAGGCCTACCACCGAAACGACCAGGCCCGAGTTGCCCAGTCTGCGATACCGCATCTCCGTCATGGCGCCGACCTTACTGTGCTTTGTTTAAGCCCTGGACCTCGCTTCCCGCGCTTGCTATCGCCGACGTGCCGTATCACGTGCAGGGACGGTGCGCCGACCGGTTACGTCCAGGCGCCTAGGGAGGCACTGGCACGGGCGCAGGTACGCTCGGGCTGTGACGAAGCACAGTCAGATCGACGGCATCCTGGCCCGCGCCGCGGACGGTGGGCGCATCGACCCGGACGAGGCGTTGCTGCTCTACACCGATTCGCCGTTCCACGCGCTCGGCGAGGCGGCCGATGCGGTACGCCGCCGGCGCCACCCGGACGGCATCGTCACGTACATCATCGACCGCAACATCAACTACACGAACGTCTGCGTTACGGCGTGCAAGTTCTGCGCGTTCTACCGGGCTCCAAAGCACGACGAGGGCTGGTCGCACTCGATGGAGGAGATTCTGCGGCGGTGCGGTGAGGCGGTCGACCTCGGTGCCACGCAGGTCATGTTGCAGGGCGGCCACCATCCGGACTACGGCGTGGACTACTACGAGCAGTTGTTCGCGACCGTCTCGGCGGCCTACCCCAGCCTGGTCATCCACTCGATCGGTCCGAGCGAAATCATCCACATGTCCAACGTGTCCTCGGTGACGGTCGAGGAGGCCATCACGCGCATCAAGGCGGCCGGCCTCGCGTCGATCGCCGGTGCCGGCGCCGAGATGCTGCCGGCCCGAGCGCGGACCGCGATCGCGCCGCTCAAGGAGTCCGGCGAACGCTGGCTCGACGTGATGGCCACCGCGCATCGGCTCGGCGTTTCGTCCACCGCGACGATGATGATGGGTACAGGTGAGACCAACGCGGAACGCATCGAGCACCTTCGGATGATCCGTGACGTGCAGGACAAGGCCGTGGCACGCGGCTACTCCGGCGCGGAGGAGACCGTGAACGGCGCAACGGGCGCGGTCGGCGGTTTCCGGTCGTTCATCCCGTGGACCTACCAACCGGAGAACAACCATCTGAAGGGCCGCACGCAGGCCACCAGCCTGGAATACCTCCGCCTGGTCGCGGTCGCCCGGCTGTTCTTCGACAACGTCGAACACCTGCAGGCGTCCTGGCTGACTACCGGCAAGGACATCGGCCAGATCTCGCTGCACATGGGCGTCGACGACCTCGGCTCGATCATGCTCGAGGAGAACGTCATCTCTAGTGCCGGCGCCCGGCATCGCTCGAACCTGCGCGAGCTGATCTGGATGATCCGCACCGCAGACCGCATCCCGGCCCAGCGCGACACGCTCTACCGGCACATGGCCGTACACCGCACGCCGGCCGACGACCCGACCGACGACCGCGTGGTATCCCACTTCTCGTCGCTATCACTATTACCGGCTAAAGCGCCTGGACGATCACTGGTCCAAGCGCCTGGACCTTCGGTCGGCGCACCGTCCCTGGACGTGGTAGCGGAGACGTAGTCCGTGGCCGGCCGCCGAGCGACGGGCGCTTCCGGCATCACTTCGGGGGACGGTGCGCCGACCAACGGTCCAGGCGCTTTCGACTAGCGAGGAGCGCTTTAGCTGGCTAAGAGCGCTTTCGGTTGGCAGACTTTGGCTAGTGAGCAGCCTTGGTGACGTACGCCCAGAGAGCACCGTCTATCAGTCGCGCTCGGCGGGTACGCGCCATGACGGCTACTACTACGCGATCATCGTCTCGACTCTGATCGCCGGATTCTTGACCATGCTTGGCTGCGCTTCGGTCCTTGCGGGCATCGCTGGACTCGTCGATCTGGCGATGCTCGGCTTCGTACGTACCGTCTCCTATCTTGGTCTTGGTCTTGCCGGCGCGGGCTCGGGCGGCCTATTACTTCTGGTCCTTGGCGATCTCCGCAGGTTGCCTGAGCGCCAGGGCCTGGCCGAATCACGTGCAGAGCCGGTGCGCCGACCGTAGGTCCAGGCGCTTCGACAAGCGAAGAGCCCGCGTGAACCGCCCAAACGGGCGGCTGGCAAGCTAACCTTCGTGACCCGCGCCCATCTGGACAAACAGCCAGACGAGGTCGCCGCGATGTTCGACGGCGTCGCATCGCGCTATGACCGGACAAACACCATCCTGTCGTTCGGGCTCGACCGGGTCTGGCGGACGGCCACGCGCGCGGCGCTGGCGCCGCGTCCGGATGACACGGTGCTCGATCTAGCCGCCGGCACCGGAGTCTCGACCCAGGAGTTGGCGCGCTCGGGCGCGACCGTTCTCGGCGTCGACATTTCGCAGGGCATGCTCCGTGCCGGCCGGGCCGTGCGGCCGGCCACACCGCTGTTGGCCGGCGACGCCCTCGCGCTGCCGTTCCGCGACGGCACGTTCGACGCGGTGACGATCTCGTTCGGCCTGCGCAACATCCACGACACCGGTGCCGCGCTCGCCGAGATGGCCCGTGTCACGAGGCCCGGTGGCCGATTGGTGATCTGCGAGTTCTCACATCCGACGAACGGCACGTTCCGGCACGCGTACCTGGCTTATCTGATGGCGGCCCTGCCATGGGTGGCGCGCAAGGTGGCGTCGAACCCGGAGGCCTATGTCTATCTCGCGGAATCCATCCGGGCATGGCCGGATCAAGCGGGTCTGGCGGCACGCATGAGGTCGGAAAACTGGACAGACGTCGCATGGCGCAACCTCAGCGGCGGCATCGTCGCCCTCCATCGCGGGATACGAGCGTCGTGATCATCGCAAGCGCAGCGACACCGAGGCGAACCAATGACGGCCGATGGAGACCTCAATGTGCAGGTCCCGCCCAGGCAGTTCTACACTCGTCGCCGGTGGCTTGTGAAGACTTTCACGAACCGTCGTCGATCATGGCGTACGCGAGCCAGTCAGGGCAGGGGCGGTGACAGACGTGGGCGAGATCCGCGAGTCTGACGTCATCGTCGTAGGCGCTGGTCCGGGCGGCTCGGCAACGGCGTTTCACCTGGCTCGGCACGGCGTTCGAGTCGAACTCTTGGAGAAGGCCGAGTTCCCTCGGGAGAAGGTGTGCGGGGACGGCTTGACGCCGCGTGCGGTGCGCGAGCTGGTGGCGATGGGCGTCGATACGACCGGTGCCGGCTGGCTGCGCAACAAGGGCCTGCGGGTGATCGGCGGCGGCATCCGGCTGGAGTTGGACTGGCCCGATCTCGCGAGTTATCCGAACTACGGGCTGACCCGCACCCGGTTGGACTTCGATCAGATCCTCGCCCAGGCCGCGGTCAAGGCCGGCGCGACGCTGCGTACCCACGTGAACGTCACCGGGCCGACGCTCGACGCCGCTGGTCGGGTGGTCGGCGTGAGCGCCGAGTCGGGCCCGGACAAGGCACCGATCGAGTTCCGCGCCCCGCTCGTGGTCGCCGCGGACGGCGTGTCCGGACGGTTGCCGCTCGCGCTCGGCATCGCGAAGCGTGAAAACCGCCCGATCGGAGTCGCGGTTCGCCGGTATTACCGTTCGCCGGCCCGGCATGACGACGACTACCTCGAGTCGTGGCTGGAGCTGACGTCCCGTGAGGGTGGCGACAAGCTGCTGCCGGGCTATGGCTGGATCTTCGGCATGGGCGACGGTCGCGTGAACGTCGGCCTCGGTGTGCTGAACTCGTCGACGGCGTTCGGCAAGACGAACTACCGCACGATGCTCACCGATTGGCTGGCTAGTACGCCGCCGGAGTGGGGCATGAACGACGAGGCGAACGCGGACGGCCCGATCCTGGGCGCCGCGCTGCCAATGGGCTTTAACCGCGTGCCGCACTACGCGCGCGGCGTGCTGCTCGTGGGCGACTCCGGCGGCATGGTGAACCCGTTCAACGGCGAGGGCATCGCCTACGCCATGGAGTCCGGCCGGCTCGCGTCCGAAGTGATCGTCCAGGCGCTCGCCCGACGGTCGGCGACCGAACGTGAACGGGCGCTCGCCGCCTACCCCACCGAGCTGAGGGCGCGCTACGGCGGCTACTACCGGCTCGGCGGCTGGTTCGTGAAGCTCATCGGCAACCCGCAGATCATGCGTGTCGCCACGAAACACGGCCTGCCGCATCCAACACTGATGCGGTTCGTGCTGAAGTTGCTGGCGAACCTCACCGATCCGCGCGACGGCGACGCGATGGATCGGATCATCAACACGCTCACTCGGGTCGTGCCGGCCGTGTGAGCCTGATCGGATCGCCATAAGGCCAGCCAGCGTTGAATCGGCGCCACGGCAGGACGGCACTAGAACGGAGTATGCAGGTCATGTCGCTTTCAGCATGGGTCCCGTTGGTGGGGCTCTTCACGCTTGCGTTGCTGTTCGCGCTGGGCTCTGTGTCGATCGCGCCGTTCGTCGGTCCGCGTCGCTACAACCGGGCCAAGCTCGAGGCCTACGAGTGCGGCATCGAGCCCACCCCGCAACCGATCGGCGGCGGCCGCATCCCGGTCAAGTTCTTCCTCGTCGCGATGCTGTTCATCGTGTTCGACATCGAGACGATCTTCCTTTACCCGTGGGCCGTGTCGTACCGCTTGCTCGGCGCGTTCGGCTTCTTCGAGATGCTCGTCTTCATCGGCACCGTCGGCGCTGTCTACGCCTACGTGTGGCGGCGGGGCGGCCTGGACTGGGACTGACGCAATGGGCATCGAAGAAAAACTCCCGGGCGGCGTCCTGCTGACGACGGTCGAGAAGCTCGTCAACTGGTCCCGGAAGTCGAGCTTCTGGCCGGCGACGTTCGGCCTCGCCTGCTGCGCGATCGAGATGATGGCGACCGGCGCGGCGCGCTACGACCTGGCCCGCTTCGGCATGGAGGTGTTCCGCGCGTCGCCACGTCAGGCCGACCTGATGATCGTGGCCGGTCGCGTCAGCCAGAAGATGGCGCCGGTACTGCGGCAGATCTACGACCAGATGCCCGACCCGAAGTGGGTGCTGTCGATGGGCGTCTGCGCCTCGTCCGGCGGCATGTTCAACAACTACGCGATCGTCCAGGGCGTCGACCACGTCGTACCGGTCGACATGTATCTGCCCGGTTGCCCGCCGCGCCCAGAGATGCTCATCGACGCGATCTTGAAGCTGCACGAGAAGGTGATGGCCGAACCGCTTGGCCCGCGTCGCGTGAAGGCGATCGAGGCGAGCCGCTCGCGGCACGGTGCGCCCGTGCTCGAGGCCGGTGCGATGCCGTCCAGCTACCGCTTCGACAAGAAGAAGAAGGCCGAGTGGCTGAAGGCGGTCGCCGAGGGACGCGAGGAACAGCTGCGCATCGAGAACTGGATGAACGAGGCGCACCAGATGCCGGGGGCGAAGAAGTGAGCCAGCCGAGCGACAACAAGGGCGAGAGCACCGGCATGTTCGGCGTTGCCGGCACCGGCGACACGTCCGGCTTCGGCGGACTGGTACGCCGGCGGACGACCGTACTCGACTCGCCCCGACCGTACGGTGGCTACTACGACGATGTCGTGGACGCGCTACAGGACGCGTACCACCAGTTCGACGACGCCATCGAGAAGGTGGTCGTCGATCGCGGCGAGCTGACGCTCTACATCAAGGCCGACCACATCGCGTTGGTCTGCAAGATCATGCGAGACGACGACGCGCTGCGCTTCGAGTTGTGCTCGTCGGTGTCCGGCGTCGACTACCTCGCCACGGACGAGCGCCGGCTGCACGTGTGCTATCAACTGACGTCGATGACCTACCGGCGCGCGATCCGTCTCGAGGTCGCGGTCACCGCGGACGATCCACACGTGCCGAGCGTGACCGGGATCTACCCGACGGCCGACTGGCACGAGCGGGAGACGTACGACATGTTCGGCGTGATCTTCGACGGTCACCCGGCGCTCACCCGGATCCTGATGCCGGACGACTGGGAGGGTTTCCCGCAGCGGAAGGACTATCCGCTGGGCGGCGTACCGGTCGAGTACAAGGGTGCGGAGATTCCGCCGCCGGACGAGCGGCGGGCGTACCGATGAGGAATTGTCGGTCCGCGGCGCAGCGCAAGGAAAGGAGCGCACCGTGACGACGGACGCCTACGCGACCTCGCGGGAGACCACCGAAGGCCGCGTCTTCAACGTCACCGGCGGCGACTGGGACGCGGTGCTCGGCGGCTCCGGCGATCCGATTCACGACGAGCGCATCGTCGTGAACATGGGTCCGCAGCATCCGTCGACGCATGGCGTGCTGCGCATCATCCTCGAGCTCGAGGGCGAGACGGTCACCGAGGCGCGCACGGTCATCGGCTATCTGCACACCGGCATCGAAAAGAATCTCGAGTTCCGCAACTGGACGCAGGGCACCACGTTCGTGACCCGCGCCGACTACCTCGCGCCCATCTTCAACGAGACCGCCTACTGCCTAGCGGTCGAGAAGCTGCTCGGCGTCGAGGATCAGATCACCGAGCGCGCCCGGACCATCCGCGTGCTGATGATGGAGCTCAACCGCGTCGCCTCGCATCTCGTGTGGCTTGCCACCACTGGCATGGAACTCGGCGCGCTGTCCATGATGATCTACGGCTTCCGGGAGCGCGAATACATCCTCGACATCTTCGAGATGTGCAGCGGTCTGCGGATGAACATGGCCTACATCCGGCCGGGCGGCGTCGCGCAGGACGTACCGGACGCGGCGATCGAGAAGATCCGCGAGTTCCTCGACTTCATGCCGGGCCGCATCGACAGCTACGAGAACCTGCTGTCCGGCAGTCCGATCTGGATCCGGCGTACCAAGGGCGTCGCGGTGCTCGACGTGCAGGGCTGCCTCGCGCTCGGCATCACCGGACCGATCCTGCGCGCCGCGGGGCTGCCATGGGATCTGCGCAAGACGATGCCCTACGCGGGATACGAGGAATACGACTTCGAGGTCGTGACGAGCAAGGACGCCGACGTTTGGGGCCGCTATCAGGTCCGGATCGGCGAGTTGCGCGAGTCGTTGAAGATCATCGCACAGGCGCTCGATCGGCTGCGCCCCGGTCCGATCATGATCGAGGATCGCAAGATCGCGTGGCCGGCGCAGCTTGCCGTCGGTGCGGACGGGCTCGGCAACTCGCTCGAGCACATCGCGAAGATCATGGGTCAGTCGATGGAGTCGCTGATCCACCACTTCAAGCTCGTCACCGAGGGCTTCCGGGTGCCGCCCGGCCAGGTCTACGTACAGATCGAGTCACCACGCGGCGAACTCGGCGTGCACGCCGTCTCGGACGGCGGCACCCGTCCTTATCGCGTGCACATGCGCGAACCCAGCTTCGTCAACCTGCAGGCCATCCCCGCGGTGGCGGAGGGCGGCATGCTGGCCGACGTCATCGCTGGGGGCGCGTCGCTCGACCCCGTCATGGGTGGATGTGATCGCTAGATGGATTCGCTAGAGGCTGGCCGTACGTTCGAGTTCAGCGACGAGACACGGCGACGGGCTCGCGAGATCATCGCGAAGTACCCGGCCGGCCGGGAACGCTCGGCATTGCTGCCGCTGCTGCATCTCGTACAGTCCGAGCAGGGTCGGGTCACGCCGGCCGGCGTGGCGTTCTGCGCCGAGCAACTGGGCCTTACGAAGGCCGAGGTCGGCGCGGTCGCCACCTTCTACACGATGTACAAGCGCCGACCGACCGGTGAATATCTGGTCAGCGTTTGCACCAACACGTTGTGCGACATGATGGGCGGCGGCGAGGTTTACCGTCGCCTCTCCGCAGATCTCGGCGTCGGCCACGACGAGACGACCGACGACGGTCTCATCACGCTGGAGCACTCCGAATGCCTTGCGGCGTGCGACTTCGCGCCGGTCGTGACGGTCAACTACGAGTTCTACGACAACCAGTCCGCGGAGTCGGCAAGCGACCTCGTCGCGTCGCTGCGCGCCGGCCAGCGTCCGGCCCCGACGCGCGGTGCCGGCCTCTGCACGCTCAAGGAGATGGCGCTGCAGTTAGCCGGTCTGACCGACGACCGCGACGGAGCGGTCGCCGCCGTCGCGCAAGGCCCGCAGACACTGCGCGGCACGCTGTTGGCCGAAGAACACGGCATCGCGGCGCCGAGCTACGACGCCGACGCGCCGATCCCGGCCGCCCCGGCCAAGGAAGGACCGAAATGACCGCCCCATCCCCGGCGGCGCTCGCGGCACTCACCCCGGTTCTCACCAAGCGCTGGTCGACACCGGACGCCTGGAACATCGACGGGTACGAGCGGCTGGAGGGCTACCTCGCACTCCGCAAGGCGTTGAAGGCGAACCCGGACGACGTCATCGCGCTCGTCAAGGACTCCGGTCTGCGCGGCCGTGGCGGCGCTGGGTTCCCGACCGGCATGAAGTGGGCGTTCATCCCGCAGAATGACGGCAAGCCGCACTACCTCGTGGTCAACGCAGACGAGGGCGAACCCGGCACGTGCAAGGATCTGCCGGCGATGATGAACGACCCGCACGCGCTGATCGAGGGCATCGTCATCACCTGCTACGCGATCCGTGCGAACCGCGCGTTCGTTTACATCCGCGGCGAGGCCGTGCACGCCGCACGCCGAGTGCAGGCCGCGATCGACCAGGCCTACGCGAAGGGCTACCTCGGTCGCGACATCCTCGGTTCGGGCTTCGACCTGGAGGTCGTGCTACACCGTGGCGCGGGCGCGTACATCTGCGGTGAAGAGACTGCGCTGCTCGACTCGCTGGAAGGCTTTCGGGGTCAGCCCCGGCTGCGGCCACCGTTCCCGGCGACGCACGGCCTATACGCGTGCCCGACGGTCGTGAACAACGTCGGCACCATCTCGAGCGTGCCGCATATCGTGCTCGGCGGCGCCGCCTGGTGGAAGCAGATGGGCACCGAGAAGTCGTCCGGCCCGATCATCTATTCGCTGTCCGGGCGCATCGTCAACCCCGGTCAGTACGAGTGCGGCATGGGTACCACACTGCGGACGCTGCTCGAACTCTCGGGCGGCATGGTGCCCGGGCACAACCTGAAGTTCTGGACGCCGGGCGGTTCCTCGACGCCGTTGCTCACCGCGGATCACCTCGATCTGCCGCTGGACTTCGACAGCGTCGCGGCCGCCGGCTCGATCCTCGGCACCACCGCCGTACAGGTCTTCTCGGACCAGGACGACGTGGTCTACGCGACCTACAAGTGGCTGGAGTTCTACCACCACGAGTCATGCGGCAAGTGCACCCCGTGCCGCGAGGGCAACTACTGGATGGTCAAGATCTACGAGCGGATCCTGAGCGGCAAGGGCACCGTCGAGGACCTCGACACGCTGCTCGACACGTGCGACAACGTGCTCGGCCGGTCGTTCTGCGCGCTCGGCGACGGCGCGACCAGCCCGGTCACGTCCTCGTTGCAGTACTTCAAGCAGGACTACGTGGACTACATCGAGGGGCGTACGCCACCGCGGTTGCACGCCGACGAGCTGGTGGGAGCGCACTAACTGATGACGGATATGGAGAAGCGAACTGAGACCGTCACGCTCACCATTGACGGCGTCGAAGTCACCGCGCCGCGGGGCGAGCTGCTGATCCGCACCGCCGAGCGGATGGGGATCGCGATCCCGCGGTTCTGCGACCACCCGTTGCTCGCACCGGCCGGCGCCTGTCGACAGTGCCTGGTGGAGATCGAGGGTCAGCGCAAGCCGGTGGCGTCGTGCACCCAGGCGGTCGCCGACGGCATGGTGGTAAAGACGCATCTGACCTCCAACATCGCGGCCAAGGCACAGGCCGGCGTCATGGAACTGTTGTTGATGAACCACCCGCTCGACTGCCCGATGTGCGACAAGGGCGGCGAGTGCCCGCTGCAGAACCAGGCGATGAGCACCGGTCGGACGGACACGCGCTTCCGGGACGAGAAGCGTGTCTACCCGAAGCCGATCGCGATCTCGTCGCAGGTGCTGCTCGACCGCGAGCGGTGTGTGCTGTGCCAGCGATGCACGCGATTCTCCGAGGAGATCGCCGGCGACAAGTTCATCGACCTCATGGAGCGGTCCTCGGCCGAGCAGATCGGCGTCTACCGCGATGCCGCGTTCGAGGCGCCGACCGGGCACAACACGATCGGCGAGACGCCATATGCCACCCAGCCCGCAGAGCCCGGTGACGTCGAGTTCAACTCCTACTTTTCCGGCAACACCATCCAGATCTGCCCGGTCGGTGCGCTCACGTCGACGCAGTACAGGTTCCGTGCGCGGCCGTTCGACCTGGTGTCCGTACCGAGTGCGTGTGAGCACTGCGCGGCCGGTTGCGCGCAGCGCACCGACCACCGCCGCGGCGCCGTACAGCGTCGGCTGGCCGGAAACGACCCAGCGGTCAACGACGAGTGGACCTGTGACAAGGGCCGGTTCGCGTTCCGCTACGCCACGGCACCGGATCGCCTGACCCAGCCGATGGTGCGTGACGAGCACACCGGCGAGCTGCGTGAGGCGTCGTGGCCGGAGGCGTTGCACGTGGCGGCCGCTGGGCTCGCCAATGCCAGTCCGGCCGGCGGTGTCGGCGTGCTGACCGGCGGCCGGCTGACTGTCGAGGACGCGTACGCCTATGCGAAGTTCGCGCGCATCGTCTTGCGTACCAACGACATCGACTTCCGCGCCCGGCCGCTGTCCCAGGAGGAGACGCAGTTCCTCGCATCGAACGTGGTCGGCGTGGGCGACGTGACGTACGCCGACGTGGACAACGCGACGGCGGTCGTGATCGCCGGACTCGAACCCGAGGAGGAGTGCCCGATCCTCTTCCTGCGGCTGCGCAAGCAGACCGAGCGTCGGCGACTCCCGGTGGTCGCGATTGCGCCCTACGCGTCGCGGGG
>DASTMZ010000023.1:0-27342 GCA_035713725.1 Micromonosporaceae bacterium
TCGTCGTAGCTGCTGTCGTGTGCGGTGTCGTACCCGTTGCCGAAGAAGTCCGCGTGCTGGTCAGCGGCCACGCGCCACCTCCTGGTTCACGAGGCTCCGCGGCATCCGCCGGCGCGCGATCAGCGCGCGCAGGCGCTCCTCGGACTCGCTGGTCCTGCGCAGCAGCTGCCATGAGTGCCGCACCGCGCCGCCTTCGGTGAGCGCGGTCGCGCTGCGCACGTCGCGCGGCAACTCCACGGCGACCGGCGTCTGCAACTGCTTGGCGATCTCCAGCGCCGAATACGCCCCGCTGCCGACCACGACCAGGCCGAGCGAATCGACCGAGCCGTGCTCCGCCTGGCTGACCCGAAGCGCGCGGATCGCCGCCGCGGTGGCCGCGATGGAGGGCAGCGTCGGCCGTACGACGACGAGCACGAGGTCGGCGGCCTGGAGCACCGGCGACGGCGGATGCGGCACCGCGACACGGCCGCAATCCGCGATCACGTCGTAGTTGTGTCGCGACTCGAGCGAGGTGAAGAAGCCGGCCAGCCGGCCCCAGATCGGCTCGAGGCTGCCTGCCTGCGCCGGCTCGCTTACCCCGGGCAGCAGCAGCCGCACCTGGTTCGGCGGGTCGAAGTCAACGAGGTGCCGCCAGAAGTCGACGGCCAGCCGTTCACTACGCAGTTCCGCGACGGCGAGCGGCACGAGCCCGCGGTCGGCGCTCAGTTGGCCGCGCAGGAACCCGGCCAACACGGAACCGCCGGCTGGGTCGCACTCGGCGAGGATCACCGGCGACGTCCACGTCATCGTGTACGCCAACGCGGTGGTCGTGACGCCGGGCGAGCCCTTCGCCGCGGTGACTGCGATCAAAGCCACGATCAAACGCCCTACGCCGGTGGTTGGAACATGCCGAGCCCGCCGCTTGACCCGAGCGAGAAGATGATCGGTGCCTGCGCGACGTCCACGGCCAGGTGGATGACGACCGATCCGCTGCTGTCCGCGGAGCCGATGTCGATGATGGTGGCTGCGAACTGCGTGTCGCCGGTCGCTGCCCCGTTGCTCGCGACCGGGAACAGGATGATCTTGTCGCCCGCCTTCAGCCCGGGCGCCGCCAGCCGCGACACCGGCCAGCTCAGGCCGATTTCCGCAAAACCAGTGGGAAGCAGCGGTTGGTTCGTCAGCTGCTCGGGCGCCAGTAACGCGCCGGGAACGAGCGTGGTAGACGCGCGGCGGCCGAGCACCGTGCTGATCTGGTTCGCCGGGATTGCCTCCAGCCCTTGACCACCACTCAGTTCGACGGTCTTCAAATCGGAGGCCTGGATCGTCTGGCCGACCGGCACCTGCTTCGCCACGGCAAGGTAGGCCGACGTACGCGTCGCAGACAGCAGCGCCAGGCCACTCAGCGCCGCACCGAGCACGAGGAGCAGCACGGCGAGCAGGATGCCGCCAGTCCGTATGCGCCGGTTGTTGACGACGCGCGGAGCGGCGATGGGCCCTGCGCCGCTGCCCCCGCTGGGCGACCCGCCCGGACGACTCACCGGTATCTTCGCTGACACGGTCATTGCGTTACCACCTGCGCTTCTCCGATCTGGTGCATCAATGCGGGGGTCGTACGAGAAATGACGAACGTGCCGGACGTGGTCTTGCCCAGCAACGTGACCGAGAAAGCGACGAGCCACGTCACGGTCGCGCTGACCGGGAACGTGCCGGCGATCTGGTACGTGTAGCCGCAGTCCGGCGACGGGCCGGGCGGTCCGGTGTAGGTCTTGTACGCGACTCCGGGCGGCGTGTGATAGCCACTGCCGGGCGTCGAACAGATGACGTGATTTCCGTCGCCCATGTCCCAGTCGACCTGCATGCCCTGGAACGAGAACGAGTAGCTGGTGATCAGCACCTTCTTGCTCTTGAGCAACGGATCCCAGAATTTGGGCGGGATATCCGTCCACATCCAGTTCGGCATGCCGACAATGCTTGGCTCCGCGGTCGCATCCGGAGCGGAGCCGACGGCCGGTACGGGTGACAGCGCGAGCAGTGTGGTGAACACGCTGAGAGCGGCGGCTTCAACGGTGCCCAGCGCGCCCTGACCGTAGTTCAGCGGCGGCGTCGAGCTGTACTGCAGTACGGCGGCTGCGTTGCCGACATTCGCGCCGTTGTGGGTCTCACACGTCACTGTGTAGATCGCGGCCGGCGACTTGGACGACTTGCCGCCCCACAACGGTGAGCCGGCCGGCGGTTGCGGCTGTAGCGCCTTCCAGAAGCAGTTGTCCAGCGGGTCGTAGGTGCCGAGCACCGGGTCGACACAACCGGTCTGGAGGCCGTTGAGTGTCGCGCCGTTGTAGGTGCAGATCAGGTCGGAGAGGAACGGTATGCCGATGGTCGGGGCCGCGGCGGCCGCCTGCACCGGCGGGGCGGGTAGTGCGGCCGGATTCGGGGAAGCGGTGAGGGTCGCGTCGCGTACCGGTGTGGCGGCGGCGACCGAGGTGTCCGGCAGCACCGAAGCGGTCGGACCGCCGGCCACCGCGAACGCACTGGCGGGCAGCGCAGCGCTCGCGCCGACGGCTCGCGGCGCGGCCACGGCCGGACCACCGAGCATCCCAACCAGCGCCACTGCCATTCCGGCAACGGCGAACACACGGGCACGGCGACGGATCAACATGCCGTCGCCTTCGCTTCGTTGCTCTGCTGAACGAGCCAGCCGTACTTGCCGTAGTCGACGACCACCGCGCTGACCGACTGGTACGCGATCGGGGCGCCGTCGACCGGCTTCCCGGACTTCTCCACGACCTCGGTCCAGTTCGCCACGCCGACGCAATCGCTGATGAGTACGGTCGCCGGCGAGGTCGACGTGTTCACGCCGGTGACGACCGGGTGGGACGTGGGCTCGCCTTTCATCACGTGTCCCGCGTCGGCGAGGGCGCGCAGCTTGACGAGCGCCTGCTGGGTCAGCGGATCGGCGGTGTACTTGTTCAGCGCCTTGGTGTCCCAGGTGGCCGACGCGGCCAGCGTGACGTACTCGTCGAGATAGCCGTGGTACGCCTTGAGCGCGGCGTCCTTGGCGGCCACCGCCGCGCTTGCCGCGTTCGGGTCTACCGAGGGAGCGACCGCCGGAGCGACCTTCGTACGGGTCGGCAGCGCCGTCGTGGTCGGACCCGGCGCGGTGCACGCCGCCAGTCCGACTAACGCGCAGGCGCCAGCCATCACGAGTCGTACGGCGCGATTCGGACACGCGTACGCCCCGGCCGTACGTGAAGAACCCACACGTACCCCCACCTGCGGCGGTGACATAGACAGTGACGATGACCCTGGCAGTGAGTAATGCGTCCAGGTAGCGGACGTATGGGGGAGGGGGGTTGACCCGATGACCCACCGGACCTGGCGAAAATGACGAAATGCCCTCGTGTCTACTTGCGACGAGAGCCGTCCCGTGCAGAATGGATGCCCACTCTGACCAGGTAAAAGTGCATGCGCTGGTCAATCGCGACAAGTTGTCGTAGGTCAATAGCGATTTGTCCGGATCGGACCCTTCAGGCGAAAAGAAGTATCGCCGCGAGCGCCCCGAGCAGCATGAACGGCCCAATGGGCAGGGAATCACGGCGGCGCGCGCGTCGCGTAATGATCAACAAGAGGGCGGCCGGGCCGGCGAGCACAATGCCGAACACCCACGCGTAGAGCGCCGCCCAGCCACCGAACCAGCCCGCGCAGAGGCCGGTCAGCACGGCGAGCTTGGCGTCACCCAACCCCATGCCACGTGGCAGGAACGCCATGACAAAGAAGATCGCGCCGGTCGCGAGCCCGCCGATGGCGGCGGTGAGCAGGTGCTTCGGTGGCGCGCCGGCGATCACCGCGATCGCGAGCAGCGGCGCCGTACCGACCAGACCGGTGATGATCAACGCGTCGGGCAGCCGGTGCACCGCGAGATCGACAAAACCGAGCGCGACACCGATCAGCGCGGTCCAGGCGAACGCGAGCGTCACGGGATGTGGACCGACGACGGCAGCGAGCGCACCGACCACCGCCGCGCCGACGAGTTCGACGACCCCGATCGGTGGCCCGATTCGCTTGTGGCAGTTGCGGCACCGACCGGATGGCGGCAGCGCGGAGTGCCGGAGACGCCAATTGCCCCGTACGAGTGGTGTGTCACATGTCGGACAGTTGGTCCGCCATGGTTCGTCGTACGGCACCGCGTGGCGGAAGATCGCCGCGCGCACCAAAGGTCCGGCGGCGGCACCGACCGCGGCGCCAACGCCGAACCAGAGCGGACTGAACACGGGTGCCATCCTGACCGATGACACGCGCCGCGGCGAATCCGCGTGCACCACAAGGGTCGGCGCGGCGTCCGCCGCACATCCGCCCCGCGCCGCCAGGGTCAGCGCCGCGTCCGCCCCGCGCCCTACCATCGATGTCCGGCGACTCGTGGATGTCGCGGCGTTGACGTGGAGGCGTGGATGGACGGCGCGGAGGAGTTCGACAACTTCGTACGCGCGAAGCGAGCCGCGCTGGTCCGATCCGCATACCTCCTCACCGGCGACCGGCATCTCGCCGAGGATCTCGTCCAGTCGGCGCTCGCCCGGACTCACCGCGGCTGGTCGCGCCTCAGCGATCCGGCCAACGCCGAGGCGTATACCCGCAAGGTCATGTATCACCTGCAGGTCTCGTGGTGGCGTCGCAACCGCGTCGCGGAGTCGATGACCGACGAGACGCCGGAGCCGCGCCCGTCCGGTGGCCCCGGCGAGGCGACCGGGCTCACGAATCGCATGACCATCCACGGCGCGCTGGCGAAGCTCTCGCCGAAGCAACGAGCCGTGCTGGTCTACCGCTACTTCGAGGACCGCACCGAAGCGGAGACCGCGGAACTGATGGGCGTGCACATCGGCACGGTCAAATCGCAGACCGCGAAGGCGCTGGTACGGCTGCGTGCGGTCGCACCGGAGCTGGCCGAGCTCTACGCGGCGCGAGTGGCCGGCGCGATCGCCGACGACGATGACGACGAGGACGATGAACACAACGACGAGGACCCGGTCGGCGCGACCGGCGGGCGCTAGCCGGTCAGCACGGACTCGGCGACATCCTGTTGCCCTCTCGCGCCCTGGCCCGCCACGTCGTCGGCCCGTGCAAGTCCGTCGGCATCGGTGTCCACGTCGTTGCGAATCGCCCACATCGCGGCGTCGGTGCGCGATGCCGTACCCGTCTTGCGAAGCACGTTGGAAACATGCACCGCGACGGTGCGAACGGAGATCCCGAGCGACCGCGCGATCTGTTTGTTCGCCAAGCCGGCGGCGACGCCGGCCAGCACGTCTTGCTCGCGCGCGGTGAGCACCGCCGGCACCGCACGTCTCGCGGGCACGGCGTTTGGCGGCAGCGCAGTGTGTCCCGCGATCAACCTTGCCGGGTCCCGGCCGCCGAGGTCGGCCAGCAATTCGGTGAGCCGGTACGGGTTGCTGCCGCCGAGGCGCATGGCAGCGGTCACCACGTCGTCGGTGACCATCCGGCCGGGATAGATCTGCGTCAACGCGGCCGCGACATCGTCGTCACTCAGCGGGCGAAGGTGGACGCGGACCGCGCCGGGGGATCCGGTCAGCCGGGCGAGCGTACGGCCGACCAGCCGGTCCGCCTCCGGAGCGCGCGGTGATCGGCTCGTGACGAGCAACAGCGCGGGCAGGTCGGTGGCGGCGGCGAGTGCGGCCAGCAGGTTCAGGCTCGCCGGGTCGAGCGCCTCCAGGTCCTCGGCTACGAGCACCGCCGGACCGCCTCCGACGAGCCACCGCACCACGCGCACCGCGATCCGCAACAGTGCGTCGGGTGCGTACCGTTCGCGTGGCACATCCGGCTCCTGCGCGAGCCATGCCAAGGCGTCCGTCGGCACCGGCGGTGCGGCTGGCGCGCCGGCTGGTTGGCCGACCTGATCGAGGACGGCGGCGAGCCAGTCGTACGGGGCGGGGGAGTGCAGCCGGGCGGCGCCGCTCAACACGATGGCGGGCGCCGGATCGAGGGCGTCGAGTGCCTCGGCGACCAGCCGGCTCTTGCCGACGCCCGGTGCACCGGTGATCACGACGGTCGACTGGCGGGTCCGATCGCGGCGTTCCCAGACGCTTGCGATCTCCGCCAGATCGTCCGAGTGGCCGACCATCGACAGGGACGTCACGGCGTCCAGGATACGTACAAGTGCGTAGAGACTTTTCACCTGCGACCATGCATGATCGACCAATGAGTTTCGCGCTAACGTCGGCGCTCGTCAGCGACCCCGGACTGATCCGGGCAAACAACGAGGATTCCGCCTTCGCAGGAGCGCGGCTCATCGTTGTCGCGGACGGCATCGGCGGCCTGCCCGCCGGCGAGTTGGCCAGCGAGATCGTGGTGCGCCAGCTTCGCGGCCTCGACGGCCATCTTCCGTCCGGTGATCCGGAACGTGTGCTGCGCAAGGAGATCGCCGCCGCCAACGACCAGATCCAGTCGGTCGCCGACGAAGACCCGGACCGGTACGGCATGGGCACCACGTGCACCGCGATGCTGATGGCCCGTGATCGGCTCTACGTTGCGCATGTCGGCGACTCGCGCGGCTACCGGTACCGGGATCGGGCGCTCACCCAGATCACGACGGACGACACCTACGTGCAGATGCTGGTCGACGCCGGCGAACTCGATCGGGCCGAGGCTCGCCACCATCCACAGCGCTCACTCGTCATGCAGGCATTGCAGGGCGGCGCGTACGAGTTGCACACCGAGGTATCCACCCCAAAGGTCGGCGACCGGCTGATCGTGTGCAGCGACGGGTTGAGCGATGTGATCAGCGACGACACGATCGCCGCGGTGCTCGCCATCCACCCCGACTCGGAGGAGTGCGCGCAGACGCTGGTGAAGCTGACGCTCGCCGCGGGCGCGCCGGACAACGTCACAGTGATCGTCGCGGACGTCGTCGAGGTCTAACGGCCCGCGGAGACCGAGGCGGGCGGCCGAGCGGCGCGCGACCGAAGCCTGCGGTCCGCGGCCCAGGCGTCGGCGCGCTCGGGCGCTAGCGCTTGTCGATCGGAATGAAGTCTCGCTCGGAGTGGCCGGTGTAAACCTGCCGCGGCCGGCCGATCTTCGTGGCCGGGTCGTTGATCATCTCGCGCCACTGGGCGATCCAGCCAGGCAACCGGCCGATCGCGAACAGCACCGTGAACATCTTCGTGGGGAAGCCCATCGCCTTGTAGATCAGGCCGGTGTAGAAGTCGACGTTGGGGTAGAGCTTCCGCGACACGAAATACTCGTCGGCGAGTGCGATCTCCTCGAGCTCCATGGCGATGTCCAGCAACGGATCCGGTTTGTGCATGCGCTCGAGCACCTCGGTGACCGTACGCTTCACGATCGCGGCACGCGGGTCGTAGTTCTTGTAGACCCGGTGACCGAAACCCATCAGCCGGACGCCGCGCTCGCGCGCCTTCACGCGCTCGACGAATCGCTTGACGTCGCCGCCCTCCGCCCGGATCCCAGCGAGCATCTCGAGCACCTGCTCGTTCGCGCCGCCGTGCAACGGGCCGGACAGCGCGTTGACGCCGGCCGACACCGAGGCGAACAGGCTCGCGTGCGCGGACCCGACCAGCCGGACCGACGCCGTCGAACAGTTCTGCTCGTGGTCGGCGTGCAGGATGAACAGCAGGTCGAGCGCCTTGGCCATCACCGGGTCGACCTCGTACGTGGTGGCCGGCACCCCGAACGTCATGCGCAGGAAGTTCTCCACGTACCCAAGTGAGTTGTCTGGGTAGAGCATCGGCTGGCCGATCGACTTTTTGTACGCGTAGGACGCGATCGTCGGCAGCTTCGCGAGCAGGCGTACCGTCGAGATCTCCACCTGCTCGGCGTCGAACGGGTTGAGGCTGTCCTGGTAAAACGTGCCGAGCGCGCTCACCGCCGCGGACAGCACCGCCATCGGGTGCGCGTCGCGCGGGAAGAACTCGAAGAACCGGCGCATGTCCTCGTGCAGCAGCGTGTGGATGCGCAGCCGGTCACCGAACTCGGCGATTTGCTCGTGGGTCGGCAGCTCGCCGTACATGAGTAGGTGGCACACCTCGACGAAGGACGATCCCTCGGCGAGCTGGTCGATCGGATAGCCGCGGTAGCGGAGGATCCCCGCGTCGCCGTCGATATAGGTGATCTCGGATTGGCAGTTCGCGGTGTTGACGAAGCCGGGGTCGTACGTGACGTGGCCGGTGCCCGCCATCAGTTTGCCGATGTCCAGGCCGGAGGCGCCTTCCACCGCCGGCACGTTCGAGAGCGTTACGTGTCCACCAGGGGTTTCCAGGCTCACATCCGCCACGACGATTCCTCGCTGTCCTCGAGAAGATCTCTGCTATGCCCGCGGTGCGTTCACCGTATTCCTTCCTGGTGAACAGCCGGTGTTCCGGCCCATGAGGCGAGAATCACCGTCACTTGATCACCGCGGGTTTGGCACGATCCAGCCGGCCACCTGGCGGGCATCACCACCCGTACACGTCCTATGGTGCCTGCATGCGTTCGATGCGGCGCCCCCTCGCCATCGACGGCTTGATCGTCGCGGTGGCCGCGGCCGCCATGATCGAGTTGTGGCTGACACGCCGCGACGACGCCTCGGTCGCCACCACACTGCTCGCTCTCGGTGCGACCGCGACGTTACTCGCTCACCGGGGCTCACCAGCGGTTGCCGTGCTAGCCGCGGCCGGTGCACAGGCCGCGCTTCTCGAACAGATGCCGCATCCCATGATCAGCATGGCGGTTGCGCTCGCGCTCGCCGCGGCCTTGGCCGGTGCCGCGTCGACGGGTCGCACCCGACGCGCGCGGGCAGTCGGCGTGGTTGGCCTCGCGGGGATCGTCGCGGTCAGCGCGGACTACGCGTTCCGAATTCGACCGGGCCGCGACGCCGTGGCGTTCGCGGTCGTGGCCGCGGCCGCCGTGGTCTGCTGGGCCGGGAGCTTCCTGCTGGTACGGCTGACCGGGCACGCCGACGCGTGCGGCGGGACGGGCGCCGCCGTGCCACGCCAGGGCACCGGACCGGACGCCGAGTCGGACCGACGGCTGGCGATCGCGCGCGACGTAGCCGACGCGGTGTCGTCGGAACTGTCCGCGGTGCTCGTGGAGACGGTGGCCGCCCAACAGGCGCTCGTGCGCGATGCGCACCCGGAAGACAGCCTGCTGCGGATGCGCGCCGCCGAGGAGCACGCCTACCAGGCATCGAACGACCTGCGGCGGCTACTCGCCGCGACCGGGCTGGCCGCGACGGCGTCGACATCCGGCGACTCGACCGAAATCGCGACGGACGAGTCCGGTGAGGCATCCGATCGAAGCACCGCGGGCTCGCTCGCCGAGCGGCCGTCATAGCGGCGTGGGCCGCCGAGTCGGGCGTCGTCAGGACGGCGTGTCCGGCGGGGCATCGGCGCCGTGACCGTCGGCTGTCACGTCTGCTGTCCCGGCGGCGCTACCCGCCACGCTGGCGGACGCCGCCGTCGCGTACGCCGCGGCAAGCGTCGCGGCTCCCACCGGTGAATCGCTCCGGCGAGGCGCCCAGCGTCCGCCATGTCCATGCGGCGGTACGGGTACGCCGGGCGGCAAGTCCTCGATCACGGTCACCGTTCGTTCGGTCGCCACGACGTGCCCATGGTCGCGGTCGCTCTGGAAGCGATGCTCCCACCGGCTCGCGTCCAAGACGCGAAGCACCGGGATGTAGCGGATCTCGAGGATCAGCAGCACCGCCGCGGTCGCGAGGCAGGCGAGCAGCGGCTGACCCTCGCCGGCGATGGCACCGATCGCGGCGGCGGCAAGCACGGCGGCAGCGGTCGTCATGCCGTGCACGACGCCGATCTGCGCGTCCGAGCCGCGGAACAGCAGACCCGCGCCGATGAACCCGACGCCGGTGATCGCGCCGGTCATGATGGTCGGTGCGCCCGATGCGAGCACGCCGATGACCGCGGTCGCGACACCGATGAGGGCGAATGTCCGGTCACCCGCCGCCGAGCCTCGGATCTGGCGCTCCCAGCCGAGCGCGAACGTCAGCACGAACGCGACGACGATTCGGATCACGATGGCGCCGTTCAACGACCACACGCGACGATCGTGCCGGATGCCGCTCCGGTTGGCGAGTGGCAGCCGGGTCCGAAACGCGACCGACGCTCAGACGCGTACCAGCATGTCGGCGCTCACCTCGGCGGGCCGTGACGCGCCGGCCAGGGTCATGGTCAGTTCGGTCTCGGCGTAAAGGCACCGCAGCACGTGGCGGACGCCGGTCTCACCGGCGATCGCCAGTCCATACACGTATGGTCGACCGACGAGCACCGCCTTCGCGCCGAGCGCGAGGGCCTTGACGACATCGCCGCCGCCCCGGATGCCGCTGTCGAAGAGGATGTCGAGCCGGTCACCGGCCGCGTCGACTATGCCCGGCAGGGCGTCAAGCGATGCGATCGCGCCGTCGATCTGACGACCGCCGTGGTTCGACACGATGATGCCGTCCACGCCCGCGTCCGCGGCGCGTCGCGCGTCGTCCGGGTGCTGGATGCCCTTGAGCACGATTGGTCCGGTCCACCGCTCGCGCAGCCAACCGAGGTCGGCCCAGGTCAGCGCCGGGTTGCCGAAGATCGTCCGCCAGTGGCCGATGCCGTCGGCGACTCGGTCGGCGGTGACGGGGCCGCCGATGCGTTGCTGGAAGACCGGATCGCTGAAGTAGTTGGCAAGACCTTCGCCAAGCAGGAACGGCAGGAACGCGTTGTCCAGGTCGAGCGGCCGCCAGGCGAGGCGGTACGTGTCGATCGTGACGACGAGCGCACGATAACCGGCCGCGGCGGCGCGCGACACGAAGCTCGCCGCGAGGTCACGATCGCGCGGCCAGTAGAGCTGGAACCATTTCGGCCCGTCGCCGACTTTCGCGACATCCTCCAGCGAGGTGGACGCCATGGTGGACAGGATCATCGGGGCGTCGACGGAACCGGCCGCGCGGGCGGTGAGGCGCTCCGCGTCGCGGTGATAGATGGACAGTGCCCCGATCGGCGCCAGCATCACGGGTGCGCGCATGGGCGTACCGAGCACCTCGGTGGCGATCGTGGCGTCGTCCACGTCGCGCAGCAACCGGGGCACGATGCGCCAGCGTTCGAACGCGTCGCGATTGGCACGCGCGGTGGATCCGCTGCCGGCCGCGCCGGCGACGTAGCCGTACGCCGGGTCGGACAGGTACGTCTTCGCGACCGCTTCGAGCCGCGTGAGGTCGGTTGGCAGCGGTGGCCGTACGTCGTCGAGTCCGCCGGCGTAGATCTCGTTCTGGACCTCGGCCTCGGATGGCATGCGACTGTCCCTCATTTGGTTGGGCTCTCTTCGCTTAGGTCGCCGTGGCGTGTGCAGCGCCGCTGATCGGGTGGACTAACGGATCCGTGGCGGGTGCTGACCGTCGCGGCTCAGGATCAACGTGGCCACGAGCGCGGTCCAACCGGTCTGGTGTGAGGCGCCGAGACCGGCACCGGTCTCGCCGTGGAAATACTCCGGGAAGATGATCCGGTCGCGCCAGTCCGGATGGGTGGCGAGCATGTCGTTGTCGCGCAGGATCGGGCGGCGGCCGTCGGGTCCAGGCAGGAACACCTTGATCAGCCGGTCGGACAGGTCGTCGGCGATCTCGGCGAGGTTGCGCTTGGTGCCGGAACCGGTCGGATACTCGAAGGTGACCTTGTCGCCGAGGTACGCCTCGAACTCGCGCAGCGCGCCGATCAGCAGATAGTTCACCGGCATCCAGATCGGCCCGCGCCAGTTCGAGTTACCGCCGAATGTGGCGGTCCGGGACACGCCCGGCTCGTAGTCGACGCTGAACTCCTGACCGTCGAGCTGCAGCACGAACGGCTTGGTCGCGTGCACTCGGGACAGCGACCGCAGCCCGTACGGGCTGAGGAACTCCGCCTCGTCGAAAACGCGCGCGAGGATCCGGGGGAGGCGTTCGGGCGAGACGAGCGACAGCAGCCGCCGCAATTCGCCCTCGTCGTCGCGCCGGTGTACGCCGACCACGCTGGCGTATTCCGGCTTGTTGGCGAGGAACCACGAGATGCGTGCCTCGAGATCGGGCAGGTCGTGCAGCTCGGCGGAGCGCATGCTCGAGGTTGCGTAGAGCGGCACGAGGCCGACCACCGAGAACACGCGCATCGGCAGCTCCTCGCCGTCGGCCAGGCGCAGCACGTCGCAGTAGAACTCGTCGTCGGCGTCCCAGAGCTTCGCTGCCGCGTTGCCGATGAAGGCGAAGTGGTCGAAGAACTTCGTCGCGATGTCTTCGTACGCGTGGTCGTGCCGCGCCAGCCGCAGCGCGATCTCCAGCAGGTTGAGCGCGTACATGCCCATCCAGCCGGTCGCATCGGACTGCTGGAGGTTGCCGGCCACCGGCAGCGCGGCGGACCGGTCGAACGGACCGACGTTGTCGAGGCCGAGGAAGCCGCCCTCGAAGACGTTGTTGCCGTCCAGGTCCTTCCGGTTGACCCACCAGGTGAAGTTCAGCAGCAGCTTGTGCATCACGCGGGACAGGAAGTCGACGTCGGTGCCGCCGTCGAGGTCGAAGACCCGCAGCGCCGCCCACGCGTGCACCGGCGGGTTCACGTCGCTGAACGCCCACTCGTACGCCGGGATCTGCCCGTCCGGGTGCAGATACCAGTCGCGCAGCAACAGCAGCAGCTGGGACTTCGCGAACGCCGGATCGACGCGCGCGATCGCCACGCAATGGAAGGCGAGATCCCAGGCCGCGAACCACGGATATTCCCACGGGTCCGGCATCGAGATCACGTCGGCCGCGTGCATGTGCCACCATGCCGCGTTGCGGCCGGCCTGGTGACCGGCGGGCGGCGCGGACCCGACGTCGCCGGCCAACCAGCGGTCCACGTCGAAGTGGTAATACTGTTTGCCCCACATGAGACCGGCCACCGCGGCGCGGACCAGCGCCGCCTCGTCGGCCGTCGTACCGGCGGGGATGAGCGCCGCGAAATACTCGTCGGCCTCGGCCGCCCGGGCGGTCATCACGTCGTCGAATCCGGCGTCGAGGTCGAGCTGCTCGGCGTCGGTGGCGGCCAGCCGAAGCCGGATGGTCCGCGACTCGCCGGCCGGCACGGTGAGCACGTAGTGCAGTGCCGCCTTGGTACCCGTACCCGCCGGATTCACTGTGGCGGCGCCGTTCACGACGTGGTCGTTGATGCCGTCCTTCGGGTAAGGCGACCGGCCCGGCAGCCCCCAGAGCTGCTGCGCGTTGCTTTCGTTGTCGCAGGCGAGCTCGGCGGGTGCCGCCGCGGCCGCATCGCCGGCGAGGACGAGACGCCCGAGCGTGTCGTGGTGCGCCACCAGCCGGCCGCCGCCGGACGCGGTGATCGTCGGCATCGGGCCGCGGTTGGGCCGACCCCAGTCCCACGTGTTGCGGAACCAGACGGTGGGAAGGACGTGCAGGGTTGCCGAGTCCGGTCCGCGGTTCGCGATCGTGATCACCATGCAGACGTCGGTGACATCCGCCTTCGCATAGTCGACCGTCACCGACCAGTAGCGGTCGCCGGCGAACACGCCGGTGTCGACGAGCTCGTACTCGGGATCGTTGCGCCCGCGTGCCGCGTTGCCGTCGGTCAGCTGCCGGTAGGGGTACGCCGCCTGCGGGTAGTGATAACGCCAGCGCATGTGCGAGTGGGTCGGCGTGGACTCCTCGTACCAGTAGTACTCCTTGACGTCCTCACCGTGATTGCCGGTGTCGCCGGACAACCCGAACATGCGCTCCTTGAGGATCGGGTCGACGCCGTTCCACAGCGCAAGCGCGAAGCAGAACGTCTGCTTCTCGTCGCACAGCCCGGCCATGCCGTCCTCGTTCCACCGGAAGACTCGGGACCGCGCGTGATCATGCGGGAAGTACGACCAGGCGTTGCCGTGCTCGCTGTAGTCCTCGCGGACCGTGCCCCAGGCCCGCTCGGCCAGGTACGGTCCCCACGCCCGCCACCGCCGCGTGCCGGCGTCCGCCTCGGCCAGGCGACGATGCTCGGCCGTGGTTCCTGCCTCCTGCATGGCGTCCATCATGATTGAGGACGTTCGGCGCATGCATGGCAGACGCGCCGTTACCTCGCGCGTCACGTGATCGCCCAGTCGCGCGATCTATTCGGTGTGGCGTGGGTCACGTTCCTCGGAGGCGGCATGATTCCGATCCGGTTCGGCCCGCAGGTCTGTACGGATCTTGGCGCCGCCTCGGCACGCGAATGGCTGGTCGCCGACGGATGCGGCGGTTTCGCGATGGGTACGGTGAGCGGCCTTCGTACCCGTCGGTACCACGGCCTGCTGGTGGTCACGAGTGACGCGGCGGGCGCGGTGAAGACTGACGCCGCGGGCGCGGTGACGACTGACGCGGCGGGCGGCCCGCCCGCCGGTCTCGCCGCACGAAGGCTCGCGCTGGCCAGCCTCGATCCGATCGTGACGCTTGCCGGCGGCGCCGAGGTCCGGCTCGCGACACACGAGTGGACGTCCGGAGCGGTCGTCCCGGCCGGCCACGAACTGCTCGCGTCGTTCGACCTCGACGACGGTCTGCCGCGCTGGCGGTGGCGAATCGGCGACGTGGTGATCGAGCGGGAGCTAGCCACGCCCGATGGCAACCCGGGCGTCGGCCTCGTCCATCGGCTGCTGGCCGGCGGACCAGTGCGGCTGCACCTCGACGCGCTCGTCACCTGGCGCGACGCGCACGGCGAGCGGACGGCCGCCGGGCGGCCGCCCCGGGTCGAGCCGACCGCGGACGGCGTTCGCGTCGAGGACGCGTTCTGTGTCTCCGGGCCGGGCTGGCAGGCGAGCGGCGAGTGGTGGCGCGGCGTGCACTACCGCGAGGAGGCGGCGCGCGGGCTCACCGCTGACGAGGATCTCTGGTACGCCGGACGATTCGGCGCGACGCTGGATGCCCCCGGCGACGTCGTCGAGGTCGCGGCGTGGCCGGACGCGTCGGGCAGTCCGATCCCGCGGCCGGTCGCGATGGTCTCCGCCGCCCGTGCACGCCGCCGCGCCATCGCGGACGCGGTCGCGGCACGATCGCCGGGCGCGTCCGATCCCGAGGTGGTCGGTTCGCTTGCGGTGGCCGCCGATGCTTTCGTGGTACGAGGCTGGTCGGCGTCCGGCGGGTCGGCGTCGGGGGCGGGCCGCCCAGACGTGGTGGCCGGCTACCCGTGGTTCGGCGCGTGGTCGCGCGACACGATGCTGTCCTATCCCGGGCTGTTCCTCGCGACCGGCCGGGCGGACGAGGGGCGCGACCTGCTTCTTGGGTACGCGCAGACGCTATCGGACGGCATGCTCGCGAACACGGCCGACACCGGCGAGCTTCGGTACAACACCGTGGACGGCACGCTGTGGTTCGCGTACGCGGTGGACCGCCATGTGGCCGCGACCGGCGACACCGATCTCGCTCGCGATGTCGCGCCGACCTTGCGGGACGTGATCTCGGCACACGTGGCCGGCGTCCGCTACGGCATCCGCATGACCGACGACGGCTTGCTCACGCAGGGCGCCGACGGCGAGGCGCTGACGTGGATGGACGCGCGCATCGACGGCGTACCCGTGACGCCGCGGATCGGCAAGGCGGTCGAGGTGAACGCGCTGTGGGTCAACGCGCTCGCCTCGGCTGCCGTGCTGTGTCGTGCGGCGGGGCAACCGACCATGATCGAACACGGCGACCGGAGCATCGACGTCGAGTCGCTCGCCACGTCTGCCCGGTTGGCGTTCGCGGATCGGTTTCTGCGAGCCGACGGTACCGATGCCACGTTGCCGGACATTGTGGACGGTGACGATGCGGGTGAGGCGGAGAAGCTGCGGCCGAACCAGGTGCTCGCGTGGTCGTTGCCGTACGCACCGCTAGCGCCGCAACCACGCGCGCTGTCCCGGATCGCGGCCGCGCTCGCCACGCCGCTCGGAATGCGTACCCTCGACCCGGCGGACCCGGACTACCGGCCGCGGCACCGTGGCGGGCCGGCCGACCGTGATCGCGCCTACCACCAGGGCACCGTGTGGCCGTGGCTGATCGGGCCGTACGTCGACGCGTGCCGCCGCGCTGGCGTACCCGTTGGCGACGCGACGTTCATCGGACTCGTCGGTCACCTCGCCGACTATGGGCTGGGTTCGGTCAGCGAAACCGCGGACGGCGACCCGCCGCACGGTGCCACCGGGTGTCCGTTCCAGGCGTGGTCGGTCGCCGAATTGTTGCGCGTCTGTGCCTCGACCGAGCCGATGTGACGCTTCCGGACAGGCGTGACCGGGACCGTACAATCCGGTAGCGCATCGCGGCTACTGCTACGCCGCGGCGCGGGAGGCGAACGCGGGATGTCAGCCGGAACGGTCCTCGGGGGCCGCTATGAGCTGCGCGTACGCCTCGGCTCGGGCGGTGCGGGGACGGTCTGGCGCGGGTTCGACAGCACGCTGCAGCGCGAGGTCGCGGTCAAACTGATCTCTTTGGACACGCCGACCGGTCCGGATCCCGACAATCCGATCCAGCGTTTCCAGCGCGAGGCACGGGTCGTTGCCGGACTGAACCATCCGAACATCGTCGCGGCATACGACTTCGGCTTAGCCGACGATGTCGCCTACCTGGTCATGGAACTCATCAACGGCGGCTCGGTGGCACAACGCCTGCGACGCCTGAAGAGCAGCGGCACCAAGGGATTTGACGAGCTGACCGCGATCCGCATCGGCCGCCAGGTGTGCGCCGGCCTCGCGGTCGCGCACCGCGCGAAACTCGTGCACCGTGATCTCAAGCCGTCGAATCTGATGGTGTCGGACGCGTCGGGCCAGGTGAAGATCGTCGACTTCGGCATCGCGCGGATGACGGAGCAGTCGCGGCTCACCCGGACCGGGAGCTACCTCGGCACGTTGCCGTACATGGCACCGGAGCAGATGGAGGCGTCGCCACTCGATGGGCGCGCCGACCTGTATTCGCTCGGTTGCGTGCTGCACGAGATGGTGGCTGGCCGGTCGCCGTACGAGGCGAGCACCCCGATGCAGTGGATGGCCGCGCACCAACTGGGTACGCCCGCCCGCCTGCGTACCCATGCCCCGGACGCGTCCGCGATGCTGGAGGGTCTGATCCTTCGGCTGCTCGCCAAGGAGCCGCACTACCGTCCCGCCGACGCCGACCTGGTCGCCGACGCGCTGACCGACATCGAAACCGAGCTCACGCAACAGCAACGCGAACGGCCGGCCAAGCCGCGCGCCGAGCTGACCACCGAAACGATGGATGCTCCGCCCGCTGCGCCGCCTGCGACAGAGCTGCCGGCGAATTCAGCGGACGCGGCGGTTCGCGAACCGTCGATCGCGCCGGGCAGCGAACAATTGCCGCAGCGCATCGCCAGCCGACCCGCGTCCGAGGCCGCCCCGGTCGCCCCCGTCCCAGCAACCGCCGTCCCACTCGCCGCAACGGCCGCACCGGTCGCCGCAACGGCCGCACCTGTCGCCCCGGCCGCCGCACCTGTCGCCCCGGCCGCGGCACCGGGCGCACCGGTCGCGGGACCGCTGGCCGCGCCACCTCCCATTGGTGTGCGATCCGGTCCCGTCGCGCCGGCCGGTCCATCGCCGGCCGGTGGGCAAGCGGGTCACATCGCGCCATCGTCGGTTGCGCCGGGGCCGCGCCGGCCGCCCCCTCCGGCCTATGGCGCCCAAGCCCGCGTGACGTCCGCGCCGCCGGCGGTCGTGCCCGCACGGCAGCGGCCGACGTCCGGGCCGCCAAGGCCGACATCCGGGCCGCCACACCGGCCGGCCATGTCCGGATCTCCCGCGGTGCGACGCGGCCGTCGCCGTCGTCTCTGGTACGCGATCGCGGCGGCGATCGTCATAGCGGGCACCGTGGTCGCGGTCATTGTGTTGCCCAACAGCGGTGTTACGCCGGCGGCCGGCGGCACGCCCGTCGTACCGGTGGCGCGTGACTGCTTTGCCGCATCGTGGGCGAGCCCGATCGACGCAGATCTGACGACGGTGTGGTCCGTGAACGATCGCGTGGGACCGGTCGGCTGCGGGTCCCGTCACGCGTTCGAGGTCGTTACCGTGAGCCATCCGACCGGGTCCGCCTCGACCGCGACCGCGCCACCGAGCGCCACGTCCGGCGCCGTACAGGCGATCTATCAGATCTGCGTGGACGACGCCGACGACTACCTCGGCGGTGACTGGCGCAGCGCGTACGCATGGCTGGGTGTTGCCCTGCCGTCCCCGGATGCCTGGCGCGGCGGCGCGAAGTGGAGCGCGTGCGTGCTGCTGCCGACCTCGACGTGGCAGGGTGTGCCGAAGTCCAGCACGACGAGCCTGCGCAACGGATTGCGCGGCAACCGACCGGCGGCGATCACGTGCATCGACGCGCAATCGGCGCCGGCGAACTGCGACCGGCCGCACACGTACGAGATGGTCGGCGTGTACCGGGCCAAGGCCGGCCCGTTCCCGGACGCGGAGACCGGCGGGAACCTGTTCCGCGACGCGTGCGAGGCGAAGATCGCCGCGTTTCTCGGCTTCGGATCGGTCGCCAACTATCACAACACCAGCGTCGGCTGGTCGTGGTGGCCGAAGGCCCCCGACGAGGAGCAATGGAACCTCGGCAACCGCAGTGTGCTGTGCGCGGCGTACGCCCAGCTGCCCGGCCACCTGATGAGCGGCACCGTGCAGAATCTCGGCAACGCCGCACCGCACTGAGCGAGCCCGTCAGCCGATCGCGCGGCGGTGCGCCGGTATCGCGACCGTCACCACGTACGCCGCCGTGGCGACCGCGAGAATCGCGAAACTCGGCGGCACGGCCGGCACCAGATAACTAGTCACGAGACCGATCCAGACGCTCGCGACCGCGATGCCGACCGAGATCGCGAGCGCTCGCAGCGGCCGTGCGGTGACCCGCATCGCGGTGCCGGCCGGTGCGGCCAGCAGACCGAGGATGAGCAGCGCACCGACCACCTGGGTGGCCTCCGCGGCGGTGACCCCGACGAGCACGAGGAACGCGTACCCGAGCAGGCGGACCGGTACGCCCTCGGTGGCCGCGACGGCGTCGTCGATGCTCGCGAACAGCAGCGGTCGGGCGACGGCCAGCACCGCTGCGCCGACCGCGAGAGCGACGGCGGCGCTTACCACGGCGTCGCGGCCGGACAGGCCGAGGATCGAGCCGAACAGGACACTGACCCCGGCCTGCCCGTTGGCGCCGCCGCTGCGCCGGGTCGTGTAGAGCGTCAGGAAGAACACCCCGAGGCCGAGGATCCACGCGAACACGCCGCCGACGACGACGTCGTCCGGGCGCGCCCGCCGGCCGAGCACGCCCATCGCGACCGCAACCAACACGGTGACGGCGAACAGCCCGACGCGCGCGTCCAGGCCGGCCGCGAGTGCCGCCAGCGCACCAGTGAACGCCACGTGCGACAGCGCGTCCGCGGTGAAGATTTGTGCGCGCAGCACGAGGAAGTAGCCGACCAGCCCGGCCGCGACCGCGACCGCGGTTCCGGCCAGCAACGCGTACCGCATGAACGGATGGCTGAACACATCGCCAAGTGCCGGCGATGCGAGCGCTTCCATAACGGCACTCACGTCAGCACGCTCGGCGCGGTGTCGTACCGGTCGTCCCGTTCGGACGCACGAGCGAGCGATCCGCGACGATCCCGGATGGCCGCGCCGGCGGACGCGAGGACGTACAACCCGAACGCGATGGTGGTGAGCCAGAAACCGATCGGGTAGACGGAGTAGACCGCGATGAACAGCGCAGTCCACACGGTGATCAGGCCGATCGCCACGGCGAGCACGAGGCCCCAGCCGGGTCGAGCAGTCAGCCGTTGCGCGGTAGCGGCGGGCAACAGCAGCAATGCAAAGACGAGTAGCGTTCCGGTGATCTGGCTGGCCTCTGCCGCGGTCGCGCCGAGCACCACCAGGAAGACCGCGTCCAACGCGCGCACCGGGATGCCGCTGGCGGCCGCGACGTCAGGGTCGATCGAACCGAACACGAGCGGTCGCGCGATCAGGCCGATGACCGCCACGACCGCGACGCCGACCACCGCGAGCGTCACGACCTGCCGGGCCGAGATGCCGACGAACGTGCCGAACAACAGCGCCGTCGTGCCGCCGAGGAATCCTTTGTAGAGCGACACGAACAGCGTGCCGCAGGCGAGCGCGAACGCCTGCACCGTGCCGATCACCGCGGACTCCTCGCGATAGCCGCGCCGGCCGGCGGCGGGCAGCAGTGCGATGACCAGCGCGGCGGCGATGCACGAGGAGAAGTAGCCGACGGTTACGCCGATGCCGAGCCAGACCGCCGCCGCGGCGCCGGGAAATCCGACGAGTGCGAGCGTGTGGCCCGCGAAACTCTGTCGGCGCAACACCATGAACCAACCGACCACGGCGGCCACGACACCGATCACGGTGCCGGCGCGGAAGGCGTTGAGCACGAGGGGGATCGACCACATCTCGCGCAGATCGGCGATGAGGTTCCAGGTGAACGGCGTCATCGCGGGCCGGCGTTCTGCGACGGCGCGCGGTCTGAGTGCCCGTGTCCGCCATGACCGGCGTGACGATCGGTGTGGTGGGCCGGCGCTTCCGGCTGGCCGACCACCACGAGCCGTCCGTCCGACGTGGTCAGGACCTCGATCGGCGTGCCGTAGAGCGCGGTGAGCGTCTCCGACGTGATCACCTCGCTCGGCGCGCCGGTGAGCGCGCCGCCCTGACCGAGATAGATCACCCGGTCCAGGTAGGCCAGGATCGGGTTCACGTCGTGCGCGACCATGATGACCGCGACGCCCTCATCGCGGCAGATCCGGCTGATGAGGGCCGCGATCGCCGCCTGGTTCGGCAGGTCGAGGCTGTCGAGCGGCTCGTCGAGCATCAGCAGCCGCGGGCTTCGAGCCAACGCCTGCGCGATGAGCAGCCGTTGCTGCTCGCCGCCGGACAGCTGGCCGATCGGCCGGTGCGCGTACGCCGCCGCGCCGACCAGATCGACGAGGTCCCGCACCCGGCGTGCGGCGGCTCGGGACCGCCGGCCGGGCAGCGGGACGCCCCAGCGGTCGCCGTCCACGCCGAGCCGCACCACGTCGATGCCGCGTACCCGCAGTGACGGGTCGAAGCTCCGGCGCTGGGGGAGATACCCGACCGCGCGACGGTCCGCCGGGTCGGTCCAGCTCACCGAGCCGGCGGCCAGCGGCAGCAGCCCGAGGATCGCCTTGAGCAAGGTGGACTTGCCGACTCCGTTCGGCCCAAGGACGGCAACGAATTCGCCGGCCGCGATCGACGCGTTGACGTGCGTCCAGACGGTACGGCCGCCGACGACGATGCCCGCGTCCCGTACGTCGGCGAGGGAAAGAGTCACGCGATCGGACATCGGGTCCTACTTCCCGCTCGGCGCCGGCGACGGTGGCGTCGGATGGTCGGCCGGCACGCTCGCGGCCAGCGCATTGCGCAGCGCGATGAGCTGCCGCACCTGCCACTGCTCGAACGAGGCACCGGCCGGCGACAGCGTCTCGGTGATCGTCGTGACGGGGATGCCGGCCGCCTTGGCGGCGTCGACCTGTCGCTGTACGTCCGGCGTCGCGTTCTGGCTGTTGTACACGTACACCTTGATCTGTCGTTCGGAGATCTGCGCGTCGATGGTCGCCTTGTCGGCAGCGGTCGGTTCGCCGCCCTCGCTGATCGTGTCGAGGAAGGTCGGCGGAGTGATGAGGTCGAGGCCGGTCGCCTCGGCGAGCGGCGCGAAGATCGACTCGGATGCGCCGACCGGCGTGCCGGCATATCGGGCGCGGACCTCGTCGATGAGTCCGAAGTACTGCTTCAGGTCGGAGTTCACGACCACGTCGTGCTGCCGCGCGAAGTACCCCGCGTTGGCCGGGTCGATCCGTTGATAGTCGGCCGTGATGCGGTCGATGACCCGGCGTACATCGGCCGGCGAGTACCACCGATGCGGGTTGCCGCCGGGCGCGACGCCGACCAGGTCACCGACGGTCAACACGACCCGACTCGGGTCGCGGTCCGCCGTGACGATCTTCGTAGCCCACGCGTCGTAGCCGACACCGTTGATGATCGCGAGTTGTGCACCCGCCAGGTGGACCGCGTCCGGTCCGCTCGGCTCGTAGTCGTGCGGGTCGGTCGCCGGCCTAGCGATGATGCTCGTGACGTCGGCATGGTCGCCGCCAAGCTGGGCGGCCAGACTGCCCCAGAAGTTCTCAACGGCCACCACATGGACCCGACCCGTCGCGGAGACCGGGGTCGGAGTAGTCGCGCAGCCGGCGACCCCGACCAAGGCGGCGAGCGTGGCCGCGCCCGCCACGGCCACCGCGACGGCCCGCGACGCGCTGCGCGGCATCCGATCCGAGGTCACGTGGCGACGCTAACGAAAACCATTCCCATTATCAAATGCACGTTTCGCCATGGATCGCGCCACGCCTGACGGACGTGGTGTCCTGCGGCGCGAGCACCTCGGCGTTACGCTTCCCGCCATGGGCAGCACCACGATCGCCATCGATGTCGATGAGAGCCTTTGCGAGGCGCTGGCTCGGGCGGCGGCCATCGCCGGCCAGTCGCTGTCCGCGTACGTGACAAGCGCCGCCGCCGACCGCTTGCTGCGTGACGAGGGCGCGGGGTATGCCGACGTGCTCGCGCGGCACCCGGAGTTCGCGTCCGAGGTTGCGGCGGCTCGGCAGGCCGCGCTCCGCCGGGCAGCCGACGCCCGTGCGCAAGTGCTCGCCAAATACGCGGGCGGTGAGCTCCGCCGCCGGAACGCCGTCGCCGCGGTGGCGGCCAGCTGACTGCAGGTTCAGTCGCGGTGCCGCTCAGTCGCGGTGCCGCTCGGTCGCGGTGCCGCTCAAAGCGGGGGCCTGCCTCAGGTCGCAGGTTGACTCAGTCGCGGTGCCGCGCGAGCCGCCGGGGTTGACTCAGGTCGCGGCCCGGCCGTAGCGGTCTTCGAGCCGGACCACGTCGCTCAGCTCGGTAGTGCTGGCCTCGAGCACGACGGAGTCGACGATAGCGGTCATCCGGTGGATGGTCCCGGCCGAGATATGAATGGCCTCGCCGGGCAGCAGCTCGAACTCGTCCAGCTCGTCGACGTCCTTGCCGATCTGGAAGAGCAGGCGGCCGGACTGCACGAAGACGGTTTCGTCCTTCACGTCGTGGTACTGCAGCGACAGCGCCTGGCCGGCGTCGATGTGCAGCTCCTTGCCGCAATACCGGCCGTCCACGAGGGCGAAATGCACCTCGTATCCCCACGGCTTGTCCACGCGACGCACCTGTGACAGCCAGTCGGACCTTGCCATCCGCGCTCCGTCTCGATCATTGGCGGTGTCTGATTCCAGATACATCCAACACCGGATCGGCCTACCTCGGCGTGAGGTCTCCGCCCGGCCGGGTCGACGTACCCTGTGCAACCAGTCGACGTACCTTACGCAACTCCGGTCCGCGCCGTGGTCGGCGGTAGAACCCAGCCTATTCGCTACCACGTGCCAGGAGGCTGTTCCGGCGGCGTCGCCACCTCGATCCGCCGGTCGACGTCGGGCCGAATGACCGATTCGGCGGACCCAGGCGGGGCGTACAGGACCGATACGTACGGGTTAGTGTCGCACCGGGTGACGGTCAGATATCGGTGCGTGCGTGCCGGTCCACATGTGACGTACGCTCAGCATCGCCATCACGCGGCTCGGTAGCGCAACCCGCTCGCGACCCGCCGCGGCGTACGGCACGAATCCCACTTCAGTGGTCTGCGGCGAGGGTGGATGACGAGCACGGGGTTGAGCTCAGCCGGCGCGGCGAGGCCGCCTCGGGCCGTGTCCGACCGCCCCGACGCAGGCGGGACGCCGCTCGGCGACGCTCACTGCGCGGCAGGGCCAGGCTGATGGCACGGATCGAATTCGTCCCGGACATCCATCGGGACGGTGCCTGCGGCACGTGGAGCGCGATCGTCCTCGGCGACGGCGGCGTGTGCGCGGCCATGCGACTGCCCGTCGATCCGGCCGACCAACCGACCGTGGAGCGCGTGCTGGCTTCGATCCGCGCGGTCATGGCGGCTCGCGTGTCTGGCGTCGCTCCGATCGCCGACGTCGCCGTCGGTGGCGACCAGGTGTGGACGTTCGTCGGCATCGCGCCCGGACCGAGCGTGGCCGAAATCATCAACGACGCGATCCTCACGCCGACCGATGCGGCACACATCGCCTTGGACTCCGGCCGTGCGCTTGCCGGTCTGCACGGTCACGGGCTCGTGCACGGCGCCTTCAGCCTGCGCACTGTCGTCGTGTCGCGGACCGGTGTGGTACGCGTGACCGAGGCCGGCCTCGCACCGGCACTCGCGACAACTGAGCCGGCCAACCTCAACGGCAACGGCGGAGGCGCACCATTCAACGGCTTCGGCGCCAGCGCCACCGCTCGGTTCGGCGGCCGCGCCGCAACCGTGTCGGGTGCCACGAGCGCGGTCCGGGCCGATGTCGAGGGTTGGGCCGCGACCGTCCGGCTGCTCGCCGGTCACGTCCGTCGCCTGCGGTTCCTGTCGCAGGCCGTCGCGCTCGAGGCCAGCGCCGATGTGGCGCAAGCCGACGGTCTGGTGCCGGCGCTCGTCGACCTCGAGGAGGCCGCGCACACGTTCCACGGCTACCCGAACCGAGTCGGGCTGCATGACGTGATGCGGCGCTACCGGCTCGCCGACGATCCGGATCCAGACGCCGTGTTGCGCGCCATCGATGCGCTGTTCGAGGCGGATCCGGCGGTTCAGGCGTACCCGGACGCGTTCGACGGACAGCGGCCCACCGTACGGGTGCCCGGCACTCGCGTGGCCGATGCGACGGCAGCGTTCGCCCCGGATGTCGACGCGAGCGCCGACTCGGAAACGGCCGTCGATCACCACGTTGAGGACGCACCGGGTGCCGCCTCACCGGACCACGTGGCGGCAGCTGGCGCCGAGACTCCCGCCGCCGCACCGGCGGACGTCGAGGTCGTGGACGCCGAGGTCGTGGATGCCGAGGTGGTGGATGTCGAGGTCGTGGACGCCGAGATGACGGACGTGGCGTCCGACGAGGGCACGCGGGAACTCGCACGGGTCGATCCGGTCGCTGCGTCGGCCGGCAATGCGAAGTCAAAGCGCGGTCGCGTCACCGGGGGGCGGCCGGCGGCTGCCGAGGCCGCGATCGCCGAGGCCGCGATCGCCGAGACGTCCGCGGCGGTCGACGTCGCCGAGGCGGGTACGGAGACGATCGGCGCCGTAACAGCCGTCGCAGTGGACACCGACCTGCCCCAGACCGATGGTCCGCGGACACCGGTGCCGCGCGGGCCACGCAAGACATCGGTCATCCCGCCGCGCCGTCCGGCCAGCGGGTCGGACGACACGCCGCCGCCGCCAACGGGGCTGTGGAAGCCGAAGGTACCCACGCAGTCCTCGCCGTCGTTGCGGCCGGCACGGTTGGACGACTCGTCGCCCGACCTCGTGCCCGACATGCGCTATGGCCGCGGCGTACCGGCATCCAACACACGACGGCCGGTGCCCGCGCGACTCGGCCGACCGGCCTGGTGGCCGCGGCTCGCGGTGAACATCGCGCTCGCGTTGGCAATCGTGCTCGGCGTCACTGGTTACGCAGTGTGGCGACTCGATCGCCCGTTGCGCATCACCACAGTGACCCTGACCGTCGAGAAGCACTTCGCGACGGCGTGCCAACTCGAGGCGGACGTGATCGGAACGGTCATCACCAGCGGCGGGCCGGGGACGTTCAAATACCAATGGCTACGAAGCGACGGTACGACGACCGGGGTGTATTCGGCACACGTCGCCGACGCGTCGCGGCCAACCGAAGTGCACTTGGAGTGGACGTTCAGCGGGTCAGGCACGGAGCCTGCCGAGGTCGCGCTGATCGTGCTCGAACCTCAGCGACGTGAGGCGAGCACATCCTTCGAGTACATTTGCGGCGCTAACAGCGGATCGGACCAGTAAGGAATCGGATGACCTGGCGGCTACCGGACTATACGGAGATTGGACGACTCGGCAGCGGTGCGACCGGCACCGTGGTCAGCGCCAAGCACGACCCGACCGGGACGTTCGTCGCGATCAAGTTCCTGTCCGCCGGCCGCCGTGGCCGATCTGTGCCATCCGACTGGTTCCGCGGCCAGGTCAAGCTGCTCACCGAGATCGACAACACCAACGTCGCCAGGCTGTACGAATACGTCGAGGGCCCGAAGGGCGGCGCACTGGTCAGCGAGCTCGTCGACGGCGTCTCGCTGAGCGAGATCATCGCGCGGGGCGTTATCGAGCCGCTGGCCTCGCTCGCGGTCCTTCGCGGATCGCTTCGTGGCCTGGCCGCCGCGCACGGCAAGGGTGTCCTGCACCGCGACTTCCGGCCGGCCAACGTCCAGGTCACGCTCGCCGGGTCGCCGAAGATCGTCGACTTCGGCGTGGTGCCTCCGGTGGAGAGCATGCACCCGGGTGCCGGTACCCCGCTCTACCAAGCGCCGGAACTGTGGGACCGCAGCCCAGCCGGCACGCGCAGTGACGTCTACGCCGTGGCGGCCACGTTCTTCGAATGCTTGACCGGCCACCCGCCGTTCCCGCCGGCCGGGACGATGGCCGAGATGCGGGCCGCACACGAGCACGGCGACATCCCGCTGGACGAGGTGCCTGAGCAGATCCGCGATCTCGTGGCCCGCGGTCTGGCAAAGGATCCCGCCGAGCGCCCGGTGGACGCGGCGGCATACCTGGCCTCGATGGAGCAGGTTGCCGCCCAGCGCTTTGGTTCGGACTGGTTGCGGGCCGGCGAGGCCGCGCTCGCCCGGCGGATCAGCGCCATCGTGCCGCTGCAGCCTCGGCCGGCCGAGGTCAAGCAGTCACGCACTGCGTCCGCGGTAGGCAGTGCGCTGGCAACCCGGTTGCTCGTCGGCGCCGCGCTGGTCGTCGCGATAATCGTCGGCATCAGTGCGGGCCTCAGCGCCGGTGGAAAGTCCGTGAACACCGCATCGGACCAGCCGGAGTTCGCCGTCGTGCTGCCGAACGGTACGACGACCGGCGGCGCATCCACCACGCCAACCGGCATCCCCACCCTGCTCATCATTCCGACGCCGGGTGTCACGCTCACCGCGCCACCCGCGCGGACGACGGCTCCGGGCGGGCACGGTACGCCAGTCCCGATCCAGCCGCCGCCGACGCACACCACGCATCCGACCGGGAGTCCAACGGGCGGGACCACGGGCGGGCCGACGACCACACCGCCGACCACACCGACCACGCCGCCGACCGACACCACCACGCCGCCACCGCAGGTGCCCGTGGTGCAAAGCGCCACACTGACGTCGTTCAGCAGCGACGGCACGACGATCAACTTCTCGATCTCGGTGACGGCAAGCGCGGGCGTGGGAACCGTTCCGATCACGGTGTTCATCTCCGAAAATGGTGGCGCAGCGTTCTTCAACGGCGTCTACCAGGTGTCGGCCGGCACAACG
>DASTMZ010000024.1:0-3125 GCA_035713725.1 Micromonosporaceae bacterium
GCGCGGCACAGGACCTGGCAACCATGGCGACATACATCAACCGCGCGCCGGGGATCATGGCCACGCCACACACTCGGGCGGAAGCCGGCACGTTGGTCGACGAAGCGCGCGCTCTATCGGACGGCTCGCCGGTGGCGGAGGCGGCGATCGCGGTGGCGACGGCGTGGGTGCCCGAGCCGACGATCGAAGACGCGCGACGAACTGTCGAGATCGCCGAACTGGCCGGCGACGGAATTGTGCACAGCGTTGCCTTGGACTTGTCGACCCTCGCCAACCAGATCGGCAACGACTTCGCCGAGGCCACGCGGATCGCCCACCGGAGACTTGCGGTGCTCGACACGCTCGCGATTGGTCCGCTCAGTGGATTCGAGTTCGGTGACGGTCATCTCGTGGCCGCCGAAACGGCGCTGGGCGCCGGTGACCTGGCCGGCGCCGCTGCCCACGCAGAGACGCTGGCGCAGCTGCCGTTCTACCGCGACGAGGAACACCTGTCCACCTGTCGGCGACTGTTCATCGACGCGCTGGCCGGTTATTTCGACGAGGTGGTCAGGAACGCGGAACGCTTCCGTACCGGGTGGGAGCGTGCGGGGCGACCGGCCGCGCGGAACCTGGCGCGGGGCACGTACGCCGTGGCGATGGTGCATGGCATGCGCGGCGATGACGATCGTCGGGCCGCATGGATCCGCCTCACGATCGACCTCGGTGTCGATCCCGAGCAGCTCGCCGGATGCGCGCTCGGATGGCCTCCGGTGTTCGACGGTCTGCTCGCGCTGCACCGCGACGACGCGGCCGCCGCAATGCGGGTACTAGCCGCCGACATTGACACTCCCGAGCTGTTCCAGCATGTCGGCGCAGGCCCGTGGCGGCTGTGGTACGCCGCGCTCTGGGCGGAGGCCGGCGTGCTTGGCGGTCGTGACGACGCGGTAATTCGTATCGAGCGTGCTCGGCACACGGTCCACGACAATCCGATCGCGACCGCGATGGTCGAACGGGCGACCGCGATCCTCACCGGCGACCGTGATGCTCTCGTCCGACTCGTGAGCACGTTCGCCCAGCTCGGTTGCCCGTACCAGGAGGCGAGAACAGGTCGGCTGGCAGCACAGCGGTAGCCACGCCCGCGCGTTGGCACAGCACGTTTGGACGCCGGTCTGACATGATTTGTGAGAGGCGGGAGGGAGAACGATCATGGCGAACACGGTTCGGGCGGCACTTGTGCAGGCCACTTGGACGGGCGACAAGGAATCAATGATCAAGGCCCACGAGGAGTACGCGCGGCAGGCCGCGGCGAGCGGCGCCAAGGTCATGTGCTTCCAGGAGCTGTTCTACGGGCCGTACTTCTGCCAGGTGCAGGATCCGAAGTACTACGCGTACGCCGAGTCGGTGCCCGGGCCGACCGTGGAGCGCTTCCAGGCACTCGCGGCCGAGTTGGGCATGGTGCTGATCCTTCCGGTCTATGAGCAGGAGCAGCCCGGCGTGCTCTACAACACCGCTGCGGTGGTGGACGCCGACGGGACCTACCTCGGCAAGTACCGCAAGACCCACATTCCACAGGTGCGTGGGTTCTGGGAGAAGTTCTACTTCCGTCCGGGCAACCTCGGCTATCCGATCTTCGACACGGCCGTCGGCCGCATCGGTGTCTACATCTGCTACGACCGGCATTTCCCCGAGGGCTGGCGGGCACTTGGACTCGCCGGCGCGACGATCGTGTTCAACCCGAGCGCGACGAGCCGCGGACTGTCGTCGTACCTCTGGAAGCTCGAACAACCGGCCTCGGCCGTGGCGAATGAATATTTCGTCGGCGCCATCAACCGGGTCGGCATCGAGGCGGAGCTTGGCGACGACGACTTCTACGGCACGTCCTACTTCGTTGACCCGGAAGGAAAGTTTGTCGGCGATGTCGCCGACACGCACGAGCCGGAAGTGGTTGTCCGCGACCTCGACATGGACCTGTTGGCCGAGGTGCGCGACCGGTGGGCGTTCTACCGGGACCGTCGCCCGGACGCCTACGAGGGGTTGGTCGCGCCATGACGCTTCTGGTCCAGGGCGGCACCGTGGTAGGCCCGACGGGAACGTTCCTCGGCGATGTGCTTGTCGACGGCGAGACGATCGCCGCGGTCGGCGCACCCGGCCAGCTCTCCGCCGCCGGTGCCGAGAAGGTCGTTGACGCGAACGGCCGCTACGTGATCCCCGGCGCGATCGACGCGCATACGCACATGCAGATGCCGTTCGGTGGTACGTCGGCGAGCGACACGTTCGAGACGGGTACGCGTGCCGCTGCGTTCGGCGGGACAACGACAATCATCGACTTCGCCATCCAACGTACCGGCGAGGTGGTGCAGGACGGACTGGCCGCGTGGCACGCCAAGGCAGCCGGCGAGTGCTATGTGGACTACGGGTTCCACATGATTCTCGGCGGTGTCGACGACGACGCGCTGAAGGCCATGGACCAACTCGTGGCCGACGAGGGGATCACCAGCTTCAAGCTGTTCATGGCATACCCAGGTGTGTTCTTCAGCGACGACGGCCAGATCCTGCGTGCCATGCAGGCGGCGCGCGACAACGGCGCACTCATCATGATGCACGCGGAGAACGGCCCGGCGATCGACGTGCTCGTTCGGCAGGCGCTCGCGCGGGGCGAAACCGACCCGATCTACCACGGGCTGACCCGGCCGGCAGCGCTCGAGGCGGAGGCGACGAGCCGCGCCATTTGGCTCGCGTCGGTGGCAAGCGATTGCCCGCTCTACATCGTCCATCTGTCCGCGTCTCAGGCGTTGGCCGCCGTTGCGGAAGCGCGCAATGCCGGCCGCAATGTGTTCGCCGAGACCTGCCCGCAGTACCTCTACCTGACACTCGAAGACCAACTCGGCGCGCCGGGATTCGAGGGCGCCAAGTGGGTGTGCTCGACGCCGTTGCGCAGCAAGCACGAGTCTCACCAACGCGATCTGTGGCAGGGCCTGAGGACTAACGACCTGTCTGTCGTCTCCACCGACCACTGCCCGTTCTGCATGAAGGAGCAGAAGGAGCTGGGCCTCGGCGACTTCTCGAAGATTCCGAACGGCATCGGCGGCGTCGAGCATCGAGTAGACCTGCTGTATCAGGGCGTGGTGGACCGGAAGATCTCGCTG
>DASTMZ010000025.1:0-9586 GCA_035713725.1 Micromonosporaceae bacterium
AGTCGGTGTGGCTGAGGTAAGAGTGGCTCGCCGAGTCCTGCAGATCGACGATCGCATTCGAGACCGGCTGGCCGGTCGTGATGTCGTCGACGACACCGGAGATCGTCGACGACGGCGGCGGTGCCGGACCCTTGAGCGTGATGCTGAGGCCCTGAGTCACGGGCGGATTCGGTTCCGTCGCCTCAGTAACCGACACAGACGACGTGTTGAACGTTGATGAGCCACCAGGGACTATGTCGCCGATCGACGACGCAGCCTTAACAGCAAACGTAACGGTGGTGTCGGGCGGCGAGGCGCCGACATCGAAGGTGCAAGTCCCTTGACCAGGACTCGATGCGCCAGCATTGCCACATGCCGACCCTGCAGTCACAGTCACGTCGTTCGGCGACGCACTGCCGCCACTAACGGTGAGCGTCGCGACCATGGCGGTTCCGTCTTGCTCGCCAGTATTCGTGACTTTCACGGTGATGGTCTGCTGCTGGCCAGGGCTCAGCGTCATAGACGCGGGAGTCGCGCTGACTGACACAAGCGGTGCAGCGAAGGCCGGCGACGCGGTCAGTCCGATGCCGATCACGCTGGCGACGGTGGCCAGTGCCACGAACAGTCCTGCGTACGCCCGCTTTCGCGGATGCGACCAGGATCGTCGTTGCGCAGTCACGTCCCCACCGCCTCCTGACCGGTCGTCATCCGCCGACCCGTTCGACCGACGATGTAACTGTGTCGTAGAGCTATGTTCCAATGCGGAATCACCGTGGGCAACTATGCCTGTTCCCGGCCCACTCAGGAAGCCGGGGGGCATCGTCGGGCGGCCGGGGGCGATCAAAGTGCACTCGCAAGATGGGATGGATCGTCCGGAGATGTCCTACGTGGCTCGCGATCACGGTGCCGTCCAAAGCGCGATCACAGCATTGAAATCGGGCGACACGCCCGACCGAACAACGCTTCGCGACGCTGTTCGTGAGCTTTTACGGCAATTGTCGGCACGCGCGCCTGGCCGATCGGTTGAGGTGCGGGTCCCACCTTTCGGTGCTGTTCAATGTATTCCCGGTCCTCGGCACACTCGTGGCACGCCGCCGAATGTCGTGGAGATGGATGCCGTGACCTGGGTGAAGGTTGCGACAGGTGAGATCGACTGGGTGACCGGCGTGACTGCCGGTGTCATTCGTGTGAGTGGCGTTCGCGCGGATCTATCCCCGTTCCTGCCGTTGTCACCCGCATCGTGAATATCGCGGTTCACGGCCGTCGTGAGTAGGACAGCGCCTCGCGTAGACTGACGGTCAGGAAATGACGCCCGAAATGCGCCGTCGGAACGATCTGCGGGTCGCGCCACGGCACCGCGTTGCGGCACCGAGTGGACGCCGACGGGCACGTTTCCACCGAGCACGATGCCAGCCGGGCAAGGCACGAGAGCCGCCCAATCGGCCGGCCCGATGGCCGGACGACGACGCCGACCAGATGAAGGAGCGCCGGTGCCTCGAGGCGACGGTCAGCTGAATCACGATCTTGACCAGCAACAACCGGGTCCACAGGATGCATGCGGCGTATTCGGGGTGTGGGCACCGGGCGAGGACGTCGCCAAGCTCACCTACTTCGGCCTGTACACGCTGCAGCATCGCGGCCAGGAGGCGGCCGGCATCGCGGTCAGCGACGGCTCCGGCGTGGTGGTCTACAAGGATCTCGGCCTGGTCGCTCAGGTTTTCGACGAGGCGACGCTGTCCAGCCTCCGCGGACACATCGCGATCGGGCACACGCGCTACAGCACCACCGGCGCGCCGACGTGGGAAAACGCCCAACCGTCGCTGAAGTCGTCGGAGTTCGGCGCGACGATCGCGCTGGCCCACAACGGCAATCTGGTCAACACCGCCGAGTTGGCGAAGCTAGCGCATGCCGAGCCGGGCGAGACGTCGGACACCGCGATCGTCGCGCAGATGCTCGCCTCGAACCCGGACGTCTCCATCGAGGAAGCCGCGATGTCCGTGCTGCCCTTGCTGCGCGGCGCGTTCAGCTTCGTGTTCATGGACGAGAACACGTTGTACGCGGCGCGGGACGCCCACGGTGTGCGCCCACTCGTGTTGGGCCGCCTGGAGCGCGGCTGGGTGGTCGCGAGCGAGACCGCGGCGCTGGACATCACCGGCGCGTCGATGGTGCGTGAAATCGAGCCAGGCGAGCTGATCGCGATCGACGAGCACGGGCTGCGCTCGCACCGGTTTGCCGCGCCGGAACCGAAGGGCTGCCTCTTCGAGTACGTCTATCTCGCCCGCCCGGACACCACGATCTCCGGCCGGAACGTCTACGACGCCCGCGTCGAGGTAGGTCGACGGCTGGCACGCGAGCACCCGGTCGAGGCGGATCTCGTGATTCCGGTCCCCGAGTCGGGCACCCCGGCCGCGATCGGTTACGCGCAGGCGTCCGGCATCCCGTACGGTTCCGGGCTGATCAAGAACGCGTACGTCGGCCGGACGTTCATCCAGCCGTCGCAGACGATCCGGCAACTGGGCATCCGGCTCAAGCTGAACCCGCTGCGGCACGTGTTGCGTGGCAAGCGGATCGTGGTCGTCGACGACTCGATCGTGCGCGGCAACACGCAGCGGGCAATCGTACGGATGCTCCGCGAGGCTGGCGCGATCGAGGTACATCTGCGGATCTCGTCCCCGCCGGTGAAGTGGCCGTGTTTCTATGGCATGGACTTCGGTACGCGTGCCGAACTCATCGCGGGCAACCTCGAGACGGACGGCGTACGCCGCTCGATCGGTGCGGACTCGCTTGGCTATGTCTCGCTCGACGGGTTGATCGGAGCGACCGAACAACCGGCCAGCCGGCTCTGCCGCGCGTGCTTCGACGGCGTTTACCCCATCGACCTGCCCGACGAGAGCCGGATCGGCAAGCACCTCCTGGAGGGCGTGAGCCGGCGCGTCGAGTCGGACGAAGCGCGCGAGGCGGCGGCCTCCGGGGCCACGGACGTCGGTGTGGACGCGGAGCGCGGCGCACTGCATGCTCAAGGTCCAGGAGGGTTCGCGACCCTGAGCCGACCGTAGCTGCGCTGAGCCGACCGTAGCGACGCAAGCGCACATGTTGAAGATGCACTGACGCACCAAAGGGAGAGCCGTGACACACGTGAGCGAGCGGGCAGGCGCCTCGCGACAGCCGTGGCAGGCCGGCGCCGGAAAGGCGACCCACAAGCGCTCCGTGACGTACGAGGATGCCGGCGTCTCCGTGCATGCCGGTGAGCAAGCCGTCGAGATGCTCAAGTCGAAGGTCACGCGCACCTGGCGCCCCGAGGTGATCGGCGATCTCGGCGGGTTCGCCGGACTGTTCCGGCTGGACATGACGAAATACAAGAACCCGGTCCTGGCGTCATCCGCGGACGGCGTCGGCACCAAGCTCGTCATCGCGCAGCAGATGGGCATCCATGACACCGTCGGCGTCGACCTCGTCGCGATGGTGGTCGACGATCTGGTCGCGTGCGGCGCCGAACCGCTCTTCCTTCTCGACTACATCGCGTGCGGCGAAGTGGTGCCGGAGCGGGTGGCGGAGATCGCGGCCGGCATTGCCGACGGCTGCCGGACGGCTGGCTGTGCGCTCCTTGGCGGCGAGACCGCGGAGCACCCGGGCATGATGGCGCCGCACGAATACGACATCTCCGGGACCGGTGTCGGGGTCGTCGAAGCCGATGCGATCCTCGGCGCGCCGCGCGTGGACGTGGGCGACGTGGTGATCGCCCTGGGCTCGTCGGGCATGCATTCCAACGGCTTCTCGCTCGTACGCCATGTCCTGCTCGGCGCCGGCCGCCTGCGACTGGACACCATCGTCGAGGAACTCGGCCGGCAGAAGACTCTCGGCGAGGAGCTGCTCACGCCGACGCGGATCTATGCGCGCGACTGCCTCGACCTCGTCACCGAGTGCGACGTGAAGGCATACGCGCACGTGACCGGTGGCGGCATCCCGGGCAACCTGGTGCGGGTGCTGCCCGATCACGTCGACGCGATCGTGGATCGGTCGACGTGGCGACCGCAGCCGATCTTCGAGCTGACCCAACGCAAGGGCCGCATCGACGACGCCGAGATGGAGTCGACGTTCAACATGGGCGTCGGCATGTTCGCCATCGTGGCGCCGGACGACGCCGACCGCGCGCTCGCGTTCCTGACCGGACGCAAGGTCCACGCGTGGGCGGCCGGCGAGATCATCGGCGGGTCCGGCACGGTGGCGATGATGGGCTCGCACACCGGCGGCTAGCCATCAGCACTCGGGCGGCCGGCAATCGGACCGCGCGCCGATCTCGGCGACGGCACGGGGTTCACGCAGGGCGGTATGACCCCATAGGCTGATGCGACACTCCCCAAAACGGTTGGGAGGGGCGAGTGTCGCGAGAACACCGTACGTCAGAGGACCGTTACGTCCAGTGGCGTGGCATGCGCGGCATCGCGACCGTACCCGGCTACGTCATCATGCAGCCGACGACACTGTGCAATCTGGACTGCGCCTACTGCTATCTGCCGCATCGGGACGCGAACCGCAAGATGCCGGTGGCCGTCGCACAGGCGGTGGCGCGCACCGTCAACGTCTGGGCGGCCGACGCTCGGCGCTTCTCCGTCGTCTGGCACGCCGGCGAGCCGCTGGCCGCGGGTCGCGACCACCTCTCCGCGTTGATGGCGCCATTTCGGCGCGTCGAGCACCACGTCCAGACGAACGCCACGCTCATCGATGATGCCTGGTGCGAGTTCTTCGCCAGCCGCGACGTACACGTCGGAGTGAGCATCGACGGCGATGCCGCGCGAACCGCGATGCGGGTGGACCGTGGCGGACGGCCGGCGTACCAGAAGATCCGCAAGGGCATCGATGCGCTGCGCCGCCACGACATCCCGTTCGCGGCGCTGTGCGTCGTGTCGGCACCGCAACCGGGGCTGGGCACCGAGCTGTACGCCTTCTTCCGCGAACTTGGCTGCCACGCGCTCGGGGTGAACGTTGAGGAGCAGGAAGGCGTCAACGTCCGGTCGAACGCGTTCGACGACGCCGCGGTACGAGGATTCTGGGCCGAGCTGACCGCCGCGTGGCGCGCTGATCCGGTGATCGAACTGCGCGAGATCGAGTGGGCGCTGTGGTATGCGGCGAACGCGCTCGACGGCACCGCGGACGATCTGCTGCCCGCGCGTATTGATCCGATTCCGACCATCGGCATGGACGGCTCCGTGGTGCTGCTGTCGCCGGAGCTCGCCGGATTCCGCGACCGCCACTACGGCGACTTCGCCTCCGGGAACGTGTTGTCCACGCCGCTGGACGTGTTGCTCGATCGCGTGGCGGACCGGCCACCCGGGTGGATCGCCGAATACCTGCGCGGCGTCGAGGCCTGCCGCGACACGTGCGCCTATTTCGGTTTCTGTGGCGGCGCGCACGCGGCCAACCGCTACTTCGAACGCGGCCGCTTCGACACCACCGAGACCGACCACTGCCGCAACAGCAAGATCCGTCTTATCGAGGGAGTTCTGGACTATGCCCGAGCGCACTGATTCGCTGACCGAACGCATGTCCGCCGCCGCGGGCCTCGCGAGTCTGGTTGGTGAGGCGCGGGCGACGTGGTTATCGCGCGGTGAGCGAGGCCTAGCCAATCGGGCGGACGAAGACGTGGCCGACGGCGTCGACGGCGCGTCCCGGACACCACGGTGGCGTGCGTTCGAGGATGCGTTCCCGACGTTCTACCAGTTCACGAATCGGCCACGGGGCTGATCGCCGGCCACCCCCGAGAGTGGTACGCAAGGGTCGCCGGATCTTGTCCGTCGATGGCCGCAACGGTTACATGGTCAGCGGATCTGCCGCCCACGGAGGCTGACGCATGGCGACCGTTGAGTTCGATGGCTTTACCCGACGCACCGAGACCTACGCCGGCTTCACCCACGACGTGTATTGGGGCGGCCACGGCCCCGCGGTGGTCGTCATTCACGAGATTCCGGGTCTCTATCAGGCCGTGGTCGACTTCGCACGTCGCGTTGTCGACGCCGGGTTCACCGTCGTCATGCCGTCGTTGTTCGGCACTCCGGGACGCGAACCGAGTGGCGGCTACATGGGCGGCAGCGTGCTCGGCATCTGCGTGTCCCGGGAGTTCCACATGTTCGCGCTCGGCCGGACGTCGCCAGCGGTGGCATTTCTCCGTGGCCTCGCAGCAGCCGCGCACGCCGAATGTGGCGGACGTGGCGTCGGCGCGGTGGGAATGTGTTTCACCGGCGGCTTCGCACTTGGCATGGCGGTCGACGACCGCATGCTCGCGCCAGTGTTGAGTCAGCCGGCCAACCCCGCACCGGTGGGGTCGCGCCGGCGTACCAGCCTTGACATCAGCCCGGCCGACTTCGACGTCGTGAAGCGTCGGGCGCGCGACGGCAACTGCCAGGTGCTCGGCCTTCGATTCAGCGAGGATCCGGCGGTCCCGGCGGAACGCTTCGAGATGCTGCGCCGCGAGCTCGGCGACGCGTTCATCGCTGTCGAGATCGACTCGTCACCCGGCAACGCGCACGGGATCCACAAGAACTCACACTCGGTCTTGGCCGGCCATCTCGTAGAACAGCCGGGACATCCGACCGTCGGGGCTCGTGATCGTGTCCTGGACTTTCTGCGCGACCGACTGACCTGACGCCGGGGTAAACACACTACGAGCACGCGCGGCCGGGGCCGGCGTGCTCGCTGCGACTGTCCGTCATTAGCGCGGTGGCACTCCCCAACGCGCGGCGAGATCATCCTCGGACTCGTCGTCCTCGGATTCGTCGTCGTCGGTCTCTTCTTCGAGTTCGTCCAGGTTATCGAACTCTTCGTTCGACCCGCCTGAGCCAAGCTCGCGCTGCAACGCGGCGAGGTCGGTGTTGGGGGAGTGGTATTTAAGCTCCCGGGCCACCTTTGTCTGCTTGGCCTTAGCACGGCCGCGCCCCATGGCTCGACCCCCTCGCACAGAATTTCGGGGCAGCCCCAAGAGGCGGGCCCCGATGACGTCAGGCATCTCTCGTGGCTCATACGGTACATGTCTGTGGCCGAGTTCGACACCTCGGCATGCCGCCTATCGCGCTTACTGTGGGCCTGGCCACACGATTAATGCGGACGGCACGCGGCTTGCGTGCTATACCGCGATTCGCAGATGATGAACGCGTTGTTGATCTCTCCGGTCGAGCCCCTCGGCTGGCGTTGATCAAGCGTCAGACGCGGATCGCCCGCAACCGACCGACCTCGGCCATCCGGCGCTCGGCCATCCGGTCCGCGGCGACTGCCGGCGGCACACCTTCGGCGGCGGCAAGCTCGAGCAGCTCGCGAGTCGCGTCGTAGATCTTGGTCGCGCGCATCTTCGCGCGCTCGAAGTTGAAGCCCTCGATCTCGTCGGCGACCTGGATGACACCACCGGCGTTGACGACGTAGTCCGGGGCGTAGAGGATGCCGCGCTCTTCAAGCAGTTTGTCGATGCCCGGATGGGCCAGCTGGTTGTTCGCCGCGCCGGCGACGATGCTCGCGCGGAGCACCGGGACGGTCTCGTCGTTGAGCGCACCGCCGAGCGCGCACGGCGCGTAGACATCGATCTCGGAGGTGATCAGCGCGACGGTGTCCGGGACGAGATCCACTTGTGGGTACGTCTGCCGGGCCCATGCGAGCGCCTTCTCCGACACGTCCGTCGCGACCACGCTGGCACCATCGTCGAGCAGGTGTCCGGTCAAGTAGCGACCGACCTTGCCGAGTCCGGAGATGCCGACCCGGTGGCCGGCGAGCGTCGGCGTGCCGAAGCGGTGCTCCGCGGCGGCACGCATGCCCTGGAACACGCCCCAGGCGGTCAGGATCGAACTGTCGCCGGCGCCACCGTGCTCGACGCTGCGACCGGTCACATAGGTCGTCTCGCGGGCGATGACGTCCATGTCTTGCACGTACGTGCCGACGTCGCACGCGGTGTAGTAGCGCCCGTGCAGGGACTCCACCATGCGGCCGTACGCGCGCAGCAGGGCCTCGGTCTTGATCTTTTCGGGATCGCCCCAGATGACCGCCTTGCCGCCACCGAGGTCGAGGCCGGTGATTGCGTTCTTGTACGCCATGCCGCGGGACAACTCGAGGACGTCGTGGAGCGCCGCGTCCTCGGACTCGTACGGGTAGAAGCGGGTGCCGCCGAGCGCGGGACCGAGCGCGGTCGAGTAGATCCCGATGATGGCGCGCAGCCCGGACTGTTTGTCCTGACAGAACACAACCTGTTCGTGACCTGTGTCGCTGGTGAAGACGCCGCCCATGTGTGTCGCTCCTCGAGTCTCGCGCGACACCTTGTGGGGCGCGCGGGGGATTGCCCCGGCAGGGTAGTGCCGATTCCCTTGGAGCGTATCGAAACGATCTGCAAGTTGCCGGTGCGGTCGCGTCTCAGCGTTGCATCAACACGGATTCGCGCGACACGGCGATGTGCCATTCCGCGCGTCACCGATGCTGGTCGACCGCGTGGTCACGGCCGCTGGCGTCGATCCCGGAGTGGTTCGTCGTGCAGTTTCGGTTGGTTGCGTGGCACGATCCGTCTGTGCGCTTCAACTTCGCCTCGTACCTCCGGATCTACGAGCCGCTGACCGCCTTCGACCGGGAGCGTCAGGTCTACTGGCGTCGATACGTGAAGGAAGGCCGCGCGATCGCGACCGTCGACGGTCCGGTGCGTCAGCGCACGGCGGTGTTGGAGGCGCTCGGGGCCGGCTGGAGCCGACTGCCGGACCTGCCCGAGGACGCGTACGTCCTGGAGACCGACGACACGCTTTTGGTCTGCCCGTGGAACCTGCGCGTGCGGATCGCCGAGGCGGCGTTGACCGCACGCGACGGGGTCCCACCGGTGCTCGCCGACGCATTCGTGCCGGCGAAGCTCGCCGGTCTCGCCAAGACGGTCGTCGAGGACTGGCGCAGCGGGTCGCGCGTCCTCGAGCACGGCATGCCTCGCGTGCACGAGCAGATCGCCACCTGGGGTGTCCCGCTGCGGTGGTTCGTATTCGTCGACCTGTCCGAACGTGAACTCACCCTCGAGGCTGGCATGCGTACGCTCCGTTACCGTACGGAGATCTCTCGCGCCCGTCGCCGAGCGAATCGCGCGCACTCCGTGCTCCGCAAGGCGCTCGGTTCGGTACCCGTGACCGAGGCGGTCGAAGAGGGCGCGCGATGGCTCGAGGAGTTCCACCCGCGGTCAATCGTCGAGCTCGACTACGGCGGTCTCGTGGACCTTTTGCCGGACGAAGATTTGCAGGCGGATGACTCTCCTGGGCTAGTTGCGGCGGGGCTAGCCGCATTGTCCCGAGGTGAGACGGACGCCGCCGCTGAGACATATGAGCAGATTGTGGCGAGATGGCGCATTGTGCAGCTGCTCGAACGAAGCAACTAAGGCGAGCACGCTTCGTATTCATGTGTTTCACGGACCGTAATTTTCGGTCTAAATAAGACATCATGTGCCATCCAAAATGATGAAAAATCGGACATTCATCCTCCATACATCCATTCACGATCAGCCGTTCGGACCATGTCGGACATCGGGGACTAGCCGGACCATAGAAGCGCGTTAGCCGGATGGGACCCCGGTTCGCGTTTATGGGCATATATGGAGGAGTGACCGAAT
>DASTMZ010000026.1:0-6181 GCA_035713725.1 Micromonosporaceae bacterium
GTGTCCCGATACTTGCCGTTCCACTCCGTCCACAGTGGCGGGAAGCCGCCGACCTGATAACCGCCCGGTCCAACATCCCACGGTTCGGCGATCAGCTTGACCGCGTTGATGACCGGATCCTGCTGCACCACTTCGAAGAACGTCGAGAGCCGGTCGACGTCGTAGAAGTCACGCGCGAGCGTGGCCGCGAGGTCGAAGCGGAACCCGTCGACATGCATGTCGAGCACCCAGTAGCGCAACGAATCCATGATGAGCTGCAGCATCTGAGGGCTGCGCGCATTGATGCTGTTGCCGGTGCCGGTGTAGTCGAGGTAATGCTGCGGGTCGTCTTCGACGAGGCGGTAGTAGGCGGCGTTGTCGATGCCGCGGAAGGACAGCGTGGGTCCCTCGTGGTTGCCCTCGGCGGTGTGGTTGTAGACCACGTCGAGGATCACTTCGATGCCGGCCGCATGCAACGCCTTAACCATGTTGCGGAACTCGGAGACCTGTTGGCCGTACGCGCCGCCGGCGGCGTACCCGTGATAGGGCGCGAAGAATCCGATCGTGTTGTAGCCCCAGTAATTCGACAGTCCCTCGTTGACCAGTCGATGGTCGTGGACGAACTGGTGCACCGGCATCAACTCGATCGCCGTGACGCCGAGCTTGGTGAGATGGTCGATGATCACCGGGTGGCCGATGCCGGCGTACGTGCCGCGCAGCTGTTCGGGCAGACCGGGATGCCGCATGGTGAGGCCCTTGACGTGCGCCTCGTAGATGATCGACTGGTGGTAGGGAACGTTCGGCAGCCGGTCGTTGCCCCAGTCGAAGTAGGGGTTCACCACGACGGCCTTCGGCACGAACGAGGCGGAGTCGAGCGTCGACGGCCGATCCGGGTTGTCGACGTCGTAGCCGTACATCGCCGCGTCCCACACGATGTCGCCGTCGATCGCCTTGGCGTACGGATCGATCAGCAGCTTCGCCGGATTGCAGCGCAGTCCGTTCGCCGGGTCGTAGGGGCCGTGCACCCGGAAGCCGTAGCGCTGCCCGGGTTCGATCCCGGGGACGTACCCGTGCCAGACGTACGCGTCGATCTCGCGCAGCCGAACTCGCTCCTCGTTCCCGGCCGCATCGAAGAGGCATAACTCGACCCGCGTGGCAGCCTCGGAGAAGAGCGCGAAGTTCGTGCCCGCACCGTCGAATGTCGCGCCCAGCGGGTAGCGATCGCCCGGCCAGACCTCTGCGGCAGCCAACGGATCAGTCCTCGGGGACGAGCCACAGCGCGCCGAGCGGTGGCACGCGCAACAGTGCCGACGCCGGGAGCCCGTGCGCCGGGTGCCGGTCGGTCGCCTCGACGATGCCCATGTTCCCGACGCCCGACCCGCCGTACACCTCGGCGTCGGTGTTGATGACCTCGCGCCATCGACCGGCGGCCGGCAGCCCGAGCCGGTAGCCCTCGTGCGGGATGGCGGCGAAGTTCACCACGCACGCGAGCGTCTCGCCACCGCTGCCGTACCGGAGGAACGAGAACGTGTTGCGCGGCGCGTCATCCGGATCGATCCAGCGGAAGCCGCTCGGCGTGGTGTCCTGCGTCCACAGCGCCGGGCTGTCTCGATAGATCGTGTTCAGATCGCGCAGCGCGCGTTGCACGCCGGCGTGCGCGGGATCATCGAGCAGCCACCACGGCAAGCCGGTGCCTTCGTTCCATTCCCGGTCGTCGCCGAGTTCCGAGCCCATGAAGACAAGCTGCTTGCCGGGGAATGCCCACATGAAGGCGAGCAGCGTGCGCAGCGTCGCGAGTCGCTGCCACCGGTCGCCGGGCGCCTTGGCGGCGAGGGAGCGCTTGCCGTGTACGACTTCGTCGTGGCTGATCGGCAGCACGTAGTTCTCGCTCCAGGCGTAGACGCCGGCGAATGTCATCTGCGGATGGTGGTATTGCCGGTGGATCGGCTCGCGCGCGACATAGCTCAACGTGTCGTGCATCCAGCCCATGTTCCACTTGAAGCCGAAGCCGAGGCCGCCCGCGTCGGTCGGCTGCGTCACGCCATTGAACGCGGTCGACTCCTCGGCAATCGTGGTCACGCCCGGTTGTTCCTTGTAGACGGTGGCGTTCATCTCTTGCAAGAACGAGATGGCGTCGAGGTTTTCGCGGCCACCCGAGGCGTTCGGCCGCCACTGTCCGGCCTTGCGCGAGTAGTCGAGGTAGAGCATCGACGCGACGGCATCGACCCGCAGGCCGTCGGCGTGGAACTGATCGCACCAGTAGAGCGCGTTGGCGACCAGGAAGTTGCGCACCTCGGCGCGGCCGAAGTCGAAGATGAGCGTGCCCCAGTCCGGGTGCTCGCCGCGCATCGGGTCGCCGTGTTCGTAGAGTGCGGTGCCGTCGAAGCGGGCCAACGCCCATTCGTCGCGTGGGAAGTGCGCCGGCACCCAATCGAGGATCACGCCGATATCCGCCTGATGTAGGCGATCGATGAGTAGGCGCAGCCCGTCCGGGTCGCCGAAGCGCGCGGTCGGCGCGTAATAGCCGGTGACTTGGTATCCCCACGATCCGCCGTACGGGTGCTCCATCACCGGCAGCAGCTCAACGTGCGTGAAGCCCTGCGCCGCAACGTATTCGGTGAGTTGCTCGGCGAGATCCGTGTAGGACAGCCCCGGTCGCCACGAGCCGAGGTGCACCTCGTAGACGCTCATCGGCCGCTGGTAGAGCCGTGTCTCGGCGCGCTTGGCGAGCCAGGTCGCATCGCCCCAGACGTACGTGGACTCGTCGATGACTGACGCGGTGCGCGGCGGCGTCTCGGTGCGCCGAGCCATCGGATCGGACTTCTCGCGCCACACGCCGTCCGGTCCGAGGATGCGGAACTTGTACCGCTCGCCGACGTTCGCGCCCGGTACGTAGAGCTCCCAGACGCCGGAGGATCCGAGCGACCGCATCGGCCAACCCTCGTGCGCACCCCAGCCGGTGAAGTCGCCGACGACGCGTACCCCTTGGGCGTTGGGCGCCCACACCGCGAAGGCGCATCCACCGACCCGCGGCTGTGCGCCGAGCACCGTCCACAACCGCTCGTGCCGGCCCTCGGCGATCAGGTGCAGATCCAACTCGCCGAGCGTCGGCAGATGCCGGTACGGATCGTCAACGCGCTGGCCGCCGATCTCGATCCGGTAGTCCGCGATGGTGCCGGGCAGCGTGACCTCGAAGACGCCCTCGTCGTGGATGCGATGCATGGGTACGGTCATGCCGCCCGCGACCACCGACACCTCGGCCGCGCCACGGCGCATGGTGCGAACCGTCGTTTTGTCGCCGTCCGGATGCGCGCCGAGGATCGAGTGCGGGTCGTGAATCGCGCCGGTGATCAGCACGTGCGCGCTGGCGCTCGGCACTATCGGCTCCTTCCGCTCGGCACGTCGCCGGCGGCGTACGTGTGACCGTCGTGGCTCCGCCTACCACCAGTGGGCGTTCCGCCGGCCGGCCCGGGTCCGGGACCACTCGCACCGACCCCGCCGATGCCGAACCCGCCGCTGGTCGGCCGTACGTCGTCGGGGGAAACCGTCTCGGTGTCCTCCGCACTCGCCGGGATCTGCGTACCGCCGCCGAGGATCCGCCCGATCGAATGCAACGGGATCCACAGCCAGCTCGGGCGATGCCGCGTCTCGTACGCCGCCTCGTAGGCCGCCTTGTCCAGCTCGTACGCGGCGAGCAGATCGGCGTGCTCGCGTGGGTCCACACCGGACACCGCGGCGTACCCGTCGCAGAACGCCGCACGGTTGCGCGCCGCCCACTCTCGCGCGCGTTCGTCCAGTGCGCTGTTGTCGGTGTCGCCGATCAGCAGCTGATAGGCGGCGTAGTCGAAGGAACGCAGCATCGCGGCGACGTCGCGCATCGGCGAGTCCGGCCGGCGACGTTCGTCGATCGGTTGGCCCGGCTCGCCCTCGAAATCAATGATGAGCCAGCTCTCCGGCGTGCGCAGTGCCTGACCGAGATGCAGGTCGCCGTGGATCCGTTGGATGATCGACGGGTAGGTGGCCCGGCGCAGGATCTCGGTCGCGGCGTCGATGTGCTGCGCGATCTGTGGCACCGCGGCGGCCGCGGTGTGCAGCCGCCGGATCATGTGTTCGACGGGCGGCTTGTCGATCTCGCGGCCCAACTCGTCGCCGAGCGTGCCGTGCACTGACGCCACCGCCTCGCCTAGCCGGTGCGCCTCACCCGCGAAGTCGCCACCGACCTGGTCCGGACCGTAGTCGGGCTGCGCCATCAGATCGCGCGCGCTGGCCACGGCCATCGACCAGCCGTCCGCGGAGTTTGCCGCGAACTGGTTCAGGGTCGCCAACGACAGCGGCGCACCATGCTCGTCGACGCTTTCAATGGCGCCGAGAAGCCTGGCCACGTAGGGATTCCCGGCCCGTGCCAAGGCACGGTTGAGTTCCAGGTCCGGGTTCAGTCCGGGCACCACGCGGCGGAACAGCTTGAGGATCGCCGACCCGTTGAACACGACGCTCGAGTTGCTCTGCTCCGCGTCGATCACCCGGGCCGTGCTGTCATCCACGCCGCCCGCTTCGGGTTCCGCCTCGAAGCGCAGATCCGCGACCCGGTGCCCGGCGAGGATCATGCCGAGCAACTCTCGTGCGGTCCGCTCGCTGTAGAGCGCGTCATAGCCGGTGCGGCCGTCCGCCTCACCGATGCGCGCGACGCCCACGAACTCGTCTGCCGGCGCCCGGTCCCAGCCCACCACGACTTGGTACGCCTGCGGGTCGCCGTCGACGAATCGCACTTGCAGCAGCACGTGTTCGAGGTCGTCGGCGAGCGCGGTGACCGACGTGGTGTCCACGCCGACGATCGTTCGACCGCGCCCCGCGTACCACCGCTGATGCGGCAGCCAGTCGGCGAACGGCAACATCATGCGGTCTCCTCCGGACGGCGCAGTTGCAGCCAGTAGAAGGCGTGACCGGGCAGGGTGAGCAGATATGGCAGCTGCCCGATGGACGGGAAACGCACCCCTCCGGTCAGCTCGATCGGCACGTATCCGGCCCACTTCTGCAGGTTCAACTCGATCGGCTGCGGGAAGCGGGACAGGTTGTTGACGCTCATCACGACGTCGCCGTCGTGCGCTCGCACGTAGGCGAGCACCGACGGGTTCGAGCCGCCCAGGTCCTCGAAGTCGCCTAGCGCGAACGCTTCGTGCCGGCGGCGTACCGCGAGCATGGTACGAGTCCAGTTCAGCAGCGACGCGGCGTTCTGTTGCTGCGCCTCGACGTTGATCGCCTGGTACCCGTAGACCGGATCCTGATTGACCGGCAGAAACAGGCGTCCGGGCGTGGCCGACGAGAAGCCGGCGTTGCGGTCCGGAGTCCACTGCATCGGGGTACGCACACCGTCCCGGTCGCCGAGCCAGATGTTGTCGCCCATACCGATCTCGTCGCCGTAGTAGAGCACCGGCGAACCGGGCAACGACAGCAGCATCGCGGTGAACAACTCGACCTGGTTGCGATCGTTCTCGAGCAGCGACGCGAGCCGTCGGCGGATGCCGACGTTGGCTCGCATGCGCGGGTCCTTGGCGTATTCGGCATACATGTAGTCGCGCTCTTCGTCGGTCACCATCTCGAGCGTGAGCTCGTCGTGGTTGCGCAGGAAGATGCCCCATTGGCAGCCGGTGGGGATCTTCGGCGTTGATGCCATGATCTCCGAGATCGGGAACCGCGATTCGCGGCGTACCGCCATGAACAAGCGTGGCATGAGCGGAAAGTGGAAGGCCATGTGGCACTCGTCGCCGCCGACCGCCTCGTCGCCGAAATACGCGACCACATCGGCCGGCCACTGGTTCGCCTCGGCCAGCAGCACCCGGCCAGGGTACTCATCGTCCACGATCTTGCGCAATTTGCGTAGAAATTCGTGCGTTTGAGGCAAATTCTCGCAGTTGGTCGACTCGGCCTCGAATAGGTACGGCACCGCGTCGAGCCGGAATCCGTCGATGCCGAGATCCAGCCAGAACCGGATCACGTTCATCATCTCGCGCACGACCGCCGGGTTCTCGTAATTGAGATCCGGCTGGTGTGAGAAGAATCGGTGCCAGTAGAACTGCTTGCGCACCGGGTCGTACGTCCAGTTGGATTCCTCGGTGTCCACGAAGATCACCCGAGCGAACGGGTACCCGTCGTCGCTGTCGCTCCATACGTAGTAGTCCGCGTACGGCCCGTCCGGATCGCGCCG
>DASTMZ010000027.1:0-45397 GCA_035713725.1 Micromonosporaceae bacterium
TGACGAAGGCCGGTCAACATGCGTCGCGCTGTTGCACCGGGACGGCGCTCGGCGGCGCGTGCCAGACATGTGCGACCGCGGCGCCTCGACCTGGCGGACGGCGCACCACGTAGGCCACTTGCACCTCGAACTCGAACAGCCACCAGTCAACCCGTGGCGTCGCCCGAGCTTGCGCGCTGACGCGGCGGATCACTGCGGGGTCGGTGACCCGGCGCGCCGAGCCTCGTACGCACGCCTCGTCGTCGGAGTCGTCCGGCGGGTACGAGTGCAGCGCGTACCGACCATCGCGCACCAGGTCGCGTCGCTTCGGCGTGTCGAGTAGGCATGCGTAGAGCCCGTCCTCCGCGACCACCGGCGACACCGGGTGCAGTCGCGGCCCGCCGTCCGGGCGGATCGTCGCGAGGTATCCCAACCCCGATCCGTATTGATGCAGTGCACTGCGGATCGCACCGGCCAGCGCGGGCGCGGCGTGGGCGAATTCGGACCAGGTGGCCATGGTGTCCATTTTATCGAACACCTGTTCGATACGCTAGGGCCAATGCGTACGGCTCGGACGATGCAGCTCGCACGGCGGTAGGCTGCGCAAGTGTTGCTCTCCGACCGCGATCTGATCGCCGAGATCAAGTCGGGCGCCTTGCAGCTCGAACCGTTCGAGCCCGCGCTCGTCCAGCCGTCCAGCATCGATGTGCGCCTCGATCGGTGGTTCCGGGTGTTCAACAACCACCTCTATACCCACATCGATCCGGCCACCCAGCAGGACGACCTCACCGCGGCGGTCGAGGTCTCCGACGGCGAGGCATTCGTGCTGCATCCCGGCGAATTCGTGTTGGCGTCCACGCTCGAGGTCATCACGCTCGGCGATCAGCTAGCCGGTCGACTGGAGGGCAAGTCGAGCCTCGGCCGGCTGGGCCTGCTCACGCATTCGACGGCCGGCTTCATCGACCCGGGATTCTCCGGCCACGTGACGCTTGAGTTGTCCAACGTCGCGAACCTGCCGATCAAACTGTGGCCGGGCATGAAGATCGGCCAGCTGTGCATGTTCCGGCTGTCGTCGGCCGCCGAACATCCCTACGGATCGACCGTCTACGGTTCGCGGTATCAAGGCCAGCGCGGCCCGACGCCGAGCCGTTCGTACCAGAATTGGCGGACTTGGTCGACCGGCGGAGCGTGACATCGGCGCGCGGCTCGGCACGACGGAAATGCCACACGGCGGCACCGCAGCTAGCGGCACCGCCGTGTGGCGTTGTTGCGAGATCCTGGGGAAGGCTACGGTCTCCCGTAGCCGACCGGTGTTATCTCGTTATATCGCTTCATGCGTACGACGTCTCCGGTCGATGGCGCACTGACCACCCAGCCGTTGCCGACGTAGATCGTCACATGCGAGATCGCCGCGAAGTAGAAGACCAGGTCGCCCGGTTGAAGGTTGGCGAACTTCACCGCCGGGATCGAGTGCTTCTGCTGGTACGCGTTGTGCGGCAACGAGACGCCGACCGACTGCCACGCGCGCATGGTCAGACCGGAGCAGTCGAAGGTATTCGGGCCGGCGGCGCCGAACACGTATCGCTTGTTGATCTGGTTGCACGCCCATAGCGCGGCGCGGCTGCCTGGATCGCCATGGTAGACCTGCGGGCACGCCACCGGCTTCGTCTTGCCGGGCTGCACGGTGCTGCCCCATGCCTTCTTGCGAAGCGCGTCGAGGCTCGAGATCGCTGAGTTGATCTTCGCCTTCTGAACCGCGAGCGTGGCACGCTGCTGTGACAGGGACGCGACAAGCGCGTCGATCGGTGCCTTTTGGGTCTGGTACTTCTGCTCGAGCGCCGCAGTCTTGGCGATCTGCTGGTTGCGGTGCGCGGCCATGCGGTCGACCGTCGCGATCATGTCGAGCGCTTGCCCGGCCGACGACGAGTTGAGCAGCACGGCGAGCGTGCTGGTCGGTCCGGTCTCGTAGAGCCGCGCCGCGACCGGCGCGAGCAACGACCGCGCGACCTGCACCTGAAGTTGCAACGGCTGGATCGCCGCTTGCAACTTGTCCGCCTTGGCCTGTTGGGTGGCCAGCTTGTCGCTGACCGCATCGAAGTTCTCGATTACGGGCTCAAGGGCGTTCCACTGCTTGTTGATCTGGGCAACTAGGGCGCTGACCGACGAATCGGACGGGCTTTGCACCGGCGCGGCGTACGCCGCGGTCGCCTCGAGGCCACCGCCTACGACCAGGCTCGCCGAGAGGATAAGAACACTGAAAGCCGTACGCAGAGGGCGCACCATACCTAGCCGTACGGCGCGCGGCGCATCGGGTGCCACTTGCGACGAACTCCTTCTTCCCTCAACGCCTACCGGGTTAGCTGACGGGTTCGGGTCGGGAAGTCTCGCCCTACCGCTGACTCCACAGTGGTACGGAGCCGGCGGATTCACCCCAGGTGACGCAGGTGGTTCCCCGGTTCGAAATACGATTCGGCGTGCCGCTGGGGTCTCTCCCTCTGGAGAGACCGACGTCCGGGCGGCGGATTGCTTGCTTACCGTATGGAGTGGGCATGGGTGATTGCAAGTCTGCAACACCCTCTTGTACGCATTGAAAATGCCGACTCACCGACCGTCACGAGTACGGTCTCCAGGCATTGTGTGTCTACTGTGCGCCACCGAGGAACGACTCGATCACGATGCGTCGTGTCACGATTACTCAATCGGATTAGTACCGTCGTTAACTGCTCGTGATCTGCCTACTCCGATAGTGGTCAGCAATTCGGCGGACCGGGAGCCCCGATCCGCCGACTGAATTGCTCTAACCGCCCGTTTTGTACGGCCGATCGATCAGGTGCCGTTGACCCGCCGATACCCGTTCGTCACCGGCGTCTCGAAGTTCAGCAGCGACTCCTTGAGCGGCTCGCCAGTATGTTCGGCCTGCACGACGAAGCCGTTGCCGATGTAGAGCGCGACGTGATTGCCGCTGTTGTAGAAGACGAGGTCGCCGACCCGCAGCTCGCTCTTCGAGATCGCGTGCGATTCGTTCCACTGATCTCCAGTGAAGTGCGCCAGCGTGACACCGGCCGCCTTCCAGGCCGTCATCGTCAGGCCCGAGCAGTCGTACTCGCTGGGTCCTGCCTCACCCCAGCCGTACCAGTGGATCGGCCAGACAAGCGAGCATGCCTTCTTGGCGGCGGTGTATCCCTTGCCACCGCTGGAAACCTGCGGGCACGCCACCGGCATGACATAGGCCTTGCTCGTCTTGGAGCCGTGGTTGATGTTGGTGCTGCTGCTGCCGCTCGTGTCGCCGGCCGCCTGCAACGCCTCCAGGTTGGCGAGCTTGGCCACGATGTCGCGCTTCTTGGAGGCGAGCGCAGACTTCTGGGTGGCCTCCTGCTTGATGAGCGCGTCGAGCGTCTTCTTTTGCGTCTGGAACTGGCCGACCAGCACGCTCGCCGTCGCAACCGTGTCGCGCTGCGCGGACGCGATCACCGACAGCGTGCCGATGGCGTTCACCATCGAGCTGGTGGACTGCGAGTTGACCAGCACGACGAGGCTGCTGGACGGGCCGCCGATGTAGAGGTCGCGGACCACCGCATTGATGCGCTGCTGTGCGACAGCGGACTGCAACTGTGCCGGCGCGAGTTGAGCGGCGAGCTTCTTCGACTTCGCCTGGTCGGCGGCGAGCTTCGTGCTGATGCCGTTGTACTGCTCGACGATGACCTCAATCTGGTTATTGAGGGTCTGGATCTGTTCCGACGTCGTCGGCGCCGCCTGCGCGGCAGTGGCCGGTGCGAGCACTGTCAAGCCGGCGGCGAGCATTATCAGCGCGGCGGTGATGGCGGTGCCGCGTCGACGTGCCTTGCCTGATGGCGGTATGGGGGCTGCGGGGTCTTCCGGTTTGACCGGGGGCCAGGCCACGAGCTTGCGCTCCTTCTTCCAAGCCGCTCACCGGGTTAGCTGACGGGTTCGGACCGGAAGTTAGTCCTACGCGCCGCTGCGGCGCCGATTCACCCCTGAGTGCAACGGGTCCCCGGTTCGCAAATCAATGCGATTAGGCGGAGTCGCGCCTGCGGACGCCGGGATGGCGACCGAACTCAGTCGCAGACCGCTCCCACCTTAGGTAAATGGCGGAGTGGGTAGCAAGCACCACATGCCCTAAATCGCTGTGTTGTCACGCGGGTACGCAGCGTGTTCACCCGTACGGTGCCCGGCGACTGCCTACTGTGGTCGCTGGACGCCGACCACGGCCGTCAGTACGTCGTCGAGCGTGACCACGCCGAGCACCGTACGGCCGTCGCTGATCAGTGAGATGTGACGCCGGCCGCGCCGCATGGCGAGCAGCGCGTCGCCGAGCGAACGATCCGGTGCGAGCACGAGCAGCGGACGCACGAGCGATCGAGCGATCGGCGCGAGCCGCTCCGCACCGACCAGCCCGATGACGTCCTTGACGTGTACGAAACCGAGGATGCGTCGGGTGCCGTGCTCGACCATCGGAAAGCGAGACCGGCCGGTCTTCGCGGCGAGCGTCTCGAGTGCCGCCGGCGACACGTCATCGCCCACCGTCGTGACGTCGGCCCACGGTATGGCCGCCTCGCCGACCTTGCGGTCGTGCAGCGCGAGCGCGCCGGCAATGCGCGCGTGCTCCTCCGGATCCAGCAGTCCCTCGACGCGCGACTCGGCAACCAGGCCGGCCAGTTCTTCGGCGGTGAAGACCGTCTTGACGGTATCGGTGGCCTCGATGCGCCAGATCCGAAGCACCTGGCGGGACAGCCACCGCATGGCAAGCAGCAGTGGCTTGGTCGCGATGCAGAAGCCGAGCATTGGCGGGCCGAGCCACATCGCGGCCACCTCGGGGGCGGCCAGGGTCAGATTCTTCGGCACCATCTCACCGATGACCGTGTGTGCGAACACCACGATGCCGAGTGCGATCACGAATGCGACGGTGTGCACGGCCGCGTCCGGCACTCCCACCGCGTGAAACGGTGCGGCCAGTACGTGTGCCATCGCCGGCTCCGCGATCGCCCCTAGTCCGAGCGAGCAGATTGTGACGCCGAGCTGCGCGCCGGCGATCATGAGCGGGATCTCGCCCATGGCCCGCAATGCCAGCTGAGCACGGCGCGACGTCTGCGCGAGCGGCTCCAGCACCGTACGCCGCGCCGAAATCAGCGAAAACTCCGACGCGACGAAGAACGCGTTGCCGGCGAGCAGCACGAGGACGAGCAGGAACTGGTTCACTCGACCGGCTCCGTACGCGTCACACGCACCTGCTCGATCCGGCGCTTTTCCACCGCGACGACGGTGAACTCCCAGCCGGGTACCCGCAGCGTCTCGCCGTCGACCGGGATGTGGCCGAGTTCGGCCATCAGGAATCCGGCAAGCGTCTCGTACGGCCCCGGCGGCAGCGTGAACCCGGTCTGCTCGGCCAGTTCGTCCTCACGCAGCACGCCGTCGACGAGGATGGGACCAGCGGTCGCGGGCACCGTCAAGTGATCCGCGCTCACGTCGCCTGCCGCGGCGCTTGGATCGTGCTCGTCGGCTATCTCGCCGACCAGCTCCTCCACGAGATCCTCGCTGGTGACCACGCCGTCCGTGCCGCCGTATTCGTCGACCACGATGGCCAGCGCCGCTCGTGAGCGGTTCAGCACCTCGAGCACGCCGTCGAGGTCGAGGCTGTCCGGCACGAGGATCGGCTCGGTCGCGATCGACGCGACCGACGTGTTCGCGCGCATCTCGGGCGTGACGCCGAGCGCATCGGTCACGCTGACGACGCCGGTGACGTGGTCGAGTGTCTCCTCGAAGATCGGGAACCGGCTGAACCCGGTGTCGTGCGCCGCGCTCAGCAGGTCGGCAACGCTGGCGTCGGATCGCAGCGCGGACACGTCGACGCGGGGTGTCATCGCCTCCGCCGCCCGCTTGTCACCGAACCGGATGGTCCGGCGCAACAGCACCGCGGTGTCCTCCGGGATCGCACCGGCGCGCGCCGAGATCGCGGCGAGCAGGCCGAGTTCCTCCGGCGACCGGGCGCTCGCCAGTTCTTCGTGCGGCTCGACACCGACGCGGCGGACGAGGAAGTTTGCCGACCCGTTCAGCGCGCGGATGAGCCAACCTAACACCGACGCGAAGGTCCGCAGCGGTCCGGCGCTGGCCCGCACCAGCGGCATCGGTCGGGCAAGCGCGGCATTCTTGGGTACGAGTTCGCCAAACAACATCGAGAACAGCGTGGCGACGCCGAGCGCCGCGACGTGCGTCAGGCCCTGGGTATGCGAGCCGCCCCAGGGCTGGATCAGCGGGCGTAGCAGTCGCGCGAGGGCTGGTTCGGCGAGATAGCCGGTGAGCAGTGCGGCCAGTGTGATGCCGAGTTGAGCGGCGGAGAGCTGGAACGACAACTCGTGCAGCGACTTCGAGACGGTGCGTGCCGTCCGGTCGCCAGCATTCGAGGCCTGCTCGATCGTGGCGCGGTCGACCGTCACGAGGGAGAACTCGCCCACCACGAAGAACGCGTTAGCGAGCGTCAACAGCACGAACGCGAGCAGCGCCAACAGCGCGGTCAGCAGCGCGGAGTCGATCTCACCTCACCTCGCGCCCCATTCTGCCGCACCCGGGACATCACGAGCCGCGCAGTCACGCCTACACCAGCCACGGGAGTCCGTATCACGGGCACTTGACGCATCACGACAACCCGGAGAGCTCAACCCCCACGGGACCGTTTTCCGTATCACGGCCACCGCGAGAGCTCAACCCCATCGGTGCCGGCGCCGTCGATCCGCTTGGTCGGGCGGGCTTGCCCACGTCGGGATCAGGCCTGACCGCCCAGAGTGGGCAAGCCCGCCCGACCCCAAACAGCTGCCACTACGAAGGCCGAACCGAACGCAACAACACAGTCGCTACGTCGACCACTTCGACCCCTTCGGGTACAGAACCAGAAGCTGCCTGAGACGTCACCCCATCACCCAGCATCGTCGAGCAGAACGGGCACCCCACCGCGATCGTCTTCGCGCCGGTCGCGACCGCTTCCTCGACGCGTTCGATGTTGATCCGCTTGCCGATCTTCTCTTCCATCCACATCCGGGCACCGCCCGCTCCACAGCAGAACGAACGCTCGGAGTTGCGCGGCATCTCGGTGACCGTACCGGCGCCGAGCGACGCCCCGAGCACCTCGCGCGGCGGCGTGAAGACACGGTTGTGCCGACCGAGATAGCACGGGTCGTGATAGGTCACGCCACCGTCGACCGGCTGGACCGGCGTGAGCTTGCCCGACTTCACCAGGTCGGCGAGCAGCTGCGTGTGGTGGACCACCTGGTACGACGCGCCGAGTTGCGGATACTCGTTGGCGAGCGTGTTGAAGCAATGTGGGCAGGTCGCCACGATCTTGCGTACGCCAGCCGCGTTCAGTGTCTCGATGTTCTGCTGCGCCAACATCTGGTAGACGAACTCGTTGCCGATGCGGCGCGCCGGGTCACCCGTACACGTCTCGGCGTTGCCAAGGATCGCGAAGCTCACGCCCGCGTCGTGCAGCAACGTGGCGACCGCGCGGGTGGTCTTGCGCGCCCGATCCTCGAGCGCTCCCGCGCAGCCGACCCAGAAGAGGTATTCGTAATCACCGCCGTCACTGGCACGCGCAACCTCGAAGTCAAGCCCCTTCGTCCAGTCCTCTCGAGTGTTCGGCGGCGCGCCCCACGGGTTGCCCTTCGACTCGAGGTTGCGCAGCATCACGCCGGCCTCGGACGGGAAGTTCGACTCGATCATCACCTGGTAGCGGCGCATGTCGACGATGTGGTCGACGTGCTCGATGTCCACCGGGCATTGCTCGACGCATGCGCCACACGTCGTACACGACCAGAGCACGTCCGGGTCGATGACGCCGCCGACGTCGGCGCCGCCGATCAACGGCCGCTGCGATTCGGCCATCGCGAGCACGTTCACGCCCGCGAGTTGCTCGGCGGTCGCCTTTTCCTCGCCGGACATGGTCAGGCCGCCGCCGGCAAGCAGGTAGGGCGCCTTCGCGTACGCGTGATCACGCAGCGACAGCACGAGCAGCTTCGGTGACAGCGGCTTGCCGGTGTTCCACGCCGGGCACTGCGACTGGCAGCGGCCGCACTCCGTACAAGTCGTGAAGTCCAGCAGTCCCTTCCAGGTGAACTGCTCGACGTGCGCGACGCCGAACTGATCGTTCTCCGGATCGGCCTGCTCGAAGTCGAGCGGCGCGCCGTTCGACATCATCGGGCGCAGCGCGCCAAGTGCCGGCCGGCCGTCGCCGGACCGCTTGAAGAAGATGTTCGGGAAGGCGAGGAACCGGTGCCACGCCACACCCATCGTCACGTTCAGCGCAATGACGATCGCCCACGTCATGGATATGACGATCTTCACGAACGCGATGAGCACGACGGCGAGGTCCGAGCGCGGCAGCACATTCCCGAGCCCGCGCGAGACCGGCGCGGCCCAGGTCGGGAACGGCAGATAGCCGCCGGCCGCGCTGAAGCCGCGGATGAGAAGGCCGCAGATCAGCACGAGCAGCACGACCCACTCGACGAAGTAGCCCTGCCACATGGTGGACCCGAGGAACCGCGACCGACGCCGACGGTTCGGGCGCATCGCCAGCCGGATGCCCATGAGCAGCAGGATCGCCACGATGCCGAGTACGGATAGCCACTCGGTCACGAAGCCGAACACGCTCCAGTGCCCGAGCAGCGGGAGGTCGGACGACGGCGAGAACGCCTCCCAATAGGCCTGCAACACGAGCGCGGACAGCAGGATGAAGCCGACCATGACGAACCAGTGCGCCGCGCCGACCCAGCCCCACGTGAGCATCTTTGTGTGACCGAGAGTCTCGCGGAGCATGGTCACGGTCCGCTTGCCGCGATCCGTCGAGCGGCTCGTATCGGGCTGCCCGAGGCGCACCACCGCGAACATTTGCCGTACTGCTCGGACGATCAGCACGACGGCCACCGCGGTGATCACGAGGGACGCGACGCCCGCGACGATCTGTGTGGCTCCCATCCGTACCCCTCACTCGCGGCGGCCATCGTCCGGTTGGCCTACGTGGCGGCAGCCTAGCGGACCGCTGTTACTGGCTAGTAATCCACGCTTCGGGGTACGGCGGCGGCCAGCGGTAGTGCGGCGAGGCGGCTATCACTCTGCCGCCACCCACGACGGCAGAGTGCTACGGCCACGGCCAGAGGTAACGCGGCGGCGAACCGGCGCCGCTTCGTGATCAACGCCAGCGCGACAGCACGATGAGCGAGGCGACGAGGCTTGCGAAGCCCACCGCGAGGTTCCAGTAGCCCCAGCTCGCGACCGGGTAATTCTGGTCGGACAGGTAGAACGTGACGAGCCAAAGCAGGCCGAACAGGATGAGGCCCACCGCGGTCATGCCGACCCAGGACGGGCTCGGCTGCCGGTTCGCCGCACTCGACGCCGGGCGGAGATCGGCCGGCGGCGTGTATACCTTCTTCTTGCGTACGGACGACTTCGGCATTTCTTTCTCCTGTCAAGGCGGCGGTACCAAGCGCCGCGGTACCTCGCGTGCGTCGGCGCGATCTTGTCATCGACGCCGGACGGTGGTGAGAGTGAGGGGTCGAGCGGAACAGTGTTCAATAGTGTTGCTCGTCATTAGCGTAGACAAGTCGCTGCCTGATCGGGAGAACGGGGCGTGATGGAGGACACACCGCCGACCACCGCGTCGGGCTCCGCGGTCCGACGTCTCGGCGACCTCTTCCGTCCGTCCGGTCGGGCGCGCTCGGCCTGGTCGGTGCTCGTACCAGTGGTCGCTCTGTTGGCCGGTCTGCTGTTCACCACGTCCGCGACGACGGCCAACGGAACCAACCTTCGCGAAGACCGCACCCCCCAGTTGGTGAACCTGATCGGCGACCGGCAACACCAGATCAGCGCGGCGCAGGCGCAGGAGGCCGCGTTGCGGGCTTCCGTCCTCGCCAAGACGAATCAGGTCGCCGGTTCAGACGCCGGCGTCGCCGCGCAGCAACAGCGTGGCTCGGGACTGCTCGGCGATGCCGGCCTCGTCGCCGTACAAGGTCCGGCGCTGACCGTGGTGCTCAACGATGCGCCGGCGTCCGCGGACGGGTCGCTGCCGAGGGGCGCTACGCCGGACGACGTGGTCGTGCACCAACAGGACGTACAGGCCGTCGTCAACGCAATGTGGGCCGGTGGCGCCGAGGCGATGACGATCATGGGGGTACGGGTGATCTCCACGAGCGCCGTCCGCTGCGTCGGCAACACGCTGCTGCTGCAGGGCGTGCTTTACTCGCCTCCGTTCACCATTACGGCGATCGGCAACACGCGGGCGATGCGTGCCGCGCTCGACGAGTCACCACAGGTCGCGGCGTACCGTCAGGCGGTGGCGGCCTGGGGTCTCGGGTACCAGACGCGAGAGGGCGTCGTCACGCTGCCGGCGTACAACGGGTCAACCGACCTGCAGTACGCGCAAGCGATCAGGTGACCGCATGACCCTCGGGCGCCGCGTGGCGTACGGCGTCGGCGAAGTCCTCATCACGCTCGGCTTGATAGTCGCGTTCTTCGCGGCCTACGAGATCTACGGCAAGGTACCCGAAGTCAACGCCCATCAGGCCGACCTCACGCGGCAGCTCGACCGTGCCTGGACGGCGACGGCCAGCATATTGGCCACGGTGCCGCCCAGCACCGCGGTCTTGGTGCAATCCGCGCCACCGGCACCGGGTGACCCGATTGCGCGCCTCTACGTCCCGGCGATGCACCAGCACTGGGTCGTCGTGGAGGGCGTTGACCTGCCCGACATCCGATACGCCCCGGGCCACTACCCGGGCACTGCGATGCCGGGTCAGGTCGGCAACTTCGCGGTCGCCGGCCACCGCATCCCGCCGCTGTTCTGGAATCTCCAAGACGTCCACGCGGGCGACGACATCATCGTCGAGACGGCCACGAACTGGTACGTCTACCAGGTCACCCACGATGAGATCGTGTCGCCGCACGCGATCGAGGTCGTCGCACCGACGCCGGACCGGCTCGGTGTGCCGGCGACCGTAGCGTCGCTCACGCTCACCACGTGCAACCCGAAGTGGGCCGATTACCAACGGCTCGTGGTGCACGCAGTGCTCGTCACCACCACCACACATGCGGCCGGGCCGCCGGTTTCGCTGGGGAGCTGACCGTGTACGGATGGATCTGGAACCACCTGCCGGCCGGCGTCGTTGGCCGGGCTGCGACGGCGGCCGTGCTCATCGCGGGCGTCGGCGCGCTGCTGTGGTTTGTCGCGTTCCCGGCCATCGACGCTCGGCTGCCGACGAACAACGTCCAGGTGACCTCGCCGAGTGGCGTACCGACCGATTACCGGACGCTCACCCCGTCGACCCCGCCGCCGCGCTGACAAGTCACCATAGGGGTGGGCGCCGCACCGAGGGAGCGACAGATGCGTGTGTTAGTGGTCGACAACTATGACTCGTTCGTGTTCAACCTCGTGCAGTATCTCGGCCAGCTTGGCGCGGAGTGTGAGGTGCGGCGCAACGACGAGATCACCGTCGACGAGATTCCGGCGCTCCAGCCTGACGCGATCTTGCTGTCGCCGGGTCCGAGCACCCCGGAGCGCGCCGGCGTCTGTGTGGACCTGATCCGTCGCTGCGCCGGCGATCTTCCGATTCTCGGCGTGTGCCTTGGGCATCAAGCGTTCGCGGTGGCGTACGGCGCGACCGTCACGCACGCGCCGGAGTTGTTGCACGGCAAGGTTTCGCTCGTGCGCCACGACGGCAGCGGCGTGCTCGCCGGCCTACCCGATCCGTTCACCGCGACGCGCTATCACTCGCTCGCGGTGGTCGAGTCGACGCTGCCGCCCGAGATCGAGGTCACCGGACGAACCGACTCCGGCGTCGTGATGGCGATGCGACACCGGAGCCTGCCGGTGGAGGGTGTCCAGTTCCACCCGGAGTCCGTGCTGACTCAGGGCGGCCACACGATGCTGGCGAATTGGCTCGGCGCCAGCGGATTCGCTGAAGCGCTCGAGCGCGCACCGGCACTTGCGGCCGAGGTCGACGCGCGGCGTCTCGGCGCGTTCGCGGCATAACACCGCCGAGCCTCAGCCGGACGGCGACGGTGAGGGCGAACCGCTCGGCGGCCCGGTCGGTGCGGACTGGCCGACAAAGATCGTGATCTTCGTGTTCTTGAAGTACGTCTTGCCGGCGGTCGGCTTCTGGCCGGTGACCAACCCGTCCTGCGCCGGGTCGGCGACCGTGTTCGGCACGACCTCGACATCGGTGAAGCCCAGCGAGTTGAGGTGGCTGAGCGCCTCGGCCTGCGTCATGCCCGTCAGGTCGTCGAGCTTGGCCTGATTGCCCTTGGATACCTCGATCGTCACCGTGTCGCCGACGTTGACCGGCGAATGCTCGTCCGGCTTGACGCCGACCACGATGCCCGATGCCGCTGTGCTGTCCACTGGCTGCACTTTCGGCGTGAGTCCGACGCTCTTGAGTTGGCTGACCGCTTGGTCCTGGGTCAGTCCGGTGACGACCGGTACGCCGCCTTGCACCGAACCCGGTCCGGCGCAGTAGGTCACGTCCACACGTGAGTTCGGCGGCACCTGCTTGCCGGCGGTCGGAATCGTGGACAGCACCGCGCCGGGCGTGCACGACGTGCCGTTCTGCTGCGTCTGCGTACCCAGCACCAGGTTCTGTTGCTGCAACAGCGCCGACGCGTCGGTGAGGTTGCGACCCACCAGGTTCGGCACGTGCGTGTCCTGGGTCCGGTTCGTCAGGTAAAGCCCGACGCCGAGCGCGATCAGGGCCACGAATCCAAGCACTGTCAGGGTGACCATCACCCAGGCCGACGTACGACGCCGTGGCGGGCCTGCATTGCGTACCGAGGCCGGCGGCCCGCCAGCGTACCCAGCGGCGGCCCGCTGCGGCACGACCGACGTCGGATCCTCGCGCAGGATTGGGGTCGCCATCACCGGGCGGCCGGCCGCCGCGCGCAACAGATCGGCACGCATCTCTGCGGCGCTCTGGTAGCGGTTGGCGGGGTTCTTCGCGAGCGCCTTGAGCACCACCGCGTCGATGTCCGGACCGATGGCCCGGTTTACCGCGGACGGCGGACGCGCCTCCTCTCGGACATGTTGGTAGGCAACGCTGACCGGGTTGTCGCCGACGAAGGGCGGCCGCCCGGTGAGTAGCTCGTAGACCACGCAGCCGGTGGCGTACACATCCGAGCGCGCATCGACGGTCTCGCCGCGAGCCTGCTCGGGCGACAGGTATTGCGCGGTGCCGATCACCGCGCTCGTTTGGGTCATCGTGCTCGCGCCGCTCGCGAGTGCGCGTGCGATGCCGAAGTCCATGACCTTGACCTGACCGGCGCGCGTGAGCATCACGTTGCCCGGCTTCACGTCGCGGTGGATGATGCCGTGCCGGTGGCTGAACTCGAGTGCGCCGCAGATCTCCGCGGAGAGTTCCAAGGCGCGCCGCGGCTGCATCGGCCCCTCGGCGGTCAGTACTTCTTTGAGCGTCCGGCCGTTGACGAACTCCATGACGATGAACGGCAACGGCTCACCGCTCAGACCGCGCTCCTCGCCGGTGTCGTAGACGGCCACGATCGCTGGGTGGTTGAGCGCGGCCGCGTTCTGCGCTTCCCGACCGAATCGCATCTGAAACGTCGCGTCCCGTGCCAGGTCGGCGCGCAGCATCTTGATCGCCACGTCGCGGCCGAGCCGGGTGTCGCGGCCGTGGTGCACCTCGGCCATGCCGCCGTATCCGAGCACCTCGCCGACCTCGTACCTGCTCCCGAGCAGGCGGCCCGCGTTCATGTCATCAATCCTTCAGTCATGGCGTGGTCGATCGATCGGCTGTGCTCTACCCTAGCCGGCCGGCCGTCGCCGATCTGTCCGCCGCCCGGTGGCACGGCCAGCGCTGTGACGCGGAACTCGGTCGCTGCCGGGCCAGGAGCGCCATCCGTGGCATAGACGTTTCTCTTGATGACCGAGGCGATCAGCGCGGCAAGCAGCATAACCACGAGCGCGAGGACGATGCCCAAGATCACCGCAGCGGGCCGGCTCCGCGCGGGTTGCGCGGCGCCTCGACCCTGCGGCTGGCCGGCACGATATTGCGGGTACGCCGCCGGTGACTGCGGCGCCATGATCTGGGTGCCGGACATGGGTCGGGTGGCCGTGACACCGGCGCCCGCACTGCCGCCGGCCGGCGAGACCGGCTGGACCTTCGTCGGCCGGGCCGGAGGCGGCGCCTGCCCGGCACCGGCGGCTCGGGCGGCGGACGCGAGCGCGGCAGCGCTCGGGAAGCGCGCCGCGGGAGGCTTGGCGAGGCAGCGCTCGACGAGCGCCCGGATCGGCGGTGGGATGTCCGGCGGCAGCGGCGGCGGAGTGGCCTCGACGTGTTGCACGGCAATCTCGATCGGAGTGCCGCCTTCGAACGGCCGGCGGCCGGCCAGGCACTGATATGCCACGACACCGAGCGCGTACACATCGGACAGTGGCGTCGCGCCGTGGCCGGACGCTTGCTCCGGCGACAGGTACGACGCCGTGCCGAGCACCGAGCCCACCGCGGTGAGATTGCTGGCGGCAGCCTCGCGTCGGGCGATGCCGAAGTCGGTGAGCACCAGCGTGCCGTTCGGCCGGACGAGCAGGTTCGCCGGCTTTACGTCACGGTGCACGATTCCCTTGTCGTGCGCGGCTTGCAGCGCATCGGCGGCTTGCGCGATCAGCGACATGGTGCGCTGTGGGGTCAATCGGCCGACGCGCCCGAGCGTCTTGGACAGCGCGTCGCCCTCGACGTATTCCATGACGAGGTAGGTCACGCCGTTGTCGGTGCCGTAGTCGTAGACGTCGACCACGCCCGGGTGGTTGATCGTCGCCATGGTGCGTGCCTCGTCACGGAAACGCGCCGCGAAGCCCTGCTCGGCCACGAGGCTCGGCAGCAGGATCTTGACCGCGATCGTCCGGGCCAGCACGTCGTCCACGCCGCGCCACACGTCGCCCATGCCGCCACCCGCGATGTGCTCGGTCAGCCGGTAGCGGCCGCCCAGGACGGTGCCCGGCCCGACGCTCATCACTTGCCTCCGAGCGCGTCAACAGCGGCGCGCAGCACGTCGCCGCCAATGGCTGGCGCGCTCTGCCGTGCCTTGTCGCCGGCATTCTTGAGGAACACGCACACCGCCGCGATCGGCTTGCCGTCCTTCATCGCGAAACCGAGGAACCAGCGGTGGTCGAGCAGCGGCTGACCGTTGGCGTCGAAGCCGTTCTGTGCGGTTCCGGTCTTGCCGCCGACCTCGAGACCGGAGATCTGTGCGCTCTGCGCGGTGCCGTTCTGCACGACGCTGAACATCATCTGCTGCATCTCGGCGGCGACCTGTGGGGTGACCGGGTGGCTGTAGACCTGCGGCTGGCCGATCTGCGTCACGCGCAAGTCGGGCGACTGAATGTGATCGACGATGTACGGCTTCATCTCCGTACCCCCGGTCGCGACCGCCGACGCGATCATGGCGCCCATGAGCGGCGTCATGCGGTCGTCGAACTGGCCGATGCTCGACTGCGCGACGAGGTTCGGGTCGTCTGCGCCGCTGCCGTTCGTCACGTCGCCGATCTCGCTCGCGGCCACCCGGAGCGTACGGTCGCCGGAACCGGCCAACGGGAACGAGTCGTCGAAGCCGAAGGCCTTCGCCTGATCGGTGATCGCCTGCCCGCCCAGCGCGACACCCAACTGCCCGAACGCGGTGTTGCACGACACGGTCAGCGCCTGGATCAGCGTGATCTGACTCTGCGGGCACGTCTCGGACTCCGCGTTGTGCATCACGTAGGAACTGCCCTTGACGGGCTGATAACTCGAGCCGGCCGGGATCACTGTGTTCGTGTTGTAGCGACCGGACGACAGCGCGGCGGCCGTGACGATGAGCTTGAACGTCGAGCCGGGCGGCGCGGTGGTCGAGATCGCGCGGTTCAGCAGCGGCTGATCGGCATCCGTACTGAGCTTCTTGTACGTCGCCGTGGCCGTCGAGTTGGTGTGGCTAGCGAGATCGGTCGCGTTGAAGCTGGGCGTGGACGCCATTGCGAGGATCTTGCCGGTGTTCGGATCCATCGCGACGATCGCGCCGACGTCGCCCGGTGAGCCGTTGTTGACCAGCGCGTCGTACGCCGTCGTCTGCACGTTCTTGTCCAGCGTCAGGAAGACGTTGTCGCCGGGGCTGCGCCGATCCGAGAACAGATCCGTGATGCGCTGGTCCGACGCGGCGTTGCCGGCCAGGTAGACGTCCATCGCGTCTTCGATGCCGGTGCTCGCGAGGTTGACCGGCTTGTACCCGAGGATCGGCTCGTACGCCGGACCGCCCGGGTAGGTCCGCAGGTACTTGAGTGCACCGTTGGTCGCCACGCTCGACGCGAGCGCGTTGCCGTTCGCGTCGTAGATCGTGCCGCGCTGGCGTTCGTAGTCGGTGAGCAGGACGCGACCGTTGTAGCGGCTCGTACGGTAGTCGTTGGCCTTGTATCCCTGCACCCAGTTCAGGTTGATGAACAGCAATGCGAAGAGCACCAGCACCACGACACCGACCCGACGCAGCGGAGCATTCACGTCAGATCACCTCCGTCGCGAGCCCGGCTAGTTGCGCGGGTCCGGCGACCGGCCCGGACGCGACCGACGGTTGGCTCGGCGGGCGGCGGGCAGCGTCCGATATGCGTAGTAACAAGGCAATGAGCAGCCAGTTGGCCATGAGTGACGACCCACCTGCCGACATGAACGGCGTCGTCTGGCCGGTCAGCGGGATCAGCTTCGTAATACCGCCGACGATAACGAAGACCTGCAAGCCAAGCGTGAACGCGAGACCGCCAGCGAGCAGCTTGCCGAACGAGTCACGCACCGCGATCGCGGACCGCAGCCCGCGTTCCACGATGATCAGGTAGATCACCAACAACGCGGTGAGACCGAACAGGCCGATCTCCTCGCCGATGCCGGCGAAGATGAAGTCGTTGCGCACCTCGGGAACCTGGCCCGGCTGTCCGGCGCCCGGACCGGCGCCGAACAAGCCGCCGGTGCCAAGGCCGAGCAGCGATTGCACCAGCTGATACCCGGTGTTGTTCGGATCGGCGAACGGGTTCAGCCAGACGTCGACACGCTCGTGGAAGTTCGCGAACGGACCAAGCACCGCGCCCAGGAAGTAGGCGGTCACCGCGCCGCCGAAGAACATCACCAGACCGATGATCAGCCAGCTGACCCGCTCCGTGGCGATGTAGAGCGTCACGATGAACATGCCGAAGTAGAGCAGCGACGTGCCGAGGTCCTTCTCGAACACCAACACGAGCAGACTCAGCAGCCACACGAGCACAACCGGCCCGACGTCGCGGCCGCGTGGAAAGTCGATGCCGAGGATGCGGCGGCTCGCGAGCGACAGCACTTCTCGCTTGCGTACCAGGTAATAGGCGAAGAACACGAGCAGCGCCAGCTTGGCGAACTCACCGGGTTGGATCTGGAAGATCGTGCCGAATTTGATCCACAGCTTGGCGCCGTTGACCTCGGAGAACCGCGCTGGCAGCACGGCCGGCAGGATGACTAGCACGATGCCGGCTAGGCACAGCGTGTACGCGTAGCGCGACAGTGACCGGTGGTCCTTGATCACGATCAGCGCGATCGACGCCACCGCGAGCGCGGCGACCGTCCAGCCGAGCTGGCGGATGCCGTCACCGGTCAGCGGCGACGCGCTGCCGTGCCCGGCCTTGGCATTGCCGAGGTCGAGCCGTCGCAGGAACTCCACACCGAGCCCGTTGAGCGTGGCCACCGCCGGCAGGAACACCGGGTCGGCGTAGGGCGCCGTGAACCTGATCACGAAATGGAACCCGACGAACACCGCGGTGAGGACGGCTGGCTGAAGCCACACGTCTGCCCGGATGCTCTTGTTCAGCCCGCCTTCGGCGGCCACCGCGTAGGCGAGCACCACGACCATGCCGAACAACAGCAGACCGAGCTCGGTGGTTCGCTTCTTGGGCACGCGCCGAGGCGCCGCCGGCGCGGGGCGCGGCGGTGTGACGGGCGCGGCTGGAGCGCTCACAACGGTGACGACTACCTAACAGCTCGGCGACGGACTCGGCCCGACGGGCACGGACGGGGTGGACGGCACCGGAGTCGGTCCCGTCGGCACGCTGGTCGTCCGGCCGTCAGCCGGCGGACGAGTCGTCGCGCCCGAGGTCGGTGTGCTGGTCGCCCGGCCGGTTCCGGCCGGCGTCCCGGTGGGTGCGCCGGGCGACGGTGCCAGCGAAGGACTGTCGCTGGGACCGGGCGACGGGCTCGGCGACGCGCAGCCGGTCGGGGCGCCGAGTTCGCCGGTCTGATCGGTGCGCAGCTTGTCCACCGCCTGATTCGCGTCGGTGAGCGACCCGACCGGGATCGTCTGCTTCACCAGCGCCTGGTCGGCCGTGGTGAGTTCGTCGAGGGTCAGGTCCGTGGTCCGGTAGACGCTGCTCAGGTGCAGACCTACGATCTTTCCGGGTACGCCCTGGTAGATGGCCACCTCATTGGCATCGGTGACCCCAACGTAGTAGCGGGACTGGGTATACGACCACCCGTACCACAGCCCGCCGGCGAGAATCACGAGCACGACGCCTAGCAATAGCAGGGTCCGTCCCGGGTGGCGCTTCGGATCCTCTGCGGACTCCGGATCCGCATCCTCGTCGGCCTCGGCGGTCGCGGCACGCGGCGTGAGCGCCGAGGCACGCGTCGCGGGCGTCGACTCGATGCGTTCCTTGATCGACCGGTCGTTGGAGGCGGCACCGCCGACCACCGGCCGGCCCTCGATGATGTCCTGATCGGTAACGTCGGCCACGATCACCGTGATGTTGTCCGGACCGCCGCCGCGCAGCGCGAGTTGCAGCAGCCGCTCGGCGCACTCGTCGGGATCGGGATATTCCTTCAGCGTCGCCGCGATGCTGTCGTCGCTCACCGGGCCGGACAATCCATCGCTGCAGATCAGGTAGCGGTCACCGGCCACCGCCGGCCGCACCGAATAGGTCGGATCGACGTCCGAGCCCTGCAGCGCGCGGATCAGCAAGGACCGCTGCGGATGGACGCTCGCCTCCTCCTCGGTGATGCGGCCCTCGTCGACCAGCATCTGCACGTACGTGTCGTCCTTAGTCACCTGGGTGAACTCGTCGCCGCGGAGGAGATAGGCGCGCGAGTCGCCAACGTGCACCAACGCGATCTTCGTGCCGGAGAAGAGCATCCCGGTCAGCGTGGTACCCATGCCCTCCAGCGCCGGGTTCGCGTCGATCGCGTCGCGAAGGTTCTGGTTCGCGCTGTCGACGGCCCCTCGCAACGCATCGACCAGTGCGTCGCCCGGGACGTCCTCGTCCAGCTGAGACATCGCGGCGATCGCCAGGTTGCTCGCGATATCGCCGGCCGCCATGCCGCCCATGCCGTCGGCGACCGCGAGAAGCCGCGGACCCGCGTAGACCGAGTCCTGGTTGCCTTCCCTGATCAACCCGCGATCACTGCGGGCGGCGTAACGCAAAGTAAGAGTCATGGCCGTAACTCGAGTGAGGTGCGCCCGATGCGAATCGGTACGCCAAGGGGGACGGGGGTGGGACCGCTGACCCTCGTACGGTCGAGATAGGTCCCGTTCGTTGAGCCGAGGTCCTCAATGAACCACTGTCCGCCCCGTGCCACAAGTCGGGCGTGCCGCGCCGACGAGTAGTCGTCCGTAATGACCAGTGTGGAGTCTTCAGACCGGCCGATCGTGATAGGTACGTCACCGAGTGTGATCTTCGTACCGGCTAGCGAGCCGGCCGTCACCACGAGCGAATGTGCCGCGCGTCCCTTGCGAACCTTGGCCGGCCTACCGCCGAGCGCGGACGCGGCCACTCCTCGCGGCATCGCCACCAAGCGATTTGCCCGCCCGCCGCTGAACAGGTCACGCCGGATCACGCCGACCACCGTGAACACGAAGATCCACAGGAGCACTATCAGCCCGATCCGCGCGACCGCGACGACCAGCTGTTCCGACAAAGCCCTAGCCGTCCACGCGGAACGTCAGCGTCGTCGTACCAATCTGGATCATGTCGCCGGGGTTGAGCGCGACCGCCGAGATGCGCTGGCCGTTAACCATCGAGCCGTTCGTCGAGCCGAGATCGGTCAGCACGACCTGCGAACCGTCGTAGTCCAGCCGGGCGTGACGGCGGGAGATGCCGACGTCGGGAAGCCGCAGGTTCGCCTGGTCGCCGCGGCCGATCACGGTCGAGCCGATGGACAGCGGATAGGTCCGGCCGTCGTTGGCGATCAGGCGCACGCCGCGACCGGCCTGCTGGCCATAGCCCTGCTGCTGATAGCCCTGGTGGCCGTAACCCTGGTTGTAGCCACCCTGGTCGTAGGCCGGCGGACCCTGCGGCGCGACGTCGCCGCCGGTGTAGACCTCGGCGGTCACCCGGAACATGCCGGTGTCGAGGCCGTCGCCGCGCTCGATCTCGACGATCACGTCCCCGTAGACCGTCCAGCCCTGCTCACCGATGAACTCCGCCTGCGACTGGGCCAGTTCCTGGGCGAGTGCGGCGGCGTATGGGGCGAGGCGGGAGTGATCATAAGGAGAGAGATCAATCACATACCTGTTGGGCACCAGCGTCCGACCGCCGGCCAAGATCGCCTTGTGCGCCTCTGCCTCGCGCTGCATGGCGTTGAGGATCTCTACCGGGTGGACGACGCCCTTGAAAACCTTCGCAAAGGCGCCCTCAACCAGGCCTTCCAGGCGCTTCTCGAAGCGTTGCAGAACACTCACCAGATCCTCCTCGCACATGCCGAGGATCTGATGGTATCGGTTGAACGCACCGCAGCGTAGACACCGCGACGCGGCAGCATGATACGCTGCCGGCCGCTGTCAGGCGGGATGTCTTTTGTTGTCCGAAGTTTGACATGTGATTTTTGCGCGAATTCGCCCATCGCCGGGCGTTTCGCCCGACTGAGGACGGGCGGTGAACTCGGCCCTCTCGGTCAGCAATCCGCACCGATCGGCCGATCTCGGCAGCGCCGTGAAAGAGCGCGATAAACAACAGCGCCGTGAACAACAGCGGGCCGCCTCCGAGGCATCGGATGCGGCCCGACTTTCACATCGATGTGCCCGCGGGGAGAGTTGAACTCCCACGACCTTTCGGTCACACGGACCTGAACCGTGCGCGTCTGCCATTCCGCCACGCGGGCGAGCGTGCCCAGACACATTAACACCCAGCACGACTGCCGCTGAGGTGCCTGGCGGCCGGCGTACGGCGCGCTGGTCAGCGCCGTTTCGAAGGGCGACTATGCTGCAGCCGAACCGACGACCCAGGGAGGTCATGGCGTGAGCGTCGCAGTCGTTACTGGATCGGCCGGATTGATCGGCTCCGAGGCAGTCCGGCACTTCGCCGGCCTCGGTCTTGACGTGGTCGGCATCGATAACGATATGCGCGCCCAGTTCTTCGGCCCCGAGGCGTCTACGGCCTGGAACGTGCTGCGGTTAACCAGCGAGCTCTCCGACTCGTATTCGCACCACGACATCGACATCCGCGATCGCGACGCGCTAGCTGGCATCTTCCGCAAGTACGGACGCGACATCGCGGTAGTGATCCACACGGCGGCGCAGCCGTCGCACGACTGGGCACTGCGGGATCCGTATACCGACTTCGACATCAATGCCGTCGGCACGTTGAACGTGCTGCAGAACGTCCGGGAACACTGCATCGATGCGCCGGTGATCCACTGTTCGACGAACAAGGTCTACGGCGACCGGCCCAACTCGCTGCCGCTCGTCGAGCTGGGCACCCGGTGGGAGATCGACCCGGGCCATCCGTACGCGGACGGCATCCGCGAGGACATGTCGATCGATTCGTGCCTGCACTCGGTGTTCGGCGCCTCGAAGGTGGCCGCCGACGTGATGGTCCAGGAATACGGCCGCTACTTCGATATGAAGACGGCGTGTTTCCGCGGCGGCACGTTGACCGGACCGGCGCACTCCGCCACCGAACTGCACGGGTTCCTCGGCTACGTGATGCGCTGCAACATGGAACGCCGGACGTACAAGATCTTCGGGTACAAGGGCAAGATGGTTCGCGACGCCATCCACAGCCACGACGTGATCTCCGCGTTCGAGGCGTTCTTCCGGAACCCACGATCCGCCGCTGTCTACAACCTCGGCGGCGGCCGCCATTCGAACTGCTCGCACCTCGAGGCGTTCGCGATCGCCCAGCAGATCACCGGTACCGAGATGATCACCGAATACCACGATGCGAACCGCGTCGGGGACCACCAATGGTGGATCGGTTCGAACGCCAGCTTCCAGGCCGACTATCCGCAATGGACGCAGGTCTACGACGTACCGATGATCCTGCGCGAGATCTACGCGGCCAACGTCGACAAGTGGCGCCCGGTGAGCTGACGGCGATCGCGATGATCGACAAGGGCAAGTTCAACGTGCTCGGCGTGATGGTCGACGCCATCGACTACGGCGCGGCGACCAACAAAGTGATCGCCGCCGCCCACGAGCACCGACCGCTGGCGTTGACCGCGCTTGCCGTACACGGCGTCATGACCGGCGTCGAAGATCCCGCACACAACGCCAGGTTGAACAGCTTCGACGTGGTGACGCCGGACGGCCAACCGGTTCGATGGGGCCTGAAGGTGCTGCACGGCATCGCGCTCGCCGACCGCGTCTACGGCCCGACGCTCACCATGCATGTGCTGCAGCGCTGTGCGGCCGACGGGCTGCCGGTCTATCTCTACGGATCCACGACCGAGACGCTGGTTAAGCTCGTAGCAGAGCTGCAGCGTGCGTTTCCGGCGCTGAAGATTGCGGGTACGGAGGCTTCGAAGTTCCGTGCCGCGGCGGACGGCGAGGACCGCGACATCGCCGAACGGGTGCGTGCCTCCGGTGCCCGGGTGTTGTTCGTCGGCCTCGGCTGCCCACGTCAGGAAGTCTTCGCATACGCCATGCGCCCGCTGCTCGACATGCCGATCCTGGCCGTCGGCGCGGCGTTCGACTATCACGCCGGCCTGCTGCGCAAGCCACCCGCGTGGATGCAGCGGTATGCGTTGGAGTGGCTGTGGCGACTCGGCCTCGAGCCGGCGCGACTGTGGCGGCGCTACCTGATCCTGAACCCGAAGTACCTCGCGCGGTTGTCGGCGCAGAAGGCCGGCATGTGGCGCGCCACGCCGCCACCGGCCGCTGTCGACCGACCGTCGACATTCGCCGTTTGATCCGTCCCGGCGGCTGCTACTTCTGGTCTGGGGCGAGCGCGGCGATGCTCGTACGGGTGGCGTCGTCGGCGAGCATGCCGGCGAGCCCGGCTTCGTACGCATCCGAGGCGCTCACGCCCAACGATTCGGCGACCGCGTAGTCCTTCGCGAGATCCGTGTCGAACATCGCTGGATCGTCCGTGCTGATGCTGCACAGCGCCCCGGCCTCACGAAGGCGTGGCAGTGGGTGCGCGTCGACGCTCGCCACCACCGCGGTACGCAGATTCGACACCGGCGCCACGTCGAGCACGATGCCGCGCTCGACGATCTCGGCGAGCAGGTCGGGATCGTCGACGGCGCGGATGCCGTGACGCAGCCGGGTTGGGCCGAGCGCGAGTGCCTCACGAATGGAGTCCGGCCCGGCCGCCTCGCCGGCATGCGGTACCAACCCGAGCCCACCGTCGCGTGCGATGTCGAACGCCTTGACGTACGGCGCGATCGGACGTCCCGGCTCGTACCCACCGATGCCGAACCCGACGACGCCGCGGTCGCGGAAGCGTACGCACTGCCGCGCCGCCTCCTCCGACAGGTCCACCGGTCCGCCCCGATAGATGTCGGGGGTGAACCGGACCGCGACACCGTGCCGCTCGAATGCCTCGTCGGCACCGTCGGCGTACCCGTTAAACAGGTCGTCCCACCGCACACCGCGCGCGACGCGCTCGACCGGCGAAAAGATGCCTTCCAGGTAGACCGCGCCATGCGACGCGGCCTCGGCCGCGTAGTCCACCACTACCTGCCGAAAGTCGTCAGCGGAACGCAAGCAGTTGGTGGTAAGGATCCACGTATCGATGAAGTGCTTGAAGTCGGTGAATTCGTAGAGCGACCGGAGGCCTTCGACGCTGTCCGCGGGTAGTTCGACGCCGTTCCGGCGGGCTATGGCCAGCAGTGTCGCGGCGCGAATCGTTCCTTCGAGGTGGACGTGCAGCTCAATCTTTGGCGACGGCACGCCGCCCACCCTACGGTGCGGCGTCAGCGCCGAAGGGCACGCCCGGCATGGTGCGCGTAGAGCAGGTCGAGGATCGAGCGCGCAGCGTCGAACCAGCGATCCAGCCACGCCTCGTCGGGCATCGCGCCCTTCGGCGGCAACTCCATCAGCAGTCCGCGCAACAGCGGGTGGTCGGCCATCGTGCCGGTCGGCGAATCGTCGAGCCAGTCGCCCGCGCCGAACACCGGCTCGGACATCGTTTCCAGGTCGTTGATGGAAATGGACGGTGTGACCGATGCCAGAATCGACGGCATCGTGGACATGTCGTCCAGCGGCGGTGGCGTCCGGTCCGAGTCGCCCGGCTGCCCCGGCAGGCCCGTGCTATCGCGGCGCTGGTTCGTGCGGTAGGTCACCTGACCGGCGAACCGGTCCTCCGGAGCGCCGTTGCCGAACGCGTCGGGGCTGTTCTTCATAGGATCGCCTGCCTATGTCGTGTCCACACGGGATGGGAGTTGCGCAGCGACCGCCGCACCACGATCGAGGCGCGCGACGGGTACGTGAGGTACAACGACCCTTATAAGGACAGGCGACGCCTTTAGCTAGATATCCGGATATGTAGCAACGACCGGCCAGCACGAGAGCGGCCGGGGTTGCCGACCGCTAAACAAACCAGGCGCCGCCCCGGGTTGGGGATGCGCCTGGTTGGCTCGTCGGCAGCGCGTCGATTAGTCGAACTCGCCGTCCTTCACGCCACCGATGAATGCCTCCCACTCATCCGGTGTGTAGACGAGCGTCGGCCCGCTCAGGTCCTTCGAGTCACGGACGGCGATCGCGCCGTCTACGAACGCGACCTCGACGCAGCTGCCGCTTTGGCTCTGGCTCGACTTCCGCCAGACCGCGCTGGACAGGTCGACCCGAAGCCCCTTCGTCTCCACTATCACTTCAGCTCCCTTGCTCGTGCGGCGACGAACTGCACCGACTCGGTCGGGTTCAGCGCGGTCGCCTGCAGCCGATCAAAAATGAACTTGTAGCGATGGAGCTCGTCGTCCTTCTCGAGGAACAGTCCGCCCGCCGCGTTCTCGGCGAAGACGACATCCGGATCCGCCATCTCCTCGTATTCGAGGATCGCGAACGTGCCGTCCATCCCAATGTGCGCCCCGACCGCAAACGGCAGGACCTGGATCGTGATATTCGGCCGGTCGCTGATCTCGACCAACTTCTGGAGCTGGGCGTGCATGATCGACCGGCTGCCGACCATTCTCTGGAACACCGCCTCGTCGAGAATCGCCCAAAAGTCGATGGGCTCGTTCTGATCAAGGAGCGACTGCCGAATCGTACGGACCCTGATCCGCTCGTCCAACTCGGCGTCACTAATAAGTGGACGGGTCGCCCGAATGACGTTGCGCGCGTAGTCCTCGGTCTGCATGAGACCGGGTACGAGCTGGGCTTCGTACGCGCTGATCGACGTCGCGCCCGCCTCGAGCCCGACGTACGCGCCGGTCAGCACGTGGCCGTAGCGCAGCCACCAGCCGCGCTGGCGGGCCTCGCGGGCGACCTGCACGAGGTCGTCTACCAATCCGCCGTCCACGCCGTAGAGCGACAGCATGCTGCGTACGTCGGTGGCAGACGCGCCCGTCTGGCCGGTCTCGATCCGGGATACCTTCGACGCCGAGAAGTCGAGCCGGTCGGCGACGAGATCGATCGTGACACCGGCTTGTTCACGCAGTCGTCGCAACTCCATGCCGAGCCGGCGACGGCGAACCGTCGGGCTGGATCGGCTGGTCACGCGGCACCTCCGGGATCGGACACAGTGACGGCACGTTCACTATGGGGCACCGAGACGCCGGCCGCACGCCAACCGGCCGGGTGTCGTCCCTGCGCAGACGGCCCGTACCAATGACGATCTTGACAACGGCACCGCCCCGCGCGTCCCACGAACGGACGATGGCTATGTGGTCAAACTAGCTCAATTGCGGGCTAAACCTGTATCTGTGCCAAGTCCAAATCTGCAACTTGCATTGATCAGGAATCCTACGGCAGGCTAGGCAAAGGCGTTAACCGACGTTGCCAACCCGGTCGATGGCCGTTGATCCACATCCAGATCGATGCGTCGGACGGGTTAACGATGCACCCGCCGATGCGGCACGGCCACCGCGTCGACTCGAACCAACCAGGGCCGGTGGGCCGCCCGAACGGCGGAGTCGCTCACCGGACTAACCCAACCGTGCCCACCGCGAGGGAGTTCAGGTTGATACCCCGGTCCGGCGAGGTCATCCGCGTGACCCGCGCAGCGAGTGTGCAGTTTGCGGCCGCGCCGCTCTTGTTCCGAGTCATCCGCGTTCATGACTGGTCCACCTACGACGGATGGGCATGGCTCGATGGCTACGAGCTCAATTCCATCGGCGAGGCGGTCGACCGACGGTCGATCTTCGTGCAGGTCGGCGGATTGCAGCCGGCAAATCCCGCCATTACGTCGCGGTTTGTAGGGGCGCGCCGCGGCGCGGACGGCGCGATCGGCGGCGTGGTAAGCCAGGCGGCGGCGCGGCGCCCTTAGGTCCGATCTCGGGAGAGGGGCCCGACGTCGGACCGGGTGCCGGCCGCCGGCTTGGACGGCGGCTTGCACGGGCGGCGCGCTGCTACGACTGACTCGGCGACGGTGCGGCCGACGGGGCCGACGGTGCGCTCGACGGCGACGCTGGTGCGACGCCGTAGGTCAGGGTCACCTGCGTGCCGACCGGGACAGTCGAACCGGGCGCCGGATCCGCGGCAATCACCATGCCGACTTGGCTCGGGTCCGACACCGTCTGCGGGATTGCCTGGAACGTGAGCTTGAGCTGGCTGAGCTCGCTCTCCGCGTCCTCCAGGCTCTTAGACGTCAAATCCGCGGGTACGGTGACCTGCGCGGGCGCGGTCGAGGGCGGTGCCGAGGTGGTGGGCGGCGCGGTCGTCGGTGGTGTCGACGGCGCGACGGTCGTTGGTGTGTGAGTGGGCGCCGGCGTCGGATTGGTGTCGTGATGCCGCGTGGCAACCACGAGGCCGTACGCCAATCCGACGATCAGCAGCAGGCCCAGCACACCGAGCAGGATCGGCAGCCACCACGCCCGGCCGGGCGCCCGGTCATCGGGACCTTCCGGCGCGGTAGGCGGACGGTACGGTCCGGCCGGACGTACCGTGGCACGGCCCTGCCAGCCCTCCGGTACCGGCGGCGCGACGGCGGTGTCATCGATCGACCGCGGTGCGCCCGGCGGAAGATCTGCGGTGGTGTCGCCAAGCTTCGGCACAGCACGCGTCGCGTCGGCATCGAACGCCCGAGTCCCGTCCGGGTCGGTGCCCGAGGTCTCGGCCCCGGTGGTCATGCCGGCACCCGCCGAGTCGTCCACGGCCGGGTGGACCTGGGTGGCGTCGGGATCAAGCGGCGGGCCGACACGAGTCGCGTCCAGATCGGCTGGCGCGGTTGCGGCGGCACCGTCGGCACCGTGTGCCGCGCGGTCGGCCGGTTCGGTTGTCGCGCCGCGGTCGGCCGGTTCGGTTGTCGCGCCGCCGTCGGCCGGCTCGTCGACCGGCGCGGCAGCATCGCTCGTGTCGGGCATTTCGCCGTCGGCGTCGTGATCGTCTCGGGGCCGATCTTCCACAACTCGACACTAGTTGCCGGCCACCCATGACGTGGCCGCGGGCCGCACCGGCCCGGCGTGCGTACCCCAGCCTTCGGGCGCACACCGCGGTCGATCCGCCGGCGATCGCTCACGGCGAGGTCGACGGCGACGGCGAGGGTGAGTCGGTCGGCGGCGAGGATGGCGGCCCGCCACTGTCACCGCAGGTCAGCGTGATCGCGGTGTTCCAGTGCGTAGTCGGGTCGTTCTGATCGGGCGACTCGGCCGTGACGAACTTGGTGCGATCGCCCTGGTAGCGCGCAATCTTGAAACCAAGGGCCGCGAGTTGGCTGCCCCACGTCTGGCACACCGTGTTCGGCTCAATCGGAGGCACCGCGAGCGGCGGCGGCGGTCCGTTGACGAAGACCTTCACGGAGTGACCGGTCGGCACGCTCTGCCCGGCCCCCGGCACCGTGTGGTTCACGGTCTGCGCGGTGCCGCTTGAGTTGAAGACGAGGTCCACGCCGATCTTGTGGTTGCGGAGATCGTTGCGCGCGTCTTGGAATGCCGTGCCGCTGTAGTCCGGGAGAGTGTACTGATTGCCCGACTGCGTCGGCGTGGAACTCGGCGTCTGCGAGGGCGACGGTGTCGGCGACGCCGACGAGGACGGGGACGACGGCGGGGACGACGCCGGCGGTTGAGCGTTCGCGCGCGGCGTCGGGGTCAGTGTCCAACCCAGCGTCGCGCCGATCGCGGCGCACGCGAGGAACCCGACGACGACCGCGAACACCCGGCCGCCGGACCCACTGCGACGTGCAGTGTTGCCGCCACGGTCGGCGTAATTATCGGCGGGCGGACGCGGCGTCGAAGTCACCCCACGAGTGTGCCGTATCCGAGCGAATTCGTCCGCTCGCCATCGTTGTCGGTTCCCAGTACGCTCCCGACATGGCCAAACTGGGCTGGACAGCATCGGTTGGGCTGGCCGTCGGAGCCTCGGCAGGCATGGCGGCGGCACAGTTCGGACTCGGGTACGGCCTCGGCATCATCTCCTGGGCGCCCGCGACACCGGGCGCCACACCGGATGACACGTGGCTGGCGAGCCTCGCGTGGACGGTGTTCATCGCTGCCACGTCGACCGTGACGGGCACGATATTCGCCGATCGCCGCGCGGCCGGCGCGGTTGGTGCGCCGCCTCGGCGGATGGCGCCGGATGGACGATCCATCGCGCCCGGCGTGCTGGCCACCGGCGCATGGCGCACATCGTTGGCGTTCTGCGCCGCGGTCGGCGCATTGCTCTCCGTTGTGTTGGTGCTGGTTCCGGCGCGCACCGCGGTCCGTGCCGACACGACGGCACCGGAGTTGATCGCCGCCGGGTACGCCGTCGTCGGTGTCGTGATCGGCATCCTGATCTCGGTGTGCGCACTGTCCGTCCGGTCCATCACGACGAACGTGCTGACCAGTTCGGCGTGGCTGTGGCTGCTCGCCATCGCGGCATCCATCGACGGGATCGGTGCGGACACCGGGCCGCACGGCACGCCATTGGCCATGTGGCCGTACGGCCCTGGCGCGTATTTCCGCACCTCATGGTCGGTCGCGGGCACCGCGCTGATGTTCGGCGCCGCCCTGGTCATCGGCGCCGGAGTGGCATGGGTCGCGCAACGGCGCGGCGACAACGCGGTCGGCATCGCATTATCTGGCGCGATCGGCCCGCTGACCGTCGCCGCCGCTTACCTGCTCACCGCGCCGCGGCTGGTCGGGGTTCACGCGAACGCACAGATCTCGGCATACCTGACCGCGCCGTACGCGGTGATCGCCGGGCTCGCCGGCTCGGTGCTGGTGGTGGTGTTGTCCGCCAACCGCGCGGCCCGGCGCTCGCGGCGCGACGCCGACGAGGTCGCGCATGCCGACTGGCCAACCACCATCGCGACCGCCCCCGGACCTCGGACGCCGATCGACGGGACGCCGGCCAAGTCTGGCGCCGAGAGCGGCGCGACGACTTTCGAACTGTCCGCCGGCAAATCCACCCCGTCGCGGCTGCCCACGCCGCCGGCCGGATCCGGCTCGACGTCGAGCACCAGCGCCATCGCCGCCGCGCCGACGGTGGGCGCCGACACGACGGGTACGGCACCGGTACGTCGCCCATCGCCCAGGCCCCGACGCCGGCCGGGACGGCGCTAGCCGGGGTCGACGCTTGCCGGGGTCCACTGCGGACTAGTCGAGCGACCAGGTGTGCACCGGTTCGTTGGCGGGCAGTCGGTCCGCGTAGCGGCGCAGCATCTCGCGCAGCGCTGACGGTCGCGACATGCCGGTTGTCTCCTCCACATGCCGTACGGTGTCCACCTGCCATGTCGCACCGTTGCGGCGCGTCAGGCAGCGCCCCTCGATGATGCCGAGCAGGCGGTCGCGGATGTCCGGACGCACGCCGAACCGGTCGAGACCGTCGTAGGCCTTCGGCAGGAGGTTGCTCAGCACCAGCTCGACAGCGTCCACTTCGTCCAGCTGTGGCCACACCTGCCGCGCCATGATGCCGTCTCGCGCGGCATGGTAGAAGTTCGCTTCCGCCTCCGCGAACGTCAACGACGTCCAGATTGGTCGGTCCACCTCGACGAGTTCGCGTACCAGGCCGAAGTAGAACGCCGCGTTCGCGAGCAGGTCGACGACGGTCGGACCGGCGGGCAGCACGCGGTTTTCGACCCGAAGGTGCGGCCGGCCGCCCATGATGTCGTAGACCGGCCGGTTCCATCGGTAGACCGTGCCGTTGTGCAGGCGCAACTCCGCCAGGCGTGGCACACCGCCGTCGGCCAGCACCTCGACCGGGTCCTCGCTGTCGCAGATCGGGAGCAGCGCGGGGAAATACCGTACGTTCTCCTCGAACAAGTCGAAGATCGACGTGATCCAGCGCTCGCCGAACCACACGCGTGGCCGCACACCCTGCGACCGGAGCTCGTCCGGGCGGGTGTCGGTGGCCTGCTCGAAGAGCGCGATGCGTGTTTCGGCCCACAGCTGGCGGCCAAACAGGAACGGCGAGTTCGCACCGAGCGCGAGCTGCACGCCGGCGATCGCCTGCGAGGCGTTCCAGTAGTTCGCGAAGGTGTCGGGCGCGACCTGAAGGTGGAACTGAGCGCTCGTGCAGCCGGCTTCCGGTGCGATCGAGTCGACGTCTATCTGTAATCGCTCGACACCGCGGATGTCGATCGGCATGTCGCCGCCGCGGGATTCGAAGATCTGGTCATTCAACAACCGGTACCGCGGGTTGCCGGACAGGTTCTCGGAGACTGCGTGACGCTGTGTCAGAGTCGGCAGGATGCCGATGACCACCACGTTCGCGTCGAATTTGCGCGCCCGATCGTCGGCTTTCGACACCGCGGCCAGCAGGTCGGCCTCGAAGTCGTCGAATCCGGCGCCGGCAAGCATGCGGGGCCGCGCATTCAACTCGAGATTGAACAGACCAAGCTCGGTCTGGAAGAGCGGATCGGCGAGCGAGGCCAGCACCTGACTGTTGAGCATCGCGGGCTCGGCCGCCGCGTCGATCAGGTTCAACTCCAATTCCAGCCCGGTCATCGTGTGTTCGACGTCGAACTGGAAGTCGCTCAACATGAGCGCGAAAACGTCCAGGCATCGGCGTACCTTGCGCCGGTAACGGACGCGGTCCTCGCGCGAAAAGGACATTGGCGAGATGTCCTCACCCATACCGACGCTCCCGACTCCGACGTGTGCGTCAACGTTACGAGCACGGTGGGTAGCCGGTCGAGGGACGAAATGGACAGTTCTCACCTGTCAGTAAGACGGCGATTGCGTACGGCAACGTTGCCGTACGCAATCGCCGGAACGTATGTCCCCGAGGGTCGAATGGTTCTGTTGGCGGACCCGCCAACCGGGCAACCGGGGACTAGTTGCGGATCGCCTCGCCCTCGATCTCGAGCTTCACCTTGTTGCCGATCATCACGCCGCCCGCCTCGAGCACCATGTTGTACGTGATGCCGAACGCCTCACGGTCGATCTCGCCGGTCGCGGAGAAGCCGAACACCTCCTTGCCGTACGGGCTGACCGTGACGCCGTCGAACTCCACATCGAGCTCGACCGGGACCGTGGTGTTCTTGATCGTCAAGTCGCCGCGCAACACGAACTCGTTGCCGCCCTTCGGCAGCAGGCTCGTGCTCGCGAACTCGATGGTGGGGTGTGCCTGCGCCTCGAAGAAGTCCGCGCTGCGCAGGTGGTTGTCGCGCTGCTCGACGCCGGTCGACACGCTCTCCACGACGATGCTCGCCTCTACCGACGAGTCGGCCGGGTCCTCGGTGACCACGATCTTGCCGCTGACCTGGTTGAACGAGCCGCGAACCTTGCTCACCATCAGGTGGCGAGCGACAAAGCCGACCCGGGTGTGTGCCGGGTCAAGCGAGAACGTCCCTGGTGCCGGGATCTTGATGCCCTGGTACTCACGGACGGCTGTGTCAGTCATGATCTCTCCTCGTACGACACAATAGTTGCGAACACAACTATATACACGGCATCAGTTGCGTCGTCAACTATTGCTATACTAGGTCACATGACACGCGACTACGCCGACGATCCACGGCTGACAGCTGTGGGTCTGCTGAGTGAGGCCTACCTCGGCCTGCACGCGAAGCTCGCGTGTCAGATCGCGGAGCACGGACTGTCGATGATCGAGTTCGAGATCCTGATCCGCCTCGGCCGCACACCCGGCGGGCAGCTTCGGATGACCGACCTGGCCGCTCAGACGTCACTGACCGCGAGCGGCGTGACACGCGTCGTCGACCGGCTGGAGCGCGATTCGCTCGTCACGCGTACGGCGTGCCCGTCCGACCGCCGGAGTCTCTACACCGTGATCACGCAGTCCGGTCGGGCTCGCCTCGAAGCGGTTCTTCCGCGTCACGTCGAGCTGATCGACGAGTGGTTCACCGGCCAACTGACCCCGAAAGCGCTCGACGACCTGTTGTCCGGCCTGCGTACGGTTCGCGACACGGTGCGACCCGGCGCCGAGGCCGGCATCAAGAACGCCGCCGCCCTAACCCGCTGACGGCGCCCTGTCGAGGCCGCGGCTGAACTCGCCAGATCTACGTGCATTCGCGTCGCCACAGCGTCACGTTCCCGCCTAGATCCACAAGCGCCGCCGAATATGTCGGACAAGTGCACGATCACTCGGCGATCTAGGAACCAAGACCTTGTCAGAGCGAGACTTTCGTTCCTAGATCGCGGTCCGCGCGGCCGCCGTCACGCACCCGGCCGGTTCGGTCACGTCTATGTCCCCTCCGGGCACCGGAAGAGGACATAGACGTGACAAAACCGATTGACGGCAACCGTCCGGTATCACGGCCACTCCCGATAGCCCTAACCCGACGGACGGCGGCCGTTCGACACTCGCCGCCGGCTCTGCTCAGGGTCGGGCCGGCCTGAGCCCGACGTAGATCAAGCTTGACCGCTGCGCCGGGCCAGGCCGGCCCGACCCGAACCGCAACCACCGGCCCCAGCCCTAAACCGCAACCAAGACCGGGCTAAAGCCCCAGTTCCCGAGCAATCACAAGACGCTGCACCTCCGACGTCCCCTCGCCGATCTCCAAGACCTTCGAGTCCCGCCACATCCGGGCCACCGGCGTCTCGTTCATGAACCCGTACCCGCCGTGGATCTGGGTTGCCTCGCGGGCGTTCGTGACCGCGATCTCGCTCGCGTAGAGCTTCGCGATCGCCGCCTGCCGCTTGAAGTCCCGTCCGGCGACGAGTCGGGCGGCCGCGTCGTAATAGGCAAGTCGCGCGGTGTGCGCGCGCATCTCCATATCCGCGATCTTGAACTTGATCGCCTGGAAGTCGCCGATCGGGTGGCCGAACGCGTGGCGCTGGTTCGCGTACTTGATCGACTCGTCGACGCAGCCCTGTGCGAGCCCGACCGCGAGCGCGGCGATCGCCACCCGTCCCTCGTCGAGCGTGGCCAGGAACTGTGCGTACCCGCGACCGCGGGCACCGAGCATGTTCGAGGCGGGTACCCGGCAATCGTCAAATGTCAGCTCGTGCGTGTCCGAGGCGCACCAGCCGACCTTGGAATAGCCGGGCGCGACCGAGAAGCCGGGCGTACCGGACGGCACGATGAACGCCGAGAGTTCCTTCGAGCCGTCCGAGTTCGTACCCGTCACTGCCGTGACAGTGACCAACGACGTGATATCCGTGCCCGAGTTGGTGATGAACGCCTTGGCGCCATTAATGACCCACTCGCTTGTCGCGTCGTCGAGAACCGCACGCGTCGCCGTGCCGCCCGCGTCCGAGCCGAAGCCGGGTTCGGTGAGCCCGAAGCCGGCCAATGCCTCACCGGCCACCAGCGGCGGGAGCCACTTCGCGCGTTGCTCGTCGGTGCCGAACCGGAAGATCGGCATGGCACCGAGCGAGATCGCGGCCTCGAGCGTGATCGCCACGCTGGAGTCGACACGCGCCAACTCCTCCAGTGCCAGACAGAGGGCAAAATAGTCGCCGCCCATGCCGCCCACTGATTCGGGGAAGGGCAGGCCGAACAGGCCCATCTTGCCCATCTGTCGAACGATCTCGTACGGGAAGCTGTGATTGTCGTAGTGGTCGGCGATCACCGGCGCGATCGCGTCGTGCGCGAATTCGCGGACGGTCGCCCGCAACGCTTCGTGCTCGTCGCTGAGCTGGAAGTCGGGCATTGCTGCTGCTCCTTACGAACCCCCCGGGCCGCGGAATGCGGCGCGATCAATCAGCTGACGCCGGATGGCGTCCTAGACAGGCGTCACGCCGTGCCGCCGGCGCGAGAAGTGACGGTCCTTGTGGCGCGCGGACGCGAAGCGTGCGATCAGTTCGTCGCGCAGGTCATGCGGTTCGACGATGGTGTCCACGACGAGCTCGCTCGCCAGGTGCACGATGTCGATGTCCTGCTCGTATTCGGTCCGCTTCGCCTCGACGAACGCGGCGCGCTCGGCCTCGTCGGCGATCGACGCGATCTTGTTGGCGTAAACCGCATTAACCGCGGCCTCCGCGCCCATCACCGCGATCTTCGCGGTCGGTAGCGCGATCGTGGCGTCCGGCGCAAATCCGGGGCCGGCCATCGCATAGAGGCCGGCGCCGTATGCCTTGCGGACCACCACACAGATCTTGGGTACGGTGGCCTCGCTGATCGCGGTGACCATCTTCGCGCCGTGGCGGATGATGCCCTGCTTCTCCACCGCCGTACCGACCATGAACCCTGGCACGTCGGCGAGGAACAGCAGCGGAACGTTGAACGCGTCGCACAGCTGCACGAAGCGCGTCGCCTTGTCGGCCGAGTCGACGAAGAGCACGCCGCCCTTGAACATCGAGTTGTTGCCGACCACACCGACGACCTCACCGTTCAACCGCGCGAAGCCGACCACTACTTCACGCGCCCACAGCGCCTGGATCTCGAAGAAGCTGTCCGCGTCGACGATTCCCTTGAGGTAGCGACGCATGTCGAACGCCTGCCGCTCACTCGCTGGTACGAGCGCGGCGAGGTCGACGCTTGCGGGCGCGGTCGGCTCCGCGGCCGGTGCGGTCTGGGTGTAGTTCGACGGCAAGTACGACAGGTAGCGCTTGACCACGTCGAGCGCCTCGGGCTCGTCCTTGCACAAGAAGTGGCCGACGCCCGACTCGGTGCAGTGCACCTTCGCGCCGCCCATCGCCTCGAGCGTGGTCTTCTCGCCGGTGACCATCTCGACCATGCGGTCGCTGCCGAGATACATCGAGGCGTTGCCGTCGACCATGGCAACCACGTCGCAGAACGCCGGGATGTAGGCACCGCCGGCCGCGGACGGTCCGAATAGTGCACACACTTGCGGCACACTGCCCGACGCGCGCACCTGGTTGTAGAAGATGTGGCCGGCGCCGCGTCGACCGGGGAACAAGTCGACCTGGTCGGTGATGCGCGCACCGGCGCTGTCGACTAGGTAGATCATCGGTACGGACGTGGTGTACGCCCGCTCGATGATCCGTACGATCTTCTCCACCGTACGGGCGCCCCACGAGCCGGCCTTCACCGTGGAATCGTTGGCCATCAGGCACACCGGGCGGCCGTCGACCCGGGCGGTCCCGGTGATCACGCCGTCCGCGGGCAACCCGTCGGCGAGCACGTTGGCAAACCGGCCGTCCTCAACGAACGAATCGGGGTCGACGAGCAGCGCTATGCGCTCCCGCGCGAAAAGCTTGCCGCGCGCGGCGTTGGCGGCGTGGTATCGCTGTGCGCCGCCCGCTTGCACCTGCTTGTTGAGCTGCTCCAGCGCCTCGTCGTCCAGCGACACCGCGCACCCCTACTCGACCGCAACGCTCACCTGAACGATCGTTAGGGTAACACGTCGAACGCATGGCCGACCGCTCCGCCCGCGCGCCCGCGGGCGTGGCGGACCGAAGAGCCGGACTAGCTCGCGACGAGGCGGGTCCGGGGGCCGGCGCGCAACACGCCGGACGGCAACTCGCGACCGACGATGCGCTGTGCCAACGCCGCCGCTTCGATCATCGCGTCGAGGTCGATTCCGGTATCGATGCCCATGTCGTGCAGCATGTGTACGACTTCCTCGGTCGCCACGTTGCCGGTCGCACCCGGTGCGTACGGGCAGCCGCCGAGGCCGCCGACACTCGCGTCGAAGTGGGTCACGCCGAACTCCAACGCGGTCAGGATGTTGGCGAGGCCGGTGCCGCGCGTGTCGTGGAAGTGCAGCAGCACCGGAAGGTCGGGATGCACGGCGCGGACCGCGTCGAGCACGTCGGTGACCCGGCGGGGCGTGGCCATGCCGGTGGTGTCGCCGAACGCGATCCGGTCGGCAGTGTCGGCGAGCACGCGCGTCACGATGCCGGCCACGCGCTTCGGATCGATGTCGCCTTCGTACGGGCAGCCGAACGACGTCGCGACGATGACCTCGGCGGTCGCGCCGCTGGCGTGCAACATCGCGATCAGTTCCGCGATGTCGTCGAGCGACTCCTCGGTCGACCGGTTGACGTTGTGGCGGTTGTGCGTATCGCTCGCCGACACGACGACCTCGACCTCACGGAACCCGGCGTCGAGGGCTCGCTGCGCGCCGCGAGTGTTCGGTACGAGTGCGGAGTAGTGCACGCCGTCGGCCTTCGTCGCCTTCGCCCACACCTCGTCCGCGTCGGCCATCTGCGGGATCGCCTTCGGGTGCACGAACGACACGGCCTCGATCCGGCGTACGCCGGTGGTCGACAAAGCGTCGAGCAGCTCGACCTTCGCCGACGTCGGGACCGGCTCCTCGTTTTGCAGACCGTCGCGCGGACCGACCTCACGGATCGACACGCGGTCGGGCAACGTCGCCATGACCTACTCCTTGCTCGGCTACTGCTTCGGCTTCGGCGCGCGCATCCGCCCGACAATGCCAGTGTCGTAGTCGCCGCCCACGAACTCCGGGTTGTCGAACAACTCCGAGAAGAACGGCAGGTTCGACTTCGGGCCGGCGATCTCGAAAGCGGCGGCCGCCTCGCGCGCCCGGGCGATCGCGGTTGCCCGGTCATCGGCGTAGACGATCAGCTTCGCCATCAACGAGTCGTAGTTCGGTGTCACGGTCGTGCCGGCGGCGTACCCGGCGTCGACCCGTACGCCCTCGCCGGATGGCTCGACCCACGTGGTCACCGCACCAGGCCCGGGCAGGAACCGCTTGGGATCCTCGGCGTTGATGCGCATCTCGATGGCGTGGCCACGCGGGAAGACGGTGTCGAGATCGAAGCCGGGTGGCATACCGCTCGCCACGCGGAGCTGCTCCTCGACCAGGTCCACGCGGTAGACCGCCTCGGTGATCGGGTGCTCGACCTGCAGGCGGGTGTTCATTTCCAGGAAGAAGAATTCGCCAGTGGTCGGGTCGAGCAGGCATTCGACCGTACCCGCGTTGGTGTATCCCACCGCGCGCCCGGCACGCACCGCGGCGGCCTGCAGCCGATCACGCAGGTCGCTGTCGACGGCCGGCGACGGAGTCTCCTCGAGAACCTTCTGGTTGCGCCGCTGCACCGAGCATTCACGTTCGCCGAGCGCGATCACGCGACCATCGGCCAGGCCGAGGATCTGCACTTCAATATGGCGTACCCGCGGGAAGTAGCGCTCGATCAGCACTGAACCGTCGCCGAACATCCGTTCCGCGAACGCGCGCACCTTCTCGTATTCGCTGCGTAGCGCCGTCTCGTCGCCCGCGGCGCCCATGCCCATGCCGCCACCACCCGCGGCCGCCTTGACCATGACCGGATAGCCGATGCGCTCCGCTTCGGCGATCGCCAGCTCGACGGTTGCGGCCGGATCGGTGGTGCCGGGCGCGACCGGCACGCCGGCGGCCGCCATCAGATTCCGCGCGTTGATCTTGTCACCCATCGCACTGATCGCATCCGCGCTCGGACCGACCCACACCAGACCGTGCTCAACGACGGCGCGCGCGAAGTCCGCGTTCTCGGACAGGAAGCCATAGCCGGGATGGATCGCTTCGGCACCGGTTGCCTTGGCCGCGGCGAGGATCGCCTCCGCATTGCGGTAGGACTGCGCCGGGTTCGCCGGTCCGATCAGTACCGCCTCGTCGGCCTCGGTCACGAACGGCAGCCCGGCGTCGGCCTCGCTGTAGACCGCCACGGTGCGAACGCCGAGCCGCGACGCGGTCCGAAAGACGCGGCGCGCGATCTCCCCACGGTTCGCCACCAACAACGACCCGATCATCAACCGTCCTGCCCTTCCCGCCACCGGCGCGCCCACACCTGAACGATCGTTAATCTACCCGTCCGCCCTCACTACCCGCGAGTCTCGCGCATCACGCCCCGCGGCGCATCGCCCACCAGAGCGCCGCCGTGCGCTTCGCGCCGCCCCGAATTACGTAACCGTTCTCGGTATCACGTACACCCGTATAGCCCTTAGTCCGAGCTCGGTGGCCGTGGTAACAGGCCGGACCCCGGCATGCCCACGACGTAGATCAAGCTTGACCGCTGCGTCGTGGGCATGCCGGGGTCCGGCCCAAAACCACTACCCAGATAGAGCCGCAAGCGTTGCCGCACGCAACAGCTGCGCCCGCCGTCCCTGCTCGACATCCCCACCGATGAACGGCGTCGAGTTCATCAAACCGAACGCCGCGTGCGCGAGGACGCGGGCCTCTTCGTCGTTCAACTCCGGCCGCAGCTTGATCAGCGTGCGTACCCACACCTCGACGTAAAGCCGCTGCAAGCGACGAATGGCGCGGCGCGGCTCGTCCGGCAGACGGTCGAGTTCGTGCAAATGCAGCGCGATGACGGCGGGGTTCTCCAACGCGAACGCGACGTGGAAGTCGATCAACGAGTCGAGCAGGGCGGCCGCATCGTTCGGGTGCTCGCTGGCCCGCTGCATGCCGCCGGACAGCAGACCGTCGCTGACCGGGATCAGCGCGGCGACGAGCATCGCTTCCTTGCCGGCGAAGTGGTGGTAGAGCGCCGGGCCGGTGACACCAGCGGCGGCGCCGATGTCGTCCATCGATACACCGTGATAGCCGCGCGACGCGAACAGTCGGACGGCCTGCTCCAAGATCTCGTCGCGGCGGGTCCGCTTGGTCGGCATGCTGCGCTGATCCACCGTCACGGACGCCAGAGTAGCCGGGTGACCTGTGTCGGCCCTAGGCCGGCGGCCGATCCTCCCACGCTACGAGCCGGGCCGGACTCTGGTCGGGACGGGCTAGGTGCCCAGTTCGTACGCATCGCGGACGGCGGCCGCCTCGCCATCCCGGTGCAGCGCTTCCAGCGCGCGAACGAGCATCGAGGCGAGGTGGCGGCGAGTGTCGTCGTCGACGACGTCACACATCGCGGTGTTGATCACGCGCTCCACCTCGGCCGGCCGGTCGGCTCGAAGGAGGAGGTCGGCGAAGATCCCGGCCGCGAACGTCGCCGCGCCGCGATCCCCGACTGACCGAAGCGCGTCGATGGCCGGGCCGACCCGCAGGATCCCGCCGTCCAGGTCGCCGTGCGCGGCGATGACGCGCCCGCCGTCGCAGGCCAGAATCGCTCGCTCCCACACGTTGTCCGGCTGGTCGACGTCCAGCGACAGCGCGGCGGCATCGGCGTCGGCCAGCGCCTCCACCGCCGCATGAAGTCGGTTCGCCCACATCAGCGACGTCGCGTGTCGGCGGCTCGCGCGGACGTGGTCGAGGGTGCGGCCGGCCGTCCGGTACGCGTCGGCGGCGACCGCGTAGCGCAGCGCAGCCGCGCTGTCACGATCGAGCCCGTCGAGGATGTCGCCGATCTCCTCGTTGATCTCGCCGACGAGCTCCGGGCAGTCACGTCGTGCGCCACTGGTCGCAATCAGCTCGAGTTGCTCGATGGCCTGATCCGGCTGGTCCAATGCCCGGTAGGCGCGCGCGAGCAGGTGCCGCGGCGCCTCGGCGTCCGGATCGAGTCCGTCGTTTGCGCCGGTGGCGTCCTCCGCGACATCCGCCGCGTCCAACGGCCGGTCGCAGTTCAGATATGCGGTAGCGAGCCGCTGGCGCAATTGGGCGGCGGTGGAGCCGTCGCCGGCCGCCTGCGCCGTCGCGAGGCACGCCGTCAGGTCGTCGATCGACTCGGCGGCGCGAGCACTGCTAGCCAGCATCGAGCCGCGCTGCCTGCGCAGCTGGTTGCACATCTCGGCGTCTTCGCAGACCGCGAGGGCCTCGTTGTAGGCGGCAAGCGCCTGCGTCAGGCGACCACCGATCTCGTCGGCCCGGCCGCTGATCCAACTGGCCGCGGCGAGCCCGGTGTGGAACCCGGCCGCCCGGCACACGTCGCGAGCACGTTCCGCGGCGGCCTGCGCGGCGTCAATCTGACCCGTCTCGCCCAGGATGCCGGCGCGGTCGACGAGCAGCCACAGCGGCGTACGCGAGTCGTCGCTGACCGATGCGTACGGCTGGGCTGCGTCAAGCGTCGCGAGTGCCTCCTCGGTCCGGCCGCTGAGCATGTAGCAGAAGGCGAGCCGACGGTAGGCGCTCGCACGTCGACCGATCGGGCCGTGCACGACCACGTAATCAGTAGCGTCCGACGCGATCGGCAGGCCGATGTCGGCCCGGTCGGTGCGGCACATCAATTGCCCGATCCGCGATCGGGTGATCTGCCGGTTCACCTCGTCGCCGGCCGCCGCGAACAGATCGAGCGCGGCCATCCACGCCAGTTCCGCAACAGCGAGCTCGCCGGCATTGGCGGACGCGAGGCCGTATAGTTCCGCGCGCCGGCCGCGCTGCCGTGGCGAGAGCTCGGTCTCGCCGTAGCGCGTGTCGAACGCCTCACAGGCCGCCTCTGCGTCGGCGATCTGCTCCTCGCGGTAACGGCGTTCCGCCAGGTCCAGCAGCGCATCCGGATCGAGGTCGGCCGGCACGTCGGCGCTTCGTTCGTCGGCGGAGTCTGCCGTCCGGCTGCGCGCGGGTGCCGCGACCGCGGTCGGGGTGATGGGGAGGCGGTCGACGATCGGCTCGGCGGCCAGCGTCGCAGCGATCGCTGTCGACGTCGACGCGTTGCCATTGCGCAGGTCGAACCGTTGGGCGATCTCGGTCGCAGTCACCGCCAGTTCGTCGCCCAGCGTCGTCAGGTCCACGTCTGCGGCCGGCCGATCGCCGTACGCAGGGCGGTGCACGGTGGTACGCCGACCGGCCGCCGCGGCGCGCCGCAACACCAGCGCAGACCGTGCCGCGAACGTCATGGCGTCGTACGGCGTCGGTGCGGTATCGAGCCAACCGATGTGGCGCGCCACGATGTCGACGCCGCGGACTTCGTTGCCGGTGAGCGCGCAGAACTCCACGTGTCGACCGATCTCGGCGAGGTCCGCGAGATGCGGCCGATGCGCGCGGTACGCCCGCCGGTGCGCGTCGCGTGCCTCCGCGTGCCGTCCGGCGCGGAGATACGGGATCATCAGCGCGGTCAACAAGGACCGTGGTTGCTCGGCGCAGTCTGTCGAATCGCCCAAGCCTTGCCCGGTCACCGCGTCGGCCACCGTGATCGCGTCGTGGTGCTCGTCGATGTCCGCGAGCCAGGTCGCCTTTCCGGTGGCGTCGCACGCCGGACAGTCGGAGAGGTCGTCGCGCGGCGCTGCGGTCCACTCGTCGAACCACTTCTCGGCGGCCGGTCGATCGCCGACATGGCGCGCGACCAGATGCCGGAGCTGATAGACGGCGTGCGGGCTGTGGCCGCCGGCGCGCCAGCGTGCGGCGATGTCCTCGAGCAGATCGGTGGTCCGGTCGAGCGGGATGTCCGGGAAGCGCACAAGTCCGGCGACGGTCGCCTTGAACTTCCACAGCAACGCATGTCGAGACGCGCGATAGCCGCGGGGGTCACGGTCGAATTCGGCGAGGCACCACGCGAACGTCACGAACGACTTCTCCGGCTGCCCACCGTAGACGTACGCGCTGGTGAGCAACAGCCGCGACTTGAACCGCAACTCCTTCGCGCGCAGGAGATCGGCGTGCGTGACGACATGTTCGGTCAACTTGGTGCGAGCGGCGCCGTACGGCATGTCGGCGGCATCGCGCAGCATGTCCCACAGTTCATCCTCGGTGTGGGACATGCACACGCCTCCCGGTGCGGGCTACTGGCTCGGTACACACAGCCGAACCACCGTATCGAGGTATGCCCGGCCGAGTCAGCCCCGCATTACGGCACAGATCGGGCGGTTTCCGCCTCGTCCGCGCCGGAATTGTCACCAGCAGCCGCGCGAACGGGATCGTTTACCGAATCGCCGGGTGACGCGGTGACCGCCATCCGGTCACCTCGGCTGCGCCACCACGGCAGCGCCAATAACGCACCGATCAATGCGCCGATCGCGTTCAGGAACACGTCGTCCACCGAGGAGAACCTGCCGAGCTGGAACAGCCACTGCAGCGTCTCGATGGCGGTCGACGCACACGCGCCGACCAGCAACACCGCGAACGGTCCGATCCGCCATCTGATCGGCAGGCCGAACCCGAGCGGCGCCAACACGAGAAGGTTGCCCACGATCTGGAGGGCGGCATGTTGCCAGCCGATGTGCACCAAGATGGCGAGATCGTGGAACGGCACGAGGTTTACCCCGTTCGCCGTGTCCGTCGGCGTGAGCGTCAGGACGAGGCCGGGCACGGTACCAATGATCATGATGGCTTCGGCCCACGCAGACCGCGCCGCCCACGCGGCCGGCCAACCGGCGGACCGGCGCCGGCGGGTGACCCACACTGCAACGACGATGACGAGCGGAATCGCGATGAGCGCGACGATGAGGCCGGGACGATAGTTCGCCCACATTCGATCGAGGCGCCCCAGCACCCAGTGGATCGGCATGGACGCAGGGTAGCGTCCGCGTTTCGACGCCGTGTGGCATCGGCGCGATAGTCACGCGCAAGCGCTATCCGGCCGTTGACACCTCGGTCAGCGCCGGACGTTTCGCGGTGCGATGGTCGCCCGACGAGCGGCCGGTCAGACGCCGCTTTACCCATGGCGCCAGGTGATTGCGCGCCCAGCGTGCGTCGGCCGCGCGGGCCGCGGCCCAAGACAGCCGAGGCGGGTACGGCGGGGAGTCCAGCCACGTCTGATCAGAGGTGAACTCGAGCGCGGTGAGCACGTGCGCGGCCACCCGTCGGTGCCCGAACGAGTTGAGGTGCAAGCGATCAGCACTCCACAGCGCGGGATTCAGGAACTCGTCGTCGCCCCAGAGGTCGACCACGACCGCGCCATGGCGGTCGCGAGCCTCGCTGACGGCGTCGTTCAGCAGCCGCACGCGCGGCAGGATGAGCCGCTGTCCGGGCAGACGCCGAGTCACGTCCGCGAACCGGAACACGATCACGTCGGAGCCGACCGCACGCAGCGTGCCGATCACGTGGTGGAACCGCGGCAGCATGACGTCGGGCTGAAAGCCGCGGCGCAGCGCGTCGTTGCCGCCCGCGGCGAAGCTCACCACGTCGGGCGCCATCCGCAGCGCGGCCGGCACTTGCTCGTCGACCACCCGGTCGAACAGCCGACCACGGATGGCGAGATTCGCGTAGCGGAAGTCCGGCGTCTCAGTCGCGAGACGGGCGGCCACCAAGTCGGCCCAGCCGCGGAAGATGCCGGTGTCCGGATCCGGATCGTCAAGCCCTTCGGTGAAGCTGTCACCGACCGCGACCAGACTCCGTACCCGCATCGTTCGCGCGCTCCCGCCCGTACCTCGCCCGACACGGGCGTCGTAGGTCGCCCGACACGGGCGTATGCCTCACGTCAGTCTGTCAAACCACGTTCGCCGTGCGTAGATGCCAGCCTCGTGACGTGACGTACGACGCACGGTCGGCGCCGCCCTCTCTCGCCCGCACGACGCCGAAAACGCCGCGCGACGCCGAGGGCGGCCCGCGTACGCTGCCCCGCATGCGCGACCGTGGGCACGTGATGCGGATGTCGACCATGTTCGGCCGAACGCTGCGCGAGGACCCGGCCGACGCAGAGGTGCCGAGCCATCGTCTCCTGGTCCGGGCCGGGTACGTCCGCCGGGCCGCGCCGGGTGGGTACACGTTGCTGCCGCTCGGCAAGCTCGTGGTGGACCGCATCACGGACGTGATTCGGGCGGAGATGCGCGGCATCGGCGGCCAAGAGGTGCAGTTCCCGACGCTGCTGCCTCGTGATCCGTACGACGTGACAGGCCGCTGGGTCGAGTACGGCAACGAGATCTTCCGCCTCCGGGACCGGCGCGGCGCGGACCACTTGCTCGGTCCGACCCACGAAGAGATGTTCACGCTGCTGGTCAAGGACATCTGCGCGAGCTACCGCGACTATCCGGTGATCCTCTACCAGGTGCAGACGAAGTTCCGTGACGAGGCGCGGCCGCGTGCCGGACTGCTGCGCTGCCGTGAATTCACCATGAAGGACGCCTACTCGTTCGATCTCGACGACGACGGGCAGCGCGACTCTTATCTCGCGCATCGGGCTGCGTACCAACGGATCTTCGATCGACTTGGGTTGCGCTACACGATCGTCGCAGCGGTGGCCGGTGCGATGGGTGGGTCGGACTCGGAGGAGTTTCTGGCCGAGGCGGAGGTCGGTGAGGACACCTACGTCGCCTGTTCAGCGTGCGGGTACGCAGCGAACACCGAGGCGGTGACCACACCCGCGCCGGCAGGCACCGACCCGACCGCGCACCCGGCGATCGAGGTGCTCGACACGCCGGACACGCCGACCATCGAGTCGCTCGTCGCGATCGTGAACGCTCAGCGGGCCGGTGGACGCGACGGCTGGCGTGCCGCGGACATGCTGAAGAACGTCGTGCTGACCGTTACCGAGCCGGACGGATCGAGTGACGTGCTGGTCGTCGGCGTACCAGGTGACCGCGACGTCGACCTCAAGCGACTTGGTGCGGTGCTTTACCCGGCAACGGTCGCGCTATTCGACGACTTCGAGTCGCGGCCAGACCTGGTGCGCGGATACATCGGGCCGCAAGGCCTGTCGAAGTTCCGCTATCTCGTCGATCCGCGTATCGCGACCGGGACGGCATGGTAACCGGTGCGAACGCGGTCGACCGCCACGCGATAAACGTGGTCGCCGGCCGGGACTTCGAGCCGGACGGCACGGTCGAGGCGGTGGAGATCCGGGCCGGCGACGCGTGCCCGACGTGCGGCGCACTGTTGGCGATGCGTCGCGGCATCGAGATCGGCCACATCTTCGCGCTCGGGCGGCGCTACACCAACGTGTTCGCGGTCGACGCGCTTGGACCCGACGGCACGCCGATCCGGATCACGATGGGTTCGTACGGCATCGGCATCACGCGTGCCATG
>DASTMZ010000028.1:0-7670 GCA_035713725.1 Micromonosporaceae bacterium
GACAACAGCTGCGCAAGCCACGGGTGCGCGCGCGTGACGGCCCATTGCCCGCGGGCCGCGTATTCGAGCTGCGCCCGCCATCCCGGCGGCGGCGGATCGGGCCACGTCATCGTGCCGAGCGTCGCGTCCAACATGTAGAGCGTCAGGTCGTCCTTGCTCGGCACCCATCGGTAGAGCGACATGGTCGGCACGCCGAGCTCGATGCCGATGCGCCGCATGGAGACCGCGCCGATGCCCTCCGAGTCGGCGAGGCGGATCGCGGCCTCGACGATGCGGCCCTGCATGTCGGCGGCTCGTGTGAGGGCCGGCGACGAGCGGCCCGTGATCGTGGGCTCGCCGACGGTCGCCGTCCGACGTGGCGACGACGCCATTGGAGTGCGCGCACCGAGCGACGCCGTCGGTAGCGCGAGAGCCTCTTCGCCGGCAGCGTCGGCCACCACCGTGCCGACGCCGACCACGGATCGCACCAACCCGCGCCGTTGCAGCTCGGCCAACGCCTTGGTCGCGGTGGCCATCGCCACGCCGCGCTGCGCGGCGATCTGACGCGTGGACGGCACCCGGTCGCCGGGGGAAAGGTCGCCGGCCGCGATCTGCCGCGCCAGGTCGTCGGCGATGCGGACGTACATCGTGGGCATTCACACCTCCGTTTAGACGGGGTACGGCCGACTGGGTGCACTAGTGCGCTAGGTTGCGCCACGAGCTGGCTGCCTTTGGCTAGGTGCACTAGGACGGCGGGCGATTGGTCGATGTCTGCGGTCGGTCTGCGTACGGTGTACGAGCGCTACGTACACCGTACACCGTCTCGAATTAGAGGGGCTGACATGACGAACGAACCGGCCATCGCGATCGACGGCCTCACGAAGGCGTTCGGCACACGGACCGTGTTGGGCGGCGTCGACCTGGCGGTCGAACGCGGCACCATCCACGCGTTGCTCGGGCCGAACGGCGCCGGAAAGACCACACTTGTGCGCATCCTTGCCACGTTGACGCGCCCGGACGCCGGTATAGCTCTGGTCGACGGCCGCGACGTGGTGCGTGACCGGCACCACGTGCGCCGCGTGATCAGCCTCACCGGCCAGTACGCGGCCGTCGACGACCTGCAGACCGGCGAGGAGAACCTCCGCATGATGGCGCGCCTCGGCGGGCTGTCCCGGTCCCATGCGCAGTCGCGCGTGCGACGGCTGCTCGGGCAGTTCGATCTCACGGACGTGTCGCGGCAGCGCGTCGCCACCTACTCAGGCGGGATGCGGCGTCGCCTCGACCTTGCCGCGAGCCTGATCGGTGCGCCGGCCGTCGTGTTTCTGGACGAGCCCAGCACCGGACTGGACCTGCCGAGTCGGCAGGCGATGTGGCAGGTCATCAGGAGCCTCGCCGGATCGGGCGTGACCGTGCTGCTGACCACGCAATATCTCGAGGAGGCCGACCAGCTTGCCGACCGCATCGCGGTGCTCGACGGCGGTCGAATCATCGCCGACGGCACGGCCAGCGAACTGAAGGCACGCGTCGCCGAGCAGCGGCTGGACATCACGGCGCGAGACGGCACGGCGTACCAGCAAATCAGGGACCGCCTCGGCGAACGCGCCGCGCTCGCGGACCCGGCGCGGCGCGTCGTCGGCGTCGCCACCGACGGCAGCGCCGCGCATGTGCGAGTGCTGCTCGACGACATCGACCCGGAGCGGATCGCGGTGTCCCGGTTCGCGATCCACACCGCGACGCTCGACGACGTGTTCCTCGCATTGACCGGCCACGCCCCGGCGACCATTCCCGACGATCTCCGCAGTCACCCCGCATCGCGCGCCGATCTCGACACGAAGGAGTCCGCACATGTCTGATCTCACACTGACGTTGCCCACCGCACGACCGGCGGCTGCGATCCGGGACACCGCGACGATGATCGGCCGCGGCGTGCGACTGTCGCGCCGGAATTTGGAGGCGCTCATCACCGCGCTGATGTTGCCGGTCATCTTGATGCTGCTGTTCGTCTATCTGTTCGGCGGCGCGATCAACACGGGTACGCGCTACGTGACGTACGTGGTGCCCGGCGTGATCCTGCTGTGCGCGGGTTTCGGCTCGGCAACCACCGCGGTGAGCGTCAGCCAGGACATGACCAACGGCATCATCGACCGGTTCCGTGCCATGGACATCTCGGCCGCCGCGCTGATCGCCGGCCACGTCGTCGCGAGCGTGATCCGCAACGCGGTGTCGACCGTGCTGGTGTTCGGCGTCGCGCTCGCCATCGGATATCGACCGCACGGGAGTGTGGCCGAATGGCTCGGGGCGATCGCCATCCTGCTCATGTTCATGGCCGCCGTGTCATGGTTCGCCGCGACCGTCGGGTTATTGGCGTCGACGCCGGAGGCGGCCAGTGGGTTCACGTTCGGCGTGATGTTCCTGCCTTACGCGTCGAGCGCGTTCGTCCCGATCGACACGATGCCGCACTGGCTGCAGGGCTTCTCGCGCCACCAACCGTGTACGCCGGTGACCGAGTCACTGCGGTCCCTGCTCGCCGGTCAGCCAGTGGGCTCGCACGCGGCGACCGCGATCGCGTGGTGTGCAGGCATTCTGGCGGTCTCGATGGTCGCGTCCACGATTGCGTTCTGGCGGCGTACCACCAACTGAGTCAGCGCCGGTCCGTGGCGCGTACCAGGTGGTGGTTCGGGGTAAATGTCCACTGTGGCGAGTAGTGGACATTAGGACAACTTGTCTAGCGCGACCGGTCACGACGGTTGGATGTACCGTGGATGTAGTCCAAGCCTGGCGCTTCCCCCGTGGCGTCAGGCTTGGCTCTTTTCTTGGGCGTCGCTTTCTGTTTCTCGGGCGTCGGTGTCCGGCCCGGAAGCGACGTTCGCGGCCGGCGGCGCGGCGGCGGACAGCAGGAATCGCGCCATCGCCGCGCCGATCTCCGGCGCGTGCACGGTCGGCAACGTGAAATGGGACGCCTCCGGGACCGCCTCGATCTCGACTCTTGCCAACGTTCGGCGAGCCACCGATGCGAGGCGTTTCGCCGACTGCTGCCGTGACCGGTTGGCTACGAAGACGAGGGTCGGCGTACGCATCTGGTGAAGTTGTGCCGACGACGGCCGCTTCGGCCAGACCAGCCCGCTCTTGCCGCCGGACTTCGTCATCGCGAGCTCGAACCACTGCGAGTCGAGCGGCCGGCCGCGGGTCTCCCAGCGGTAGAACGAGCGGTACGAGTCGGTGGAACCGCGCACCATGAGCGGGATCGCGCGCAACTTGTATCGCAGCGACACCGGTATGAAGCACTCCGTCGGGTCGAGTAGGACCAGTCGTCGTACCCGGTCGGGTGCGTGCAGCGTGTAGCGCATCGCGACCCAGGCACCGTACGAGTGACCGGCGATCGCCGCGACGTCCGTCACGTGTACGGCATCGAGCACCTCGTCGAGCCACGCGACCAGTCCCGCCGCGCCACCGATCGGTGCACCGTTGTAGATGCTGCGACCGAGGTCGCCAATCGCGTCGATGGCGTATACGCGGTGGTGCTCGACGAGGTCGCCGACGACGCCGTACCAGACCGTGCTGGTCGCGCCGCCACCGTGCAGCAAAACGACCGCCGGACCGTCCGCCGCCCCGCACATGTTGACGTGTGTCGTGCCGAGCCGCCCCGGTATGTCGACCGAATCCACGCTGACCGGCCACCGACCGAGCATCGCGTCGTACGCGTCGAGAAAGTCCTGTCGAAGCGCGGTCATGAGTGCCCTCCGATGCGGTACCTTGACGAGTGAGTATCTCGATCATCAAGGTACCATGCCTCCAGGACCGTCTGAGGAGCAGGGCAATGGCGAAGCGAGCGACCGCAGCGACCGCGCGGGCGCGTGACGCAGCAACGGGTGACGCAAGGGTGCGTGGCCCAGTGGCCACCGTTGGCGTGGACGAAACTCGGCCGGAGATGGCGGTCGTCCACCTGCTGCGCGCGGTCACCGTGGAGCTCAACACGTTCGGCGCGCGATTCGCCGCGGCGCACGGCCTGCACCTGACGGACCTGCGCGCGATCATCGAGCTGCTCGACGCCGAGCGCGCGGAACTGCCGGCCTCGCCCGGCTGGCTCGGTATGCGGCTGGGACTCAACTCCGCCTCGGTCACCGCGCTGCTGGACCGGCTGGAACGGCTCGGTCACGTCCGACGTGCGGCGGACCACTCCGATCGGCGTCGCGTCCGGCTGGTCGTGACAGCCGCGGCGAAGAAACTTGGCTGGGAGTTCTTCGGGCCGCTGATCGACGGTGTGATCGATGTGACGCGGTCCTTCGACGAGGCCGAACTCCGCACCGTGAAGCGATTTCTCGCCGCGGTCGCGGACGCGGCGTCGCGCGAAGCCGGGTGAGCGCAGCCCGACGTGGAATTCGGGGTGACGTCGCGCGAAGCAGCGTGACCGCAACCCAGCCTCAAACTCCGGCGCCGCGTCCGACCGGAGCCGCATGCGCACAACGTGGCGTCGGACTCGGGGCTTGGGCTTCTTACGCCTGTGGCGCGCCCGCCTCTTCAGCGCACGCGAGCACGGACTCGCCCGATGCGTCGTCGCCCATGCGCGCCGCGCGCATTTCGTCGCGGCGTCGTCGTCGCCACTCGTAGATCAGCGCCGCCGCGGCCACCACTAGCGCCCACAGCATGTAGAGCCCAGTCAGGAATACCAACGCGATGGCCGATGCCAACGCGATCACAGCCGCGCGTCGCGACCATGTCCCTCGCGGCAACAGCCGCAGTGCCGCCGCGGTGCCGAGCACGTAGACCAGCACGAACGAGCCGGTGGTGAGCAGCACCGACGGCCGGAGTCCAACGCCGGTGATCGCGGTCAGGCCGAGCGCGACGCCAGCGAGTGTCGCGATGACAAGCAGGCTGCGCCGCGGGACCTCGCCGACGCTGCTGCCGTGGGCGAACCACGCCGGCAGTGCGCCGTCGCGGCCAAGTGCCGCGCCCAGCTTCGCCGAACCGGCAAAGTAGGCGTTCATCGCGCCCATCGACATCACCACCGCCGCCACCGCGGTGATGGCCTTCACCGGCCCGCCGAGTCCGATGCTCAACAGGTCGGACAGCGGTGCCGGACGCGAACCGGTGGCCGGGCCCAGCACCAGGATGCTCGCCGACGCGACACCCAGGTAGAGCACGGCGATCGCGACCAGCGCCAACGCGGTCGCACGCGGGATGTCGCGCGCCGGGCGGTGGAAGTCGGCGGCGAGCGAGGTCATCGCCTCCCAGCCGGCGAAGCCCCAGACGAGCACCGCCGCCGCCGACGCGACAGCAAGGTAGCCATGCGGTGCGAACGGATGCAGGTTCGCAAGCTTTGCGTGCGGCAACGCGGTGGCGGTTGCCGTCACGAGCAGCGTGACCAGCAACGCGGCCAGCACGATCTGGAGCTTGCCCGACACCCGAACGCCACCGAGATTCGCCGCGACCACGGCGGCGATCATTCCGGCCGCGGACAGCAACGTGGTCCGAAGACCGCCGCCGACCGCCGCGGACACGTATGCCCCGCCGAACATCGCCGCCGCGGGCGCACCGGTCGGCACGGCGAAATAGAAGCACCACCCGACAATCGCCGCGGTCCGGGCGCCGAACGCTCGTCTTACGTAGGTGGAGACGCCACCCGAGTCGGGATGGCGCGCACCGAGCGCAGCGAAGGTCGCCGCTAGCGGAATCGACAAGAGAATCAGCCCGACCCACGCCAGCAGCGACGCGGGTCCGGCGATCTCGGCGCCGAGCGCTGGCAGGCCGATGACGCCGGTGCCGAGCACCGCGCCGAGAGAGATTGCGGCGCCCTGCGCCAAGGACAGCCGCCCACTCATGCCGACCACCGTATCGGTGAGGTAAGACGGAACCGTGGCCGAAATAGCGCGAGCGTGACGCACGGAACGTCGTGCGGCCAGCAGCCGCGGTGAAGCAGCCAACGCGTCGCGGCTAACGGCTCGAACCATCGCAGAGCACTTGAACTAGCCGAAACCGGAACCGATATCGGCTCGAGAAATCCGATCGGCGCTGTCGATTAGGCGGAAGCCCGACCGTCGATCGAGTGGAAGCATCGAAGGTCGATGCCGCCTGACGAGGGAGCTGGAGATGGCCGAATACCTCATCCTGATCTACGAAAGCGAAGCCGACTGGGCCGCCAACGCGACGCCCGAGGTCTACCAGCAGGTGATGGACGCCCATAACCGTTTCGCGGAGCAGGTGGCGGAGCTGGGCGCCAAGATTGTTTCGGGTCGCGCGCTTCAGCCGACGACCACCGCGACGAGTGTTCGAGGGGGCGACGCGGTGACCGACGGCCCATTCGCGGAGACGAAGGAAGCACTCGGCGGCTTCTACCTGGTCGAGGCGAAGGACCTCGATCAAGCGCTACAGATCGGCAAGCTCTGCCCCGCCAGGTTCGGCGGTGTCGAGGTACGCCCGATCATGGTCTTCGAGTGACCGTCATCCGTCGCTGCGACTACCCGTCACGGACGCGGCCGCCAACGTCCGTAGCGCACCGTTGACGGGTCGGCACCGGCACGTGAGCGAACCCAGTCTGGGACGGTGATGTCGTGTTCCGCAAGCGCGACGGCGACGTCGCGGACGCGATTGCCGATGCGCACCGTCGCGAGTGGGCGTACGTGCTCGCCGCGACGGCGCGCGTCGCGTGCGACATCGACCTCGCCGAGGAGTGCGTGCAGGACGCGTACGTCTCCGCGCTCGAGGCGTGGACCCGGGTTGGCGTCCCGGACAATCCTGGCGCGTGGCTGACCACCGCCGCGCGGCGCAAGGCTATCGACGCGCTTCGCCGCAACCAGACTCTGCGCAACAAGTTGCCCCTGCTGGTGGAGCCGATCACGGACATCGGCGCCGAATTGAGCGACGAGGAGTCGATTCCGGACGATCGGCTCCGGCTGGTGTTCACCTGCTGCCACCCGGCACTTGCCCGGGAGGCGCAGGTCGCGTTGACGCTTCGACTGGTCTGCGGTCTGACCACCACCGAGATCGCGGGCGCATTCCTGGTCTCCGAGCCGACGATGGCCGCACGCGTCACCCGCGCCAAGAAGAAGATCTCCGGCGCCCGTATCGCATACCGCGTCCCTGAGATCCATGAGCTGCCGGACCGGCTCGACGCCGTCCTCACCGTGGTCCACCTGCTCTACACGACCGGCCACACCGCGCCGGCCGGCGCCACCCTCGTGCGTCGCGATCTCGTCGATCGCGCCATCGATCTGGCACACATGTTGCTCGCGCTGATGCCCGACGAGGGCGAGGTCCGCGGTCTCCTCGCGCTGCTGTTGCTCACAAACGCACGAGCCATGACGCGTACCGCGCCGGACGGCCGCCTGCTGCTCCTCGACGAGCAGGACCGCAGCCGCTGGGACCGGGACGCGATCGCAGAGGGCATGCGGCTGGTGCTCGATGCGCTGCACGCCGGGCGACCGGGTCGCTTTACGTTGCAGGCCGCGATCGCTGCCGTGCATGCAGAGGCGCCGAGCTACGCGGAGACGGACTGGCGACAATTGCTCGGCCTCTACGACGCGTTGCTGAGCCGATGGCCGTCGCCAGTCGTGGCGCTCAATCGCGCCGTACCGGTCGCGATGCTGGACGGGCCGGCCGCCGCGCTCGCCGTCGTCGACGACCTCGCGTTGGACAACCGACTCGACGGCTACCGCTACCTGGCGGCCACCCGAGCCGACCTATTGCGTCGCCTC
>DASTMZ010000029.1:0-9027 GCA_035713725.1 Micromonosporaceae bacterium
GCGGCCCTGTGGATAGCCGCGGTGCCGTAGGCCAGCGAGTCACTCTTCGCACGCTTGAGGTAGAGATGGATCGGGTGCTCCCAAGTGAACCCGATGCCGCCGTGCAGCTGGAGACACTCTTCGGCAATGCGGACCGTGGCCGGTCCCACGAAAGCCTGCGCGACCGCGGCGGCGACGGACGTGTCGTCGGATCCGGTGGCCAGGCAGTCGGCCGCGTAGCGCGCCACCGCGCGGGCCTGCGCCAGGTCCACCCACATGTCCGCGACGCGATGCTTGAGAGCCTGGTACGAGCCGATCAGCCGGCCGAACTGGTAGCGCGTCTTGAAGTAGTCGACCGTTGTGTCGACGCACCACGACGCGATGCCGACCTGCTCCGATGCGAGCAGCGCCGCACCAGCGAGCAACGCGGCCTGCACCGCATCGGTTGCCGCCGCCCCGGTCGCGATTCGGCGCCCGACCGCGCCATCGAACGTGATGTCGGCGAGCTGACGCGTGAGGTCCAGCGACACTACCGGCGTCATAACCACACCATCGGCATGTGCGTCGACCGCGAACAGACCGTCGACCGTGGGTACCAGCAACACGTCCGCCGGCAACGCATCCGCCACACTCGTGACCGCACCGCTCAGAAGGTGTGCACCCGAATCCACTTGACTCGTCACGTTCAGGGACTGTGCGCCGACCGAAGGTCCAGGCGCTTCGACTAGTGATAGCGCCAACACGGCGGTGCGGGTGCCGGAGGCGAGTGACTGCAACAGTTCGGTGTCTCCACAGTGGAGCAACGCGGTTGTGGCAACTACCGCGCTGCCGAGGTACGGCACCGGCGCGACTGCTCGACCCAACTCCTCGAGCACGACCGCGGCCTCCCGGGCACCCGCCCCCGCACCGCCGACGCTCTCCGGGATGAGCAGGCCCGCCACGCCGAGATCGGCCGCGAGGGCATGCCACAGCTCGGTGTCGTACGTGTCCGGCGTCTCGACCCGCTTGAGCACCAGCGACGCCGGACTCCGATCGGTGAGCAGCGACCGGACGCTGGCCCGCAGCGCGTCCTCGACGTCCGAGTAGAGCAGGTCCGTCATCGCGGAATGTCCTTCCACGCCACGTCCTTGTCGACGCGCATCTCGGTGGGCAACCCGAGCACTCGCTCGGCGATGATGTTGCGCAGGATCTCGGATGTACCGCCCTCGATCGACGTACCCTTCGAGCGCAGGAACCGGTAGCTGGGCGACTTGGCGAGGAAGTCGACGGCCTCGGCGCGCCGCATCGTCCAGTCGTCGTGGCGCAAGCCTTGCTCGCCGAGCATCTCTATCTCGAGTCCGGTCAGCTGCTGCATCAGCCGAGCGAAAATGATCTTCGACGCGGATCCTTCCGGGCCGGGCTGACCGGCGGCAAGTTGCTGCGTGAGCCGGATCCCGAACAGGCGCCCGGCCTCCGCCGCGACCCAGCCCTGCAGCAGGGCATCGTGCGTGGCATGGGTACGCACCTCCGGCCGCGACCGCCAGGTGTCGGCGAGGATGCCGATCATGCCGGCTTCGCGGGGCTGCGCCCCGCCGCCGATCGCGACGCGCTCGTTCATCAGCGTGGTCTGCGCAACGCGCCAGCCGTCGCCCACGTCGCCGAGGCGGTCGCTGTCCGGGATGCGTACGTCGGTCAGGAACACCTCGTTGAACTCCGCCTCGCCGGTGATCTGGCGGAGCGGGCGGACCTCTACGCCCGGCACGGTCATATCGGCCAGGAAATACGTCAGGCCCTGATGCTTGGGCACGTTCGGATCGGTACGCGCGACCAGGATCGCCCGCTGCGCCTCGTGTGCCATGGACGTCCAGACCTTCTGGCCGTTGACGACCCAGTCGTCTCCGTCACGGATCGCTCGAGTGGCGAGCCCGGCGAGATCGGAGCCGGCGCCAGGTTCGCTGAAGAGCTGACACCAGACCTCCTCGCCGGTCCACAACGGACGCAAGTAGCGCAGCCGTTGCTCGTCGGTGCCGTGCCGAAGGATGGTCGGCGCGGCCATGCCGAGCCCGATGCCAATGCGGCGCGGATTGTTCTCCGGCGCGCCGGCCGTCGCGAACTCGTCGACGACCGCCTCCTGCAGCGCGCGGGACGCGCCGAGACCGCCCAGGCCGACCGGGAAGTGCACCCACGCGAGTCCGGCGTCGAAGCGGGCGCGCAGGAAGTCGAGCCGATCCATCGCGGTTGGATCGTGTTCTTTCAGGAAGTCACGGACGCGGGTCCGGATGCCCGTCGCGTCGATGGTGTCGGCGGATTGCGAGGCCCGGTCACCGGGTTGGGATGTCATGCAGACCTCCAACAGAATTTGCACTCATAGTGCAACATATGCGCGGCGCCGACTCAAGACGGTGCGCTAAGGTTGCCGTGCCTTCCGGCCAGTGACCTCCCGCGACCTCGACGTTTACCCCCGCGAACCGACGCGTGAAAGGCATCGCGATGACAATTGAGACAACTTCCGCGTTCGCCGCGAATGTCGACGGGATCCGCGACGAGATCATCGCGTTGCGCCGAGAACTGCATCGCGACCCGGAGATCGGACTTGCGCTGCCGCGCACCCAACGGCGGGTCCTCGACGCGCTGGACGGCCTTCCCTTGGAGATCACGCTCGGTCAGCAACTGTCCTCCGTGGTCGGCGTCCTGCGCGGCGGCCGGCCGGGACCGACCGTGCTGCTCCGCGGCGATATGGACGGACTGCCGGTGCACGAGGAGACCGGCCTCGACTACGCGTCCCAGGTGCCGGGCGCCATGCACGCGTGCGGCCACGACCTGCATATGGCCGCGCTGGTCGGTGCGGCGAAGCTGCTCTGCGCAGTGCGAGACGAGTTGCCAGGCAACGTCATCTTCATGTTCCAGCCCGCCGAAGAGGGCCCGGGCGGCGCCGAACCGATGATCGCGGAGGGACTCCTCGACGTGACGGGCGAGCGCCCGATTGCCGCGTACACGTTGCACGTCATCTCGGGCGCGGACCGCAACGGGCTGTTCACCAGCCGGCGTGGCTCGTTCATGGCCGCCGCCGACTGCATCAAGGTCGTGGTGCGCGGTGCCGGCGGGCACGGCTCCACGCCGCATCGCGCGAAGGATCCCATCCCGGCCGCCTGCGAGATGGTCGGCGCGATGGAGACCTACGTGACACGCAATATCGACATCTGGGACCCGGTGGTGGTCACCGTGGGGCAGTTCCATTCCGGCACGGTCGACAACGTCATTCCGCCGAACGCGATGTTCGACGCCACCGTGCGGTCGTTCTCGCCGGAGGCTCGCCAGAAGATCAGCGACGGGCTCATGCAGGTGGTACGAGGCATCGCCGATGCGCACGGCCTGACCGCGGACATCAACTACGAGTGGGGCTATCCGGTCACCGTCAACAATGACGACGAGGCGGAGTTCGCCGCGGCAACGGTGCGTGACCTGTTCGGCGCGGACCGCTTCGAGTGGATGACGAATCCGAACGCGGGCGCCGAAGACTTCTCGTACGTGTTGCAGCAGGTGCCGGGTGCCTACCTGAACCTCGGCGCGTGCCCGCCCGAACTCGACCCGGAGACCGCACCGATGAACCACTCGCCGTTCGCGCGCTACGACGACGCGGTGGTGCCTGACGGCGCCGTTCTGCTGGCCGAACTGGCCGACCGTAGGTTGAGAAGACCTTCTGCCTGACGCACCTTCGCACTACCACGTGCAGCGAAGAGTGCGCCGACCGAAGGTCCAGGCGCTTTGGCTAGTTATCGCACGAAGTAACGGACCTGGGAGCCGTGCAGGGTGGCGTAGGGCGTCACGACCGCGATGATCGCGGAGTGCTCGCCCGCCACGCCGGCTAGCCGCCACCGCGGGTTGTCCAGCGATACGGCGACCGACGCGTACCCGTCGAGCATCACTGAGAAGCCGGTCGCGTACGGATGAGCGGTGTGCAGCAGCAGATTCGTCCCGCCACCGATCCCCGAGATCCCGATCGCGATCTCGTCGAGGTTCGGATAGATCGCGGCCGGGTCGCGCAGCAGGTACGTGCACGTGGCCACGTCCTGCCCCTCGAAAATCGGCACGTACGAGCCGGTGCGCCAGGTCGCCGTCGAGCGGCCGCCGACCGTACCGCTGGCGAACGTACGCCACCAGAAGTCAGCCTCGTCCTTCGGCACCAGTCGGCCGGTGGTCGCTGGATTGGGTCGTACGCCACCGTCGGCCAGCCGGCGCCGCAGCTCGACGAGACCGAGCGGTGTGCCGTCCGCGTCCGCCCACCACATGCCGTTCTGCCCGTCGAGCAGCACCCATTTGCCGAAATCGTCGATCCATGCCTCGGAAACGTTGTGGCCACGGCCGACCCCGAAGTGATAGTCCGCGGTCATCAGGCCGACGGAACGGGCCGGAATGCCAAGCGCGTTCAGTGCCTGGGACAGCACCACGGTGTATTCCACGCAGGTAAAACGCGCGCCGCTAGCGACGTACTCAAGGATCTCCACGGCATCCCGGCTCGCGATCGGATCGGTACCGGGCGCCCAGTGCTGCGTGACCCAGCCGAGCGTCGACACCGCCGTCGCCCAAGCGCTCGGTTGGGGCTCGGGCAACTGCTCGCGAAGCAACGCGGCGCGGTCCGGGCGCAGCGCGTCGAGGTCGAGCGGCAACGTCGGCCGCGGGGCGGGCCAGTCGAGGATCTCGAGCGCCGGCGGCGGCACATTCGCTCGCATGCGGGCGGCGAGGTCCGTCCAGTCGCGGTCCACCGAAAACAGCATCACGAGCTGCGGAAACAGCTCGTATTGGGTGAACCCTCCGGAGATCGCCTCGTCGAGGAACGCGCGAGCGTCGTCGCGACCGGTGGCGCGCGCGGCGATCGCGCACTCCGGCGCGAAATACGTCGCCCACAGCTCGTGGTCGCCGCGAAGCATCGAGCTCAGCCCCAGCAGCGCGTCGTAGTGCTTCGTCGCGATGGCATCCTGGGCGCGGATGCGTAGGCCGGTCAGATCCGCCGGTTCCGTCATGGTCGTGCCGCCTCCTGCCGAACGCGTGCGCCGCGCACGGCTTTCGAACACTATCGCCAACGGGGGCGCGGCGGGAACCGCGCTTCGGCGACTGTCGATCGCGAGTCCATGCTGGACGGGCCTGGAACGGGCCGGACGGTAGGGTGACGACATGCGGATGGTCAAGCACGTGCACGCCTGCGTCCGTCTCGTGGATGGCGATCGCGATCTTCTCATCGACCCTGGCACGTGGGCCGAGGACGCGGCGTTCGTCGATGCCGGCGACGTGTTGGTCACGCACGAACACGGCGACCACATCGACCTCGACCGCCTTGTCGCGGCCCATCAGGCGAACCCGGCGTTGCGAGTGTTCATGCCGGCACCGGTGGTCACCCAGGTGACCGAGAAGGCGCCATCGTTCGCGGCGGCAGCGCATGCCGTCGCCCCCGGCGACACGTTCACTGCCGGCGGATTCGCGGTTCGCGCGGTGGGCGGCGCACACGCGGAGATCTACGACGGGCTGCCCGGTTGCGCCAATATCGGGTACGTGGTGGACGACGCGATCTACCACCCCGGTGATTCGCTATTCGTACCGGACGGTGCGGTCGACACGCTGCTCGTTCCGACGTGTGCACCATGGCTCAAGCTCGCCGAAGCGATCGAGTTCATGCTGGCGGTCCGCCCGAGGCGGGCCTACTCGATCCACGACGCGATGCTGTCCGACAAGGGCGAAGCGCTCATCGATCGGTGGCTCGCCGGTCGCGGTGGATCCGACTACGGTCGCATCGCGCCGGGCAGCGCCGTCGACCTCTGACGCCGCCACGGCCACCACCAGCGCGACCGCCGTGGTCGTCGCGCCCGGATCGAGCTGCCGCGGGCCTCGCCGTACACCACGAAATGGGTCCGTCCAGGTGTCGGGTCCGAGCTGACCCCGCGATGGTGCACCGCGGACCCGGTCAGCGACACGTGGCTCATGTCGATCGTGCAGCCGTCGGGTACGGTCAGCCGCACCCCGCTGCCGCGCAGGTAGAACTCGAGCTCCACGACCGGCGTGAGGATGATCGCGTCGGTGAAGTCGAGGCGTACCCCTGAGCCGTGCGCCTCGATCTGCATGCGCGACGGCACCGTCCACCGACCCTCGCGTCGCAGCGACGAACCGCGGACCGTGATCGGACGTGTCGCCGGTGGAGCCGGTGGCGACGGCAAGTCACGGGTGAACGGAGCGACTTCGCCGAAGGTACGCGCGGCGAGCACCGCGGCGGCCCGCTCCTCGAATTCGCTCAGCGTGATGCGGCCCTCGGTGACCGCCGTATGCAGGACCGCGATCACCTTCTCACGGTCGGCGTCCGCCATGAGCATGTTGCCATCCGGACCCGCGCCGCGCTCGATCTCGCCCGCCATGCCAAGGAGGGTAGTGCTCCTCGGGTGTTCGTGGCCGACCGGCCGACCCGGCGGCGGTCGGAATGTGCCCGCGTCGGAGGGCGCGCGCATCGACCCGAACCGCTACCGTTGCCACTCATGACCGCCATGGGTACGCCGCCGCACCAGCGCACCTCCGAGGACCAGGCCACCGCCGAACTGCGCCGACCGCCGCACCCTCGCCCGACCACACTCCGGCCGGCTGCGCTCGGCTTCACTCCGCAACCCGCGGTGCATTGGCTGAGCCCGACAATGCTCGCCACCACCGCCGCACAGGTGGTGTTGTCTAGCACCTTCGGCGAGTTCCTGGACAAGCGCGAGCTGCAGGGCACGCTGCCCGACGTCATCGACGACCAGCGGACACACGCCGCCGTCGACTCCGATCTGTGGTTCGACTACGTTGCCGACCTAGGCGACGGCTTCGATCCGACCTACACGGTCGCCTACCTGCTGTCCCAGGACGCGGTCGAGGTGGACGGTGCCCGCCTGCCCCGCGGGCGTTTCCTGATGATGGGCGGCGACGAGGTCTACCCGATCCCGTCGAGCAGTCGCTACGAAGACCGGACCGCGGGGCCGTACCGCGCAGCGTTGCCCTACCCACCACCGGACGGTCCGCCCGCGCTCTACGCGCTGCCCGGCAACCACGACTGGTACGACGGGCTCAGCTCGTTCCTGCGGCTGTTCGCGCGATCCGGGCGCGAGCTGACCGGCGGATGGCACCACCGCCAGTCGCGCAGCTACTTCGCGATCCGGCTGCCACACGACTGGTGGCTGCTCGCCATCGACACGCAGTTCGGGGCGTACATCGACCAGCCGCAGCTCGACTACTTCCACCGTGTCGCGGCCGAGATCCGCCCGGACCACAAGATCATCCTGTGTACGCCGACGCCAAGCTGGGTCGAAGCATCGTGGGACTCCGGTGCGTACGACGCCGTGGACTTCTTCGTCCGTACCGTGATCGCGCCGACCGGGGCACCGGTGCGCGTGATGCTCTCCGGCGACCTGCACCACTACGCGCGGTACGAGGGACCGGGCCGGCAACTGATCCACTGCGGCGGCGGCGGTGCGTACCTCTACCCGACCCACCGCATGCCCGAGCAGATCGCGGTTCCACCGCCACCGACCAACGCCCGTCAGGTACGAGCGGAACGGACCCAGTCCTACCGCCTGCGGCAGACGTTCCCGAGCAAGGCCCGATCGCGCCGGTACGCCGGCGGCGTGTTGTTCCGCGCGCCGACGCGGAACCCGGGATTCATCGGGCTGCTCGGCACCGTACACACGCTTCTGATGGTGAGCTTGATCGGCCTCTTTACCCACCCGAGCCCACTCGAGCGCAAGTGGCTGGAACTGCCGATCGCGCTGATGGCGCTGCTGTTCCTCGGCGGTGCGGTCGCGTTCGCGATGTCACCAACCGGCGGGCCGGGCCGCAACCTCCGACGCATCTCATGGGGGTTGCTACACGGAATCGCGCAGCTCGCGCTCGGCGTCGGTGCCACCTGGCTGCTGTCGCGCATGTCGGCGGTGCACGCACGGTGGCCGTTGCCGATTCTCGCCGGCGCGGTCTACCTCGTCGTGGTCGGTGTGGTCGCGACCGTGATCTTCTGCCTCTACCTGCTCGTCGCGAGCACCTTCGGGGTGAACGTCAACGAGCTGTTCTCGGCGCAGTCGATCGTCGACTCGAAGAGCTTCCTGCGGTTGCGCATCGACGCGAGCGGCGCGTTGACGATCTTCCCGATCGCGGTGCCGACCGTGGGACGGCGCTGGGTGGCGAACCCGGCGGCCACCGTCGCGCACGCGTCGTGGGTTCGGCCGCGCAAGCCGATCGCCTACCGCCTGGCCGAACCACCGATCGTGGTGCGCTGAGCTACCCGGGATCCGTCGCGGCGTCCGTTGCTGGGGCGTCGGCGTCGTATCGCTCCTCATAGGCCTGCCGCGACCCGCACACCGACGCACGCGAACAGTGGCACCGCGATCCGTCGCTGTCCATCCGTACGACGACGGCGTCGCGCGGCACGCTGTGCCCGACCACGCGACCGTCGCCGTTCGGCGTGCTCACCCGGGTGCCGACCGCCGGGGCGGTCGCCTGGAATTGCTGGTACAGCGGGTGCTCGTACTTCAGGCAACACATCAACCGGCCGCAGGCGCCGGAGATGCGCAGCGGGTTCAGCGGCAGCTCCTGGTCCTTGGCCATCCGGATGCTGACCGGTTCGAAGTCAGTAAGGAACGTGGCGCAACACAGGTCGCGCCCGCACGAACCGATGCCGCCCTGTACGCGCGCCGAGTCACGAGCCGCGAGCTGGCGCAACTCGACTCGGCAATGCAGCGTGGCGCCGAGGTCCCGGACCAGCGCGCGAAAGTCGACGCGGTGCGGTGCGGTGAAGTAGATCGTCGTACGGCCGCCGGTAGATCCCTCGGCCTCCACCACGTGGTCGACCGCGACCACCTTCATCGGCAGGTCGTGATCGCGAATGAGCTGCTTGGCGGCGACCTTCGCGGCGGCTTTACGCTCCCGCTGGGTCTGCGATCGCCGCAGATCCTCGTCGCCGGCGAGCCCGAGTAACGTGGGGAAGCCCTCGGTGTCGTCCGACACCCACTGCGGTGCCCAGACGCACTCTGCTACTTCGGGACCGTCGTCAGTGGGTACGAGCAC
>DASTMZ010000030.1:0-63394 GCA_035713725.1 Micromonosporaceae bacterium
TGAGGTATTCGTTGGCGCTATTGCCGAAGACCGCCGACCGGTCCGGCCCGAAATCGGTCACCGCGGCGATGAATTGCTCCGGCGTCGCGGTGGTCCGCTGCTTGAAATGGATCGTGGACACGCGGGTGCTCCCTTGCTCGAGGCGAGGTGACATATCGCGAGACGTGGACTCAATTGGCAGCTAGCCGACGGGCAGGTATTGGGCGCACGGCTAAAGATCAAGCGCTCCGCCGGAGCGGACTGCCAAGTCCGTGTGAAGTCACCAATTTTAGCTGCCCGCCGTGCCGGTTCCGGCGATTCGGACCATCGGCCCGGGGTGGGCGTCCCCACGGCGCTGGTTAGGTCGGCTTGCGCGCTTCGATAAGGAATCGGGTCGCGTGCGCCACGAACGGACCCTCTGCCTCGATCCGCTCGTGGAGCGCTCGCAGGCGCTCGCGATACGCCTCGATGGTGAAGTCCGGCACGATCCAGATCACCTTGCGCAGGAAGTGCACGACGGCGGCGATGTCGAAGAATTCCATGCGCAGGCGCGCCTCACGAAGATCGAGCACGCGCAGGCCGTTCGCCTCGGCCGCGATCACCGACCATCGTGGCGCACGCGTCTCTTCATTCGGCTGGCGGCGGCAGCGGGCCCATCATGAATTCGGTGAGCTCCTGTACGGATCCCTCGCCGACGTCCTGCGAGAAATAGGTGCCGCCGGGCCGCAGCACGCGAGCCACCTCGTCCCAGCGTACGGCGACCGGGTGGCGCGACGTCACAAGGTCGAACGAGTCGTCCGGGAACGGCAGATCGCCGTCCTCGGCGACTTCGACGACGCGCGCGCCGAGCGACGCCAGGTTCCGCCGTGCCACTTCGAGATTCGGTGGCCACGCCTCGGTCGCCACGAGCGTCGGGGGAGCGGCGGGAACGGTCGACAGGACCTCACCGCCGCCGGTCTGAAGGTCGAGCGCCGCCGCGTCGGGCCGCACCGCCAACCTCGCCATCCGCTGGCCGAGTAGCCGCGCATAGCCCCACGGTGGCCGCTCTTCGGTCGCCCGACCCTCGAACCAGGAGAAGTCCCAACCCTCGGTGGGCACCCCGGCGCCCTCGGCAACTAGATCCCCGAACCGAGGGTCCCCGGGGTAAGCGTCGTCGACTTGACTCACGTCATGGGAGTCTGGCCGACGGCGCGCGGCGGCGCCAACGCGATTCCCCGGGCAGGCCTACTCGAACGTGTGCTCCGCGGTCGGGAACGCGCCGGAACGCACCTCGGTGGCGTACCGGCGAGTGGCGTCGCCTAGCGTGGCGGCGAGATCGGCGTAGCGCTTGACGAACCGCGGCGCCTTGCCGGTGCGCAGTCCGGCCATGTCCTGCCACACCAACACTTGTGCGTCGGTGTCCGGACCGGCGCCGATGCCGATCGTCGGGATGGTCAGCTCGTGCGTGATTCGCTTGGCGATCTCACCGGGCACCATTTCCAGCACCACGGCGAACGCACCGGCGTCGGCGACCGCGTGCGCGTCTGCGTGTACGTCTTCGGCCGCGTCGCCACGGCCCTGCACGCGGTATCCACCGATGGCGTGCTCGCTCTGCGGTGTGAAGCCGATGTGCGCCATCACTGGGATGCCAGCTCGCGTAATCGCCGCGATCTGCTTGGCGCAGCGGCGACCGCCTTCCAGCTTCACCGCGTGGCAGCCGCCCTCTTTCATGAACCGTACGGCGGTGCGCAGCGCCTGCTTCGGCCCCTCCTCGTACGAGCCGAACGGGAGATCGCCGACGACGAGCGTGTGCTTCGTCGCGCGCACCACGGCCCGGACGAGCGGCAGCAGATCGTCGACGGTCACCGGTACGGTCGTCTCGTAGCCGTACACGTTGTTGGCGGCCGAGTCGCCGACCAGCAGAACGGGAATGCCGGCCGCGTCGAAGATTCCGGCGGTGTACTGGTCGTAGCTCGTGAGCATCGGCCATTTCTCGCCGCGTTCCTTGGCGAGCACGAGGTCGCGGGTGCGCACCCGACGGGTGGCCGGGCCGCCGTAAAGGGCGGTCACCTCGGGTTGCCCGGTAGCGGACTCGGACACCGTCGGCGGTGGGTTCGTGGGTTCGGACATCGTTGTCTCCTTGCGTCGTCTCGAGGCCGTCGCCGCGTCCGATCGGGGCGGCGCTGGGGTCCCCGGATTCCTGCCGATCGTCCCACCGTCGCACCACGACTCGGCAGGCATCAGTGGAAGATTTCACACCCGAGCGAGTTGGCACGGCGACTCGGCGCCAGCCCCGAACTCGGCTCAGCGCGGAACTCGGCGCCGGCGTGGAACCAGCTGGTGCCCGGGCGGCGTCGGAGAGATGTGACACGGATCGCGACGGCCGATCGACGACGGTGCGGCCGGATCGCGGTGACGGTGGCATCGTCCGTCGTCGCCGCGACGATCGCCGGAATTGCCACCGGCTGCGCGGCATCCCGAGATGCCATCGCGACTGGTCCCGCACCCGGCGCGTCAACGAGCGGCGCTGTGCCGGCGGAGTTCCGCGCGGCGTGCGGACATCCGGGCCGCACGGTCGTCGTCCAGCGGGTACCCGTGACGGTGCGACACGCGGACTGCGACCTGACCGGCGTCACAATCCGCTACGGCCACGCCGCCGTGGACGTGCCGACACCGGGTCTGACCGCGTCCACCGTCGTTGACCTCGTGGCGCCGGACGGCCAACCAACGGAGATTCAGGTGGCCACGGACGCCGACACGCGCGACGTCAAGGTGTCCGGCTGAACAACCTGCCAGCCTCGGTCAGGAACGCTCGCGCCAGCCGTTTGTGATGGGCAGCCGGCGATCGCGACCGAACGCCTTGATGGAGATCTTCGTACCCGGTGCGGACTGCCGTCGCTTGTACTCCGAGAAATCGACGAGCCGCAGCACCTTGTCCACCGCGGCCGGGTCATGGCCGGCCGCAATCAAGTCGTCGCGGCCCAAGTCGCCGTCGACGTAGCCGGCCAGGATCGGGTCGAGCACCGGGTAGTCCGGCAGCGAGTCGGAGTCGAGTTGGCCGGGCCTAAGTTCCGCGCTCGGCGGCTTGCTGATCGAGTTCTCCGGGATCGGCGGGATCTCGCCGCGGCGCTCCGCGTCCGCGTTGCGCCACCGAGCCAGCCGCCAGACGAGCAGCTTCGGCACGTCCTTCAGCGGATTGAAACCGCCGACCGAGTCGCCGTACAGCGTCGAATATCCGACCGACAGCTCGCTCTTGTTGCCCGTCGTGAGCACGAGGTGGTTCTCCTGATTGGACAGCGCCATCAGCAACACGCCGCGCACGCGTGCCTGCAGGTTCTCCTCGGCCAGCCCGGTCAGGTGCAGCGTGCCCATGAACGCATCCACCATCGGTGCGATCGGCTCGACGCGGTAGTCCAGGCCGGTGCGCTTGGCCAGGTCGGCCGCGTCGTCGCGGGAGTGCTGCGACGAATAGGCGCTCGGCATGGATACGCCGACGACGCGCGACGATCCGAGCGCGTCACAGGCGATCGCGGCCACCACGGCCGAGTCGATGCCGCCGGAGAGCGCGATCACGACGGACTTGAAGCCGTTCTTGCGGACGTAGTCGCCGAGCCCGAGCGACAATGCCGCCCAGATCTCCGCCTCGTCCGTGATCCGCTCCGACACGATGCCGACCGCGGCGGGTCCGTCCGATGCCGGCATCAAGCCGGAGACGGGTACGCGCTGGATGCGCATGCCGCCCGTACCCACGTCTGGGTCGTCAACCGGATCGCCCGCGGCGGACCCGGCTGCGACCGGCAAGTCCAGGTCCACGACGAGCAGGTCCTCGGCGAACAGTGGCGACCGCGCGATCAGCGTGCCGTCCGGTGCGACGATCATCGAGTCGCCGTCGAAGACGAGCTCGTCCTGACCGCCGACCATGTTGACGTACGCCACCGTGGCACCCGCCTCGGCCGCCCGCCGCTGGACCAGCGCGAGCCGGACGTCGTCCTTGTTCAGCTCGTACGGCGACCCGTTGATGTTCACCACCAGCCCGACGCCGGCCCGAGCGGCCGCGGTGAACGGGCCGCCCGCCTGCCAGATGTCCTCGCACACGGTCAGCGCCACGTCGACGCCACCGATGCGCACCACGGTCAGCGTGTCACCCGGCACGAAGTATCGGTCCTCGTCGAAGACGCCGTAGTTCGGCAGATGGTGTTTGTAGTACCGCGCGACCACCTCGCCGCGGTAGAGCACAGCGGCGGCGTCGCGCGGTCCGCGCCCCGGCGTGGCATCCGCGCTCATCCGCGCCGGCCCGTCCGCGTCGACGTATCCGACCAGCACCGCCAGGTCGCCGAGACCGTCGTCGGCGAGCGCCGAGGCGAGGTCGACCAGGGCGGCCCGGGACGTGTCGACGAACGACTGGCGGAACACCAGATCCTCGACCGGATAGCCGGTCAGCATCATTTCTGGGAACGCGACAAGGTGCGCGCCGGCATCGGCCGCGCGGGAAACGGTGGCGCGGACCATGGCGGCGTTCGATTCGATGGCGCCGACGGTCGGGTTCACCTGCGCGAGTGCGATCCGCAGGCGGGTGGTGCCGGTGTCTTGCATACCTCCATTGTCCCAAAGCGCGGGGCGCACGGCGCGATCACGTCTGCGACATCACATCGGCGAGATCACATCGGCACGCCGACGACGGGCCGAGCACGGCATTTAACAAGCCTGTAACGGGCGGCGGGCAGACTGCGAACTGGGTGTGGTGGCGCGGCCGCCACCGCTGGGGAGCCCGTGAGGAGTTGGCCGTGGAGCGTCAGCAGGAGTTCGTGCTCCGTACCTTGGAGGAGCGCGACATCCGTTTTGTCCGACTCTGGTTCACCGATGTGCTCGGCACGTTAAAGAGCGTCTCGGTCGCGCCGGCCGAGCTCGAGTCCGCGTTCGAGGAGGGCATCGGCTTCGACGGCTCGGCGATCGAGGGCTTCGCGCGGGTCTACGAATCGGACATGATCGCGATGCCCGATCCGACGACCTTCCAGGTGTTCCCGTTCGAGGGCGGCCTGTCTGGCGAGAGCGCGCGGATGTTTTGCGACATCCTGCTGCCGGACCGCTCGCCGAGTTGGGCCGATCCGAGGCACGTGCTGCGGCGCTCACTGTCGCGCGCGGCGGAGAAGGGCTTCACGTTCTACACGCATCCGGAGATCGAGTTCTTCCTTGTCGAGGACTTCCCGCCGGACGGTGCCGCACCGCGGCCGGTCGACGCGGGCGGCTACTTCGAGCACACCACGCATGCCGTCGCGCGCGACTTCCGGCGGCAAGCGGTGCTCGCGCTCGAACGCATCGGCATCTCCGTGGAGTTCAGCCACCACGAGGTCGCGCCCGGCCAGCAGGAGATCGACCTCCGCTACGCGGACGCGCTGACCACGGCCGACAACATCATGACGTTCCGGCACGTCGTGAAGGAGGTCGCGCTGTCGCACGGGGTACGAGCGACGTTCATGCCGAAGCCGTTCACCGACCAACCGGGCAGCGGCATGCACACGCACCTGTCGCTGTTCGAGGGCGAGCGCAACGCGTTCCACGACCCGACCGATCCGATGAAGCTGTCGAAGGTGGCGCGGTCGTTCATCGCCGGCCTGCTTTTTCACGCCCGGGAATCGGCCGCCATCACGAACCAGTGGGTCAACTCGTATAAGCGACTGTTCCCGCAGCCCATCGAGGGCCGCATCACCGAGTCGCCGGCCTACGTGTGCTGGGGCCACCTGAACCGGTCGGCACTCGTACGGGTGCCGGCGTATGGCAAGCCGAACTCGGCGCGGGTCGAGGTGCGGTCGGTCGACTCGGCGTGCAACCCGTACCTCGCCTACGCCGTCATGCTCGGCGCGGGCCTCCGCGGCATCGAAGAGGGCTACGAACTGCCGCCCGGCGCCGAGGACGACGTGTGGTCGCTGTCCGACGATGAGCGACGCGCGATGGGCTACGAGACGTTGCCCGGCAACCTCGCCGAGGCCATCGACGTGATGAGCAAGTCAGACTTCGTCGCTGAGGTGCTAGGCGAGCACGTGTTCGAGTTCTTCCTGCGCAACAAGCGCGCGGAGTGGGACGAGTACCGGCGCGTCGTGACTCCGTACGAGCGGCAGCGCTACCTCGGCGCGCTTTAAGCGGGTTACCGCACCGCGGGGGTTGCGGTGAGAATGCCGGCGCCGACATCGAGCGTGGCCGGAACACCCACCGGTACGGACAACTGATCGCGACCGTGCCCGACCGGTAGGCCGCCGAGCATCGGTACGCCGAGGTCGCCGAGCCGGTCGAGCAGCACGTCGACGATCGTGGTCTGCCATCCGTCGCTGCATCGCGTGAATTGCCCGACGGCCACGCCGACGATCCCGTCCAGTGCCCCCGATCGCCGCAGTTGGGTCAGCATGCGATCCACCTTGTACGGCGGCTCGTCGACGTCCTCGATGAGCAGGATCGCGCCGTGCAGGTCGGGCATGTCCGGCGTACCGATGGTGGACGCGATCATGCACAGGTTGCCGCCGATCAGCGCACCGGCCACGGCCGGTCCGGTCACTCGTACCCCCGAAGTCTCCTCGTCGGACCGTGCCTGAAGGACGACGTCGGCGGTGGACATGATCGCGGCGCGCAACGATTCGGCGGACGCCGCGCCGGTGCGTTCTGCGCTCCACGCCGCCATCGGCGCGTAGACGCTGGCTAGCCGGCCATGTCGCCACGCGGCGAGTTGAAGCGCGGTGATATCCGAGAAGCCCACCAGCAGCTTCGGGTCGTCCCGCAGCGCGGTCGCGTCCAGCCCGTCGACGATCCGCTGAGCGCCGTACCCGCCCCGCGTGCAGATCACCGCCCGCACCTTCGGGTCGCGCAGCGCCCCGTTGAGGCCGGACAGCCGCGCGTCGTCGAGTCCCGCCAAGTAGCCGTGCCGGTCGAGGGTGCCCGGAGCATGCCGTACAACCAGTCCCCAGCCCTCCAGCAGGGCAACGCCCGCCGCGACGCGCTCGGTCCGGACCGGCCCGGATGGTGACACGAGCATGACCAGGTCGCCGGGCAGCAGTACGGGTGGTCGGACGGTCACCGCGCGAGTGTAGCCACGGCGGGCCGACCGGCCTGGTGGCCGCGTGGGCGGCCAGCCTGTCGGTGCACGGTACGCAGTCCGCTCGAACACCGTCCGGCCCGCCACCCGGATAACCTCGGGGACGTGACGTACACCGCGCTGGTGATCGAGAACGACCCGACCGACGACGCTCGCCGGCTGGGGGAGTGGCTCGTCGACGCCGGCCTTTCTATGGACGTGCGCAAGCCGTACCTTCACGGACAAGCGGCCGGCGACGATCTCCCCGCCGATCTCGAGGGCTTCGCGGCGTTCGTGGTGCTCGGTGGTGAACAGCACGCCTATGACGACGACGCCGGCAATCCGGGCGCGCCGTGGTTCCCGGCGGTCGAGAGCCTGCTTCGGAAGGCGGTGCGCCACAAGGTGCCGACGCTCGGCGTGTGCCTGGGCGGTCAGCTGCTGGCCACCGCGATGGGCGGGACGGTGGAGCGCAGCGCGGCCGGGCCGGAGATCGGCGCCGGTCTGGTGGCCCGGCGGGACGCCGCGGAGTACGACACACTATGGCGATACGTACCATTTGCGCCTGATGTACTACAGTGGCATGAGGACGAGATCACCGAGCTGCCGGTCGGTGCGACCCTGCTCGCCGCCTCGACGCGCCACCCGCACCAGGCGTTCCGCGTCGGCGATCGAGCCTGGGGACTGCAGTTCCACATCGAGTGCGACGCCGACATGATCACCACCTGGGCGGCCGGCCGTGACGATGAGGGCAGCGCGAAGGTGCTGGCGGATCTGGGTACCGATGCCGAGACGGTGATCGCGTCGTGCGCCGCGGTGCTGGGTGACGTCGAGGAGGTCTGGCAGCCGTTCGCGTCGAGGTTCGCGGCGGTGGCGCGCGGCGAACTCGACGTGTTGCCGGCACGCCAGCTGCCGCTGCTCGGGCACTGACCGTGCTGGAGGCATTGGCGCGCGCGGCCGATCCGGATCTCGCGAAGCGCACCCTGACCCGTCTCGTCGAGGCCGGTGCGCGCATGCCCGACCCGGTCGACGTGATGCCGCGGCTCGACTCCGATCCGCGGTTTCAAGAAGCACTCATCGCCGTGCTCGGCGCGTCGGCGGCGCTCGGCGATCACCTGGTCGCGAACCCGGGCGAGGCGCTGCTGCTCGATCCTCGGGTGCTCGATTCATCGGTTCGCGGATCTTCGCTACTCGGTGGGCCGCGCGCCGTGGACGATCCAGCGCGGCTGGACCCGGTGCCTGCCGACGATGTCGCGGCGCTCCGGCTCGCGTACCGGCGGGCCTTGCTCCGGATCGCGGCGGCGGACCTGACCGGATCGGCGGACGTCGGCGCCACCATGTCCGCGCTCACCCGACTCGCCGAGGAGACGCTTCGGGTCGCGTTCACGTTCGCCGGCGGTACGCCCGAGACACATCCCGCCCACACCCGCCTTGCCGTGATCGCGATGGGCAAGTGCGGCGGCGGCGAACTGAACTATGTGTCCGACGTGGACGTGGTCTACGTCTGCGCCACCGACGAAGACCTCGAACCGGCGACGTCGGTCGCGGTGCGCCTCATGCAGATCTGCGCACAGGTCGCGTGGCCCGTCGACGCGTCGTTGCGACCGGAGGGCGGCCGCGGCCCGCTGGTGCGGACCATCGCGGGCCACCTTGCCTACTATCGGAAGTGGGCACGCACCTGGGAGTTCCAAGCGCTTCTCAAGGCGAGGCCGGTGGCCGGCGACATCGCGCTCGGCACCCGTTGGCTGGCCGATCTGCAGGAACTGGTGTGGCACGCGGCGGAGCGCCCGGAGGCGGTCGACGACATCCGAGCCATGCGGCGCCGAATCATCGACTCGGTGCCACGGGACGAAGTCGATCGCGAGATCAAGCGAGGCCCCGGCGGCCTGCGGGACATCGAGTTCGCGGTCCAGCTGCTGCAGCTCGTACACGGTCGGGCCGACGAGTCGCTGCGAGTACCCGGGACCATCGACGGGCTAGCGGCCCTGAGCGCTGGGGGGTACGTCGGTCGGGACGACGCGGACGCACTGATCCGGGCGTACCGGTTCCTGCGTACCGTGGAGCATCGCCTGCAACTGCAACGGTTGCGGCGTACGCACACCGTACCGGCGGCGACCACGCCGCAGGAGGCGAGCGCGCTTCGCTGGCTCGCGCACGCGCTCGGCTACCACGCCACCGCCGACCGGGACGCCGTCGCGGCGTTCCGAGCCGATTGGGTCGCGCACAGCGCCGAGGTTCGGCGGCTGCACGCGAAGCTGCTCTACCGCCCGCTGCTCGACGCGGTCGCGCGGGTGCCGAGCCAGCACCTGACATTGTCGACCGATGCGGCGCGCAGTCGTTTGGAGGTGCTCGGCTATGCCGACCCGGCCGGTGCGCTGCGGCACATCCAGGCGCTGACCGAGGGCGTGTCGCGTACCGCCGCGATCCAGCGCACGCTGCTGCCGGTGCTGCTGTCCGAGTTCGCCGACGAGACCGAGCCGGACCGCGGCCTGCTCGCCTATCGACAGGTGTCCGACGCGCTCGGCGCGAGCCCGTGGTACCTACGCCTGCTTCGGGACGAGGGCCCGGTCGCGATGCGGCTCGCGACGCTGCTCGGCCGGTCGCGCTACGTCACCGACCTGCTGACCCGCGATCCCGAAGCGTTGCGGCTGCTCGCCGACGACCGGGAACTCACGCCTCGTGCCCGCGAAGTGTTGTTCGCTGGCTTTCGCGCGGCGGCCGCGCGGCATCACGACCCGGTCTCCGCCGCGAACGCGGTGCGCGCGCTGCGTCGGCGCGAACTGTTCCGGATCGCGTGCGGAGACCTGCTGGGCGCGGAGATGGCAAGCACCGGCACGGGTACCCGGCTCGATGGTCTCGGCGACGTGATCGAGGTCGGCGCGGCGCTCGCCGATATCACCGACGCCACCTTGGCCGCGACGCTCGACACCGCACTCGTCAGCGCGCTCGACACGGCACGTGAGACGGCGCCGACCGGCGCGGCCGACCTTCGCTTCGCGATCATCGGCGTCGGTCGGTTGGGTGGGCGTGAGGTGAGTTTCGCGTCCGACGCGGACGTGCTTTTCGTCTACGAACCGCCGCCCGGCGTCGCCGATGACGTGGCCAGTGGCATCGCGCACGGCGTGGCCGAGCAACTGCGGCGGGTGCTGAGCGCGCCGGCTCCGGAGCCACCGCTGGCCATCGACGCGGACCTTCGCCCGGAGGGACGGCAGGGTCCGCTGGTGCGCAGTCTCGCCGCGTACCGGCAGTATTACGCGCGCTGGTCGAAGGTGTGGGAGTCGCAAGCGTTGTTGCGCGCCAGATTCGTCGCCGGTGACGAGGACCTGGGTGATCGGTTCCTCGCGTTCGCCAACAGTGTCCGCTATCCGCCCGGAGGCCTCACTCCGGCGCAGGTCATGGAGATCCGGCGGATCAAGGCGCGCGTGGATACCGAACGCCTGCCACGTGGCGCCGATCCCGCGATGCACGCCAAGCTCGGGCGCGGCGCACTCACCGATGTGGAGTGGGCGGTGCAGTTGCTCCAGCTCCGGCACGGCCACCGCATCGAGGGCCTGCGGACCACCAGCACGCTCGGGGCGCTCGACGTGGCACGTTCGGCCGATCTCGTCTCATCCGCCGACTCCGACGCACTCGCGGCGGCGTGGACATTGGCGAGCCGGGTGCGCAACGCGCTGATGATGGTTCGGGGCCGTCCGACCGATCAGGTGCCACGACAAGGCGTCGAACTCGCCGGCCTGGTGCGGGTTTTGGGCACCGACGGCCCCGCCGGCGGTGCTGCTCGCCGGCGGGATGGCGGCGAGTTCGTCGACGACTACCTGCGCACGCTGCGGCACGCCCGCGCGGTGTTCGAAAAGATCTTCCATGCTTGAGCCGGGAGTGGCCGGGCGACCAGGAGCGTTCAGGACCGACACGTACCCGCCGGCCCTCGTTCATGCCGGCAGAAGGTTCACGTCGCCTGAGGACAGCTGAATTGAGGCTGCGAATCCGTGGTTCCGAAGGCGCGAACCGGACAGCCGCATGATGCTGTATAGGCGTAATGGGACATCGGCCGCGTGTGCTGGAGATATGTCAGCGCATGGGTAACCGACGGACCGGGCATACGAGTCACGGGCATGGTCGGACGCGACTCAGCCGTGATCCGCTCGGTATAGCATCGCGGGCGGCGTGAGGAGAACACTGCATGACGATGACACCCGTCGGCGTACGTGGCCTGACTCGACGGCCTGACACCATACGCTGGCTCGGCTTCGCCGGTAGTGTCCTGCTCGGCATCTCCGCCTTCGTGGGCGGCGCCTTTCCCACGCTCGATCCGACCGCGACACCGGTCACGATCGCCGAAGGGCCGCACGGCGCGCTGATCTACACACTGTGGGGCATCGGTACCGGCAGCCTGGTGAGCGCCTGGTGGCTCGGCCGGCACCTGATCGGTACGGGTCTGCTGACCGGCCGTTGGGTCACCATCACGGCGGCGATGTGGACGTTGCCGATGATCTTGTGCCCCCCGATCGGCAGTCGAGACGTCTACGCGTACGCCTGCCAGGGTGCGGTTGTCGCCGCCGGGCACAGCCCCTACCAGGAGGGTGTCGCCGTCCTGCCGTGCCAGTGGCTCGATTCGGTGTCAGTGATCTGGCGTGACACCCCGGCGCCGTACGGCCCGCTGTTCCTGATGATCGCCGGTGCCGCCGCGAAGACGGCTTCGTTGAACACCGCCATCATCGTGTTCCGCGTGACGGCGATTCTCGGCGTGGTCATGATCGCGGCATTCCTGCCGGTGCTCGCGCGTCGCGTCGGCGTACCCGTGGATCGCGCGTTGTGGCTCGTGCTGGCGTGCCCCATGGTCGTGGTCCACTTCGTCGGCGGCGGCCACAACGATGCGCTGACACTTGGCCTGCTGCTTGCCGGTCTCGCGTTGGTCGGCACCCGCTCGCACCGGATGAGTGCGCTGGTCATCGGCGGTGTCCTGATCGGCCTGTCGATCGCCGTGAAGACCACGATGGGGGCGGTGTTGCCGTTCGCCGCGTTGTTCGCGGCGGGCGCCCCGATGCTGCCCTCGGTGGGCGTGCTGCTGCGACGATCGATCGCGGTGATGGGCGCCGCGTTGGCCACGCTGCTTGTCCTGTCCTGGGGTTCCGGCCTCGGCATGTTCGGGTGGATCACCGCGTTATCGCACGCCGGTGACTCGGACACCTGGACGTCGCCGCCGACCGCGGTGGGCCTGACGATCAACTATCTGCAGCGGCCGTTTGGCGGGCACTTCGACGCGATACCGATGTGCCGCCTCGTCGCGCTGATCGTGTTGCCGGTGGCGCTGCTGACGATCTTGTGGCATTCGCGCAACCACAATCCGCTCTACGGTGCCGGGCTGGCACTGCTCACCACGATCTTCCTCGCGCCCGTTGTGCAGCCGTGGTATCTCGTCTGGCCACTTGCGATGTTCGCCGCGACCAAGGCGAGGATCCGGTGGTACGTGATCACGATCGCCGTCGTGTCGTGCATCATCATGCCGGACGGCAGTGGGTTCACCAGATATTTGCAGGGTCCGATGTCGTTCGTGATGACCGCGATCGTGATCTGGACGGTGGTCCGCGGGTTCTCGTGGTTGCGTGGCTACGAGCCGAACGAGATCGACTTCGATGCGATCCGGATCGCAGCTCCGGTGCCGGCGACGGCGACGGCTGGCTCGAATGCGACGGAACGCGACGAGTTGTCGTCACGGTTCGGCAACGCCGACATCGAGAAGGAGCTGGGGGCCACCGCGCAACGGTCGGCCGCGGCGATGCCGCCGGACGGCGGCTAAACCTCTGCCGCGGCTGGCAGCGTCGGCTGGCAGCGTCGGCTGGCAGCGGGTTGCCCCGCGCCGATGGTTACGCTTGAGTAGGTATCCTCATCGGCCGCTTCGAGGAGCGCGATGCCGACTTTGAACGCGACGCCGACTTTGAACGCGATGCCGACTTTCGACGAGGTGCCGACGGCGGCCGGGACACGCGCCGCCCACTTGGCCGGCATGGCCCTGGACGCGCCGCGGTTTCTGCAGCGCGCCGCCGCCCGCCACGGTCGGCTGGTTCGTCTCAAACTCGGCCGCGGGCCGGTCGTCTTGCTCACCGATCCCGACGCGACGCGAACCGTACTCGTGGATCAGCACGCGTTTCCCAAGGGAATGGGCTTGGGCATCGCCGGCGGCGAGCCCGGTGACACACCGTTGCGTGCGGTGCTCGGCAACGGACTGCTGACCAGTCGCGGCGAACACCACAAGCGGCAGCGGCGCCTGATCCAGCCGGCGTTCCACCACGCGCGCATCGCGTCGTACGCGTCCGTGATGGCCGAGGAGGCAGCCGCGATGACGGACGGTTGGCGCGACGGTATGACGGTCGACCTGCACGCCGCGTTCGCCGCGACGACGCTGCGGGTGCTCACCCGCACCGTGTTCGACGTCGAGGTGACCGGTGCCGACGCCGAGATGATCGCAACCGCGGTGAACTCGACGATGCGAGGTCCCGGCGCGAACGTCATTCTGGTCGCATTCGCGCGCCGATTCGGCGACCGAGCACTCGCGGCGCGACGGGCGGCGCTCGGCGACATCGATGCCATGATCAATAATCTGATCTCTGCACGCCGCGGCTCTGACGTGCCGCGGCACGACGTGTTGTCGTGGTTGCTCGAGGCGCGCGACGTGGGTGCCGCCGATGGCGCGGATGGCGGCGGCATGACCGGTCAGGACGTCCGCGACGAGGTGCTGACGTTGCTGCTGGCCGGTCACGAGACGTCGACGAATGCGCTGTCGTGGGCGTACCACCTGTTGGCCGGCAGTCCCGACGTCGCCGCGACGCTGCATGCCGAGTTGGACTCGGTGCTCGACGGCGGTCGTTTGCCCGGCGTGGACGACATCGCCCGGCTGCCGTACGCGCGTGCCGTGGTGGACGAGTCGATGCGGCTCTACCCGCCCGCGTGGATCCTCGTGCGGCACGCCGCCACCGATGTAACGCTTGCCGGATTCCACGTCCCGGCCGGTACGACGATCCTGATGAGCCCGTTCGTCGTACACCGGGATCCGGCACTGTGGCGGGACGCGACGGTGTTCGAGCCGGCGCGATGGTTGAGCCCCGGCGGCGACTACGTCGGCACGCCAGAGTCTCGACACGCGTTCTTCCCGTTCGGCGGCGGGCCACGCATGTGCATCGGCAATACGTTCGCGTTGATGGAGATCGCCCTCGTGCTGGCGCATACGTCTCGGCACTGGGCGATGGTCCCGGTCCCGGCGCACCGGGTCGGCATGACGCCGCGGGTCACGCTTCGCCCCCGCGGCGGCATGCCGATGGTTATCCGTTCCCGTGCGCGTGCCCGTGAGCGTGAGGCGCCGAGGCCCGGACGTGGTGACGGCGGCAACGGCTTGCGTGGGCCGCAGACTGAAGCGCCGGTCACGCCCGGGCGCATGGAGCGCGAGGACGTGACCGGCGCAGCCGTCACCGTACGCCGGCCAGCGGCACCGGCTCCGGAGCCACCGACGGGGCCGGCTCCGGCGTGAGCGTCGCGAAGTGCCGCGCGTGCCACCGGGCCAGCGGCCGTGGCGCCCACCAGTTCCACTTGCCGAGCAACGTCATCGTCGCCGGTACGAGCACACACCGTACGAGTGTGGCGTCGATAGCGATCGCCGAGGCGAGGCCGAGCCCGATTTGCTGCGTGTTCGACGTACGGCCGACCAGGAAGCACCCGAACACGATGACCATCAGCAGTGCGGCCGAGGTGATGACGCGACCGGTGCGCTGCAACCCGCGCCGCACCGCGACGTCGGTCGGATCACCACGGTCCACGAACTCCTTGATGCGCGAGAGCAGGAACACCTCGTAGTCCATCGACAGGCCGAACGCGAACGCGAGCACACCGACGATGACGAACGGATCGAGGCTGCCGGTAGTGAGCGTGTGCAGCAGGCCGCTGCCGTACCCGTGTTGGAACACCAGGTTCATCACGCCGACCGTGGCGCCCAGCGACAACATATTCATCACGATCGCCTTGAGCGGCACGACGAGCGAGCCGGTCATGAGGAACAGCAGCACGAACATCGCCACCACGGTCACCGCGATGGCCAGCGGCAACCGCTGCCCGATCAGCCCGAGGATGTCGTCCAGGAGCGCGGCGTTGCCGGTCACCCAGGACTGCACGCCGGCCGGTCGATCCGCGCGTACCAGCCCGACGAGCTTGCGGCCGGCAGTGCCTTCCGGGTCACCGGCTACGTAGATCTGGACGGTCGATAGGCCGGGTCCGACCTGCGTAGCTGGCGTGACGTCCACCACGCCCGGCGCGTGCTCGAAGCGGGTCGCCCAGTCGTTCAGCGGGCCCGGATTGGTGCGCGCCAGCACGATGACGGCTGGGTCACTCGGTCGGCCGTACCGGCTGGAGAGGTCGTTCGCGACCTGCACCGAGGACAGCGACGGTGGCAGACCCTTGACGTCCCCGATGTGCGTCGTGGTGCCTAGCAGCGGCAGTCCCATGGCAAGCAGGACGAGCGCGGTCGCCACGAACGTCACGAGCGGGCGGCGCTGCACCATACGTGCGAGGCCAGCGAAGAATCCCTTCTCGCTGAGATCCCGGTCAGTGCCGTCCGCGCTGTACGCGCGAGCGATCGGTGTCGCGGTGCGAGCGGCGTGTCGGGCGGCGCGGGCGAGCGCGCGCTTCGACGGCCGGATCCGCTTGCGTGCGAAGCCGATCAGCGCGGCCGAACCGGTGAGCGCCACGAGCATCGCGACGGCGGCGATCGAGACACCGGCGACCCCGAGTGCCGTCATGGACGTGACTCCGAAGACGATCAGACCGCACAGCGATCCGGCCACGGTCAGCGCGGAAAACGCGATGGTACGTCCGGCCGTCGACCAGGCGCGTCCGATCGCCTGCTCCGGGGCGTACCCGTGGGCCAACTCCTCGCGGTAGCGGGCTACCAGCAACAGTCCATAGTCGATGGACAGTCCGAGCCCGAGCAGCGTCACGACGATCGTCGCGTTGTCGTCGATGTTCGTGATGTGCTCGAAGCCGAGCAGCCCGAGCATGCCCGCGAACACCGACAGGATCGCCGCGATGACCGGGATGCCGGCCGCCAGCAGACCGCCGAACACGAAGACGAGCACCACGAGCGTGAGCGGCAACGACAGGCCTTCGGCCAGCGACAGGTCGCGGCTTACCTGCTTGTTCACCTGATCGTTCAGCACCGCGTCGCCACCGAGCAGCACGCGGGCATCCGGCGCTCGGGCTCGCAGCGTGGTGCCGAGCGCGTCGAGTTGCTTGGAGACCGCGTCCACCGCGGTCTTCTGCGGCGCGTCGTCGAGATCGGCCAACGTGACGTCAACGAGCAGCCCGCGGCCGTCGTTGGCGAGCAGATGCCGCGACTGCGCGGCGGGCACCCCGGCGTCGTACGGCGTGGCCACCGACCGTACGCCGGAGATGTGGCCGATCGACGCCGCGCTGGCGAGCACCGCGGCGCGTACGTCCGCGGTGGTCGGGTCGACGCCGGTGACCTCACCGAGGACGTCCGGACCGACCTGACTTTGGTTGTTAAGAATGTTGTCGCCCTGTACCGATTCGAGAGAGTTCGCACCCGGCTCGTCGGACAGACCCGCGGAGACCGGTCCACTCGCCAGGAATCCGGCGACCGCGATCGCGACCCACACGACCACCACGAGCCACCGGAAGCGGAAGCAGGCGCGACCGACTGCTGCGATCGCGCCGCGACCGGTCGGCGAATTCATCCGCGCCGGTCTCGAAGTGCCAGCCGCGGCGCCACCGCGCGCCGCGGACGAATTCGTTGCCATGAACGACCTCCTGCAAGATTTGTGATGGCAACAGACTCGTTGAAACGGCAACGATGATCGATGCGGGATGCCCCCGATTTCGGGGTGGGGCCAGCCCTACCCCGATGCGGGATTCCCCCGATGCCGGTTCGGGGACTCGGCGGGCTCGTTCCGCTCCGCCGAAGCGATGCGCACCTGGTCAGGGTGCAGGCGTTGCCCCTACGCCGCGGTGCGGTGCCCGGTGTCGACGGGACGGGTGTCGACGGGATGGTGAGTCGAACGGAGCGCGGTCGGATTTGTTACCGCAGTGCGACTGCGCTGGTCATAGTGGCACGGACGCGATGCCGGGCGCGAGGAAGCGTCGGCCGGTGACGCGCGCGGCGACGCCGGTGCGGTCCAGATAGGGCGTGATGCCGCCGTTGTAGAACGGCCAGCCGGCACCAAGGATCATGCACAGGTCGACGTCCTGCGGCTCCGCGACGACGCCCTCGTCGAGCATCAACCGGATCTCGGCGGCCAGCGCCTCCAACGCTCGACCACGTACCGCGTCCGCGGTCATCGGTGTGTCGCCGACCTGCAACAGAGCGACAACGTCCGGGTCGATCTCCCCGTCGCGGGTGAGGAATCCTGGCTTTCCCGCGTTCACTAGCCGCGCCAGGTTCGCCGACACTCCGAACCGCTCGGGGAACGCGTCGTGCAGCGTCTCGCTGACATGCAACGCGACCGCTGGGCCGACCATGCCGAGCAACGCAAGGGGCCGCATCGGCAGGCCGAGCGGATCGAGGGCCTGGTTCGCGACATCGATCGGGGTGCCGCCGTCGACGGCGCGATAGACCTCGCCGAGGAAGCGCGTTAACAAGCGGTTGACCACGAACGACGGGGCGTCCTTGACGAGCACGCACGACTTGCGCAGGCGTTTGCCGACCGCGAAGGCAGTGGCCAGCGCGGCGTCGTCGGTACGCGCGGCGCGCACCACCTCGAGCAGCGGCATCACGGCCACCGGGTTGAAGAAGTGCATGCCGACCACGCGCTCGGGATGGGCGAGGTCGGCGGCCATCGCGGTGACCGACAACGACGACGTATTCGTGGCGAGCACGCACTCCGGCGTCACAATCTGCTCGACCTCGGCCCAGACCTTCTTCTTGACGGGCAGGTCCTCGAACACCGCCTCGAGCACGAGATCGGCGTCGGCGAACGCGGCCTTGTCCGTCGATCCGGTGACCAACCCGCGCAGCTTGGCCGCCGTCCGGTCGTCCAGCCGGCCCTTGGCAAAGAGCTTGTCGATCTCCCCGTGTACGTATGCCACGCCGTTGGCGACCCGTTCCGCGTCGAGGTCGGTCAGCACGATCGGAACCTCGAGCCGGCGCGCGAACAGCAGCGCGATCTGGCCGGCCATCAGACCCGCGCCGACGATGCCGACCTTCGTCACGTCGCGCGCCATGGCTGGCGACGGCGCACCGGCCGGTCGCTTTGCCCGCCGCTGTACGAGGTCGAACGCGTACAGGCCGGCGCGCAACTGATCCGAGACGACGAGGTCGCCAAGTGCTTGGTCCTCGGCGGCGGTGCCGTCTGTGAACGATGCGCGCTTCGCGAGCGCGAGCAGATCGAGCGCCCGGTACGGTGCGGCGGGCGCGCCGTGCAGCCGTTCGTCGAGCGTGCTACGCGCAAACCCGATCACGGCGTCCCACATCTCACTGCGGTCGACCTCCGGCCGCTCGACCACGATGTCGCCACGCACCACGCCGGCGGCCCAGGCAAGCGACCGCTCCAAGAAGTCGGCCGGTTCGAACATCGCGTCGAACATTCCGAGCTCCCGCGCCTCGGCCGGGCGGAGCATCTTGTTCAGGGTCAACGGGTTCTCCACGATCACCTTGGCGGCACCGATGACGCCGATCAGGTTCGGCAGCAGTTGCGTGCCGCCCCACGCCGGAACGAGGCCGAGCGAGACCTCGGGCAACGCGATCGCCGCGGCGCCCGACGAAACCGTGCGGTAGTCGCAGTGCAGCGCCACCTCGAGTCCGCCACCCATCGCCGCGCCGTTGACGAACGCGAACGTCGGCACAGTGGCACCGTCCGCAGCCCGGTGGCGCAATCGGCCGAAGACTCGATGGCCCAGCCGGCCGACGTCGACGGCTTGTTCGCGGGTGGTGATGCGCGGCATACCGGTGACGTCGGCGCCCACGCTGAACACGAACGGCTTGCCGGTCAACGCGATGAACGCGGGCGACGCGGCGACCGCCTCGGTGATCGCGGCATCCAGGCTCGCGAGTCCGCCAGGTCCGAACGTGTTCGGCTTCGTGTGGTCGAACCCGTTGTCGAGCGTGATCAGCGCGGCCGGCTTGTCGAGCCCGGGCACGCGGACGAATCGGAGCTTCGCGTGCGTGACGACCTCGTCGGGAAGCGCGCCGGGGTCGGCCACGGTACGGCCGGACGGGGCGGTGTCGATGCTCATGCTGCGCTGCCCTTCTCGGTCCACGCGGGGTTCTCCCAGATCACCGTGCCGCCCATGCCGATGCCGATGCACATCGCGACCAGGCCGTAGCGGACGTCCGGATGCTCGGCGAAGTGGCGCGACAGTTGCGTCATGAGCCGTACGCCAGACGACGCCAACGGGTGCCCGACCGCTATCGCACCGCCCCACGGATTCACTCTCGGGTCGTCGTCGGCGATGCCGAAATGGTCGAGGAATGCGAGCACCTGCACGGCGAACGCCTCGTTCAATTCGAACAGGCCGATGTCGTCGATGGACAGGCCGGCAAGCCGCAGCGCCTTCTCCGTCGACGGGATCGGGCCGATGCCCATCACCTCCGGCGCCACACCGACGAAGCCGTAGCTCACCAGCCGCATGCCGATCGGCAGGCCCAACTCACGCGCGACGTCCTCGGCAGCGAGCAGGCACGCCGTCGCACCGTCGTTGAGTCCGGCGGAATTGCCGGCGGTCACCTTGCCGTGCGGCCGGAACGGCGTCCGCAGATCGGCCAGTTTCGCAAGCGACGTCTCGCGCGGCGCCTCGTCGACGGTCGCCAGGCCCCACGCGCCGTCCTCGTCACGGATCGCGACCGGCACGAGATCCGGCTGCAGCTTGCCGTTCGCATACGCCTTCGCGGTCTTCTCCTGCGAGGCAAGGCCGAATGCGTCGGCGCGCGCCTTGGTGATGTCCGGCGCGAGGTCGTGCAGGTTCTCGGCGGTCTGGCCCATGACCAGCGCCGAAGGGTCGACGAGCTGCTCGGCGATGATGCGCGGATTCGGGTCGACGCCTTCGCCCATCGGGTGGCGGCCCATGTGCTCGACGCCACCGGCGATCGCGACGTCATAGGCACCGACCGCGATCGCGGACGAGACGGTGGTGACCGCGGTCATCGCGCCGGCGCACATGCGGTCGATGGCAAAGCCCGGCACCGACTTGGGCAGTCCGGCGAGCAGCGCGGCGGTCCGGCCGATGGTGAGTCCTTGGTCGCCGATCTGCGTGGTGGCTGCGATCGCGACCTCGTCCACGCGTTCCGGTGGCAGGCCGGGGTTGCGCGACATCAGCTCGCGGATGCAACGGATCACGAGGTCGTCGGCGCGGGTGTTCGCGTACATGCCGCCGGCCTTGCCGAACGGGGTACGCACACCGTCGACGAACACGACGTCGCGGACGGATCGGGGCATGGTGGCCTCCTGCGGTGCGCGTTGGATGCGCACCTCGCTATGTTACTCACGAGTAACGCGCGCTCGCGACCGACCTCGCTTGTGGTTCCGGCCACACGTCGGCGTCAGGCCCGGTGCGCCGACAGATACGTCGTTGCCAACCGAATTTCGCGACGGCCGGCGGCGAGTTCGCGCGCGATTCGTTCGCGGAACGCGGCCTCCTCGGCCGGCTCGAGCGCCGCCGACACGACTTCACCCAACGTGGGTACGAGGGGATTGGGCGCCATCGCGAGTAGCGATTCCACTGTGTATTCGGAACGTGTGTCACGGCCGCGCGTGTCACTACCGTGTGTGTTGTCGTGCTGGCGCGTGATCTCGGCCTGGTACGTCATCCGGATGTCCACGAATCCGGCGGCCTCGGCCTCGCGAATCAGGTCCCGTTCGTCGAAGCCGAGCATGGTGCCGAGGTCGTACGTGTCGTGTTGCGCTCGAACCTTCGCGGCGATCGACTCCATGCCGGTCATGTCGAATCCCCAGCCCCACAGGCGATTCGGCCGGTCGTCCACGCCGAATCGATTGATCGGCTCGAAGATTGACAGCCGGCCGCCCGGCCGCAGCACCCGATGCAACGCGGCGAACGATGCCGCGATGTCGGCCACATAGATCAGCACGGAACGTGTGGTGGCGACGTCGACGGACTGCGAGTCGATCGCGTCGAGGGCCGGCAGTCCGGTCTGTACGAACGAGAACCGTTGGTTGTCCGTACCCACGGAAGTGGCTCGCATGGCGGCGGCGATCTCGCGGCAGACGGCGAGCAGATCGGCGGAGATATCGCTCAGCACGACGTGGCCGGACGGACCGACAAGATCGGCGGCACCGAATCCGATCAGGCCGTCGCCGCACCCGACATCGAGCAGCGTGTCACCCGGCCGGATCTGGGCACGCCGGAGCACCTCCTCGCGAACGTCCGCAAGGTAGGCAAGCGTCCGTTCGCGCTGGCCAGCGTCGCCGCCGAATCTCTTCTCCAGCAACCACGACGCCCAACGATCTCGAGCGTGATCTTGGTGTTGCGAGCCGGTTTCGGTGTTCATCGGATCGGTGGTCATCGCGCCGGCATCCACACGTCGCGTACGTCCTGCGCGACATGCGAAGCCTGCCGTCGGCCGGCTTCGGCGGACGGTGCTCGACGGGACGGATCGAGGACGTTGCCGCCCATCGCCGCGGCCGAATCGGCGTCCGGGACGACGACGGCGACCGATGCGGTCTCGCGCAGCATCGCCACCTGTTCCGCGACCGGCCGCATCGGGCCGCCGCCTCGATACATCGGTGCGAGGACGACCACGCGGTCCGCGCCGGCGGCGAGATCCGCGTTCGCCCACGATCGCAGCCCGCCGTCCATGAAGCGCCGGCCGCCGATCGGCGTGCACGGCCAGATTGTCGGCACCGCACAGCTTGCCGTGACCGCGTCCGCAAGTGATACGCCGGAATTCCGGTCGAACACCGCGTCCGCGCCGGTCACCGCGTCGACGGCGACGATCAGCAGCCGACCGTCCGGCCAATCGCGGGACGGCAGCCGGGTCGCGACCACCTCGCGTCGGCGGTCCGCGGGAATCGTCTTGGCACGCAACGCGCGCACGCCAATGCGTTGGCGGAATCGAACCGGGTCCGACGACCGCAACACGGCCGCGGTGACCATGAGCCAGAACCGAACTCCGATCCGCGCGGCAATCTCATGCGTCGGCGGCGCGAGCTGATCGGCGTAGAGGCGCTCGACCGACACGCCGGCGCGAATCTGCGCGCCGACCACCGAGCCGGCGGATGTGCCGACCACGGTATCGGCATCGGTGAGATCGATGCCCTCGTCGGCGAGGCCGGCAAGGATCCCGAGCTCCCATGCGGCACCGGTCTGGCCGCCACTGCCGAGCACGAGCGCGGTTGTCGTCATCACTGCCCCCGTTGTTGCCGTGCCGCGGGTCTGCCGCCGGTATATCACGTGACGGCGCGCCGGACGGTCCGCCACGATGGGACATGCTCACCGATCACTATCCGGCGTACCGCATCCGGTTGCGTACCCCGAGTCTCGAGCTCCGTCTGCCCGATCTGGACGACCTCGCTCGGTTGGCGGATGTCGCCGCGGATGGCGTACACGACCCGAGCTGGATGCCGTTTGTCGTGCCGTGGACGGACTCGACGCCGGACGTACGCGGACGGTCGGTGATCACGTACAACATGACGGTCATCGCCGCCGCGACAGCGCAGGACTGGCACCTGCCGTTTGCGTACTCGCCGACGGCGAACCGGTCGGCATCCAGGACATCGGCGCGACCGACTTTGGCGTGCTGCGTGAGGTGCACACCGGTTCGTGGATCGGGCAACGCTTCCAGGGCCGAGGCATCGGCACCCAGATGCGCGCCGCCGTGCTGCACCTCGCATTCGAGGGCCTCGGTGCCCGTGAGGCGACGTCCGCCGCGCACCGGGACAACGCGGCGTCGAACGCAATCTCGCGCAAATTGGGGTACGTGCCCGATGGCATGGACCGCCTCGTCGCACGTGGCGAAGCCGTGGTGCACGATCGCTACCGCCTCGACCGCGAAGCGTGGCTTGCCCATCGTACGGTGCCGGTCACGATGGACGGGCTGACCGACGCGTGCCTGGCCGACCTCGGCGCTGTCGAGGCTGTGCCAACGGTGGGGTAGGCCAACGGTGAGCCAGTGCCGGCGGCGGGCTAGCTCGCAGTGGGCTAGCTCGCGGCCGGTTCGCTTGTGGTGGCCGCGACGCGAGTTCGGCGCGCGCCGGCCGCCACCGGCAGACGGATCGGTCCGCGGATCGTGGTGGCGTTCCGGCGGCGTACCGCTCCGCTTCGGCGCAGCCGCGGCATCCGCTCGGCGAGCACCTGCAGGGCGATGGTCGCCTCCAGCGTCGCCAGCGGTGCGCCGACGCAGTAGTGGATGCCGCTGGAGAACGCGAGGTGGTCGGTCGTGTCGGCTCTGTTGATGTCGAACACGTTCGGGCGGTCGTACACGTCTGGGTCGCGGTTTGCCGCGCCGATCAGCGTGACCACGAACTGGTCCTTGCGCACCGACTTGCCCTCGAGTTCGAGTGGCTCGAGCGCGACGCGGCCGGTCCGCTGCACCGGCGGGTCGAAGCGCAGCACTTCCTCGACCGCCTTCGGCGCCATCGCCTCCGGATCCGCGCACAGGGCATCCCACTGCTCGTGGTTGGACAGCAACGCCACCACGCCGTTGCCGATCAGGTTCACCGTCGTCTCGAAGCCGGCCACCAACAACAACGAGCAGAACGGCAGCATCTCCGCCGGCCGGACCTGGTCCCCCTCGGCGGCGACCACTTGGCTGACGATGTCGTCGCCAGGCTCGACGCGTCGCAGCTCGAAGAGCCGCTCGAAGAGCGCGCGCAGCCGCGTGTCGCTGGCCATGAGCTGGCCGGCGTGACGCAGCGACCGGATGCCGTCCAGCGCACCGCCGATCAACACACCGTGGCGCGCGAACTCGTCCGCATCCGCGTTCGGAATGCCAAGCAGATCGGTGATGACCGCGATCGGGAGCGGAGCGGCGAGCGAAGAGACCAGGTCGAATTCGCCGGCCGCCTCGGCGCGGTCGAGCAGATCATTTACCGTACCCACGATCCGCGGCCGATACGTCGCGACCATCTTGGGGCTGAACGCCGGCATCGCCAGGCGCCGCAGCCGGGTGTGGTCCGGCGGATTCATGCCGAGAAACGACAGGTCAAGCTCGTCTGGTGCGGGTGTCCCGCTGTCGGCTGGGCGTACCCCGAGCCGCCGGTCCCGAAGCACCGACTTGCAGACGCGATGACTGGTGGTCGACCAGTTACCGAGCCTCGTCGGGACGAGAGTGCCGGCGGTGCGCATGCGTTCGTAGATCGCGTACGGGTCGTCGCGCCCCGGCCGCAGCGTGAGTAGTGCTAGCGGGTCGCGCTTCACGTGTCCGGCGAAGGCGATGTTTGCGCGCTGCCGGTACAACCGCGTCGCGAACGAGACCGTCTGCCCGAGTTGACTCATGTGTGTCCTTCTTCAGCGGTGGGGATGCGGGTGCCCGTCGCGCGTCGACGTTGAGTGTCGCCGCGACGAGGGGGTGTTAGGTGGCCGCGCCGATCCCGCGGAGCAACGTTCGAACGGCGAGATCGGGTGCGTCGCGCGGCGCGAGGCGGCCGGACTTGACCGCCTCCCACGCGGAGTAGATGACCGAGTAGAACGTCTGCAGCAGCCACCAGTCCGGGATGTCGGGCGTCACGACGCCGCGGTCGCGCGCGCGCTGCAACAGGGCGAGGGCACGGAGCTCGACGGCCGTCCACCGTTCGACGAGGTCGGGCATGTGCTCGAGGATCGGGCTGCGCCAGAGGAATCCGAGCTGCGGCCCGATCGAGATCATGGCGTCGGCGAGCGGGCCCAGGCCGCCCTCCGGGTCGTCCGCCACGTTGTCGATCGCGCGCGTCCACAGGTCGACTGCTCGATGTCCGACCGCGCGCAGCAGCTCATCGCGCGTCGCGTAGTGCTTGTGGAGCGTGGTGCGCCCGATGCCGGCGGCCTCCGCGACATCGGAGAGTGATGCCGCCGGATCGGCGACCAGCACCTCGGCGGCAATGTCCAGCAACGACGGCTTCGTCGTCTTGCGTACCGCGACGGTGTGAACACTCATGTTCACCACCGTACAGGGTTGTTCTGCTCAGGTCTAGACTGTTCGGTCCCGAACGTGGCCGATCCCGAACGTGATCGATCAAGATTCCAGCAGGGCGTCGGCGATGGCGTCGGCGACGAGCGCAATCTGCCACTCGCGGGCGCCGTGTGATCGGAGCGCCGCGCCGATCGCCGCGATGGTCGGGTCGGCGGGCGGTTCCCACATCACCCGGCGCACCGTGTCCGGCGTAATCAGATTCTCGGGCGGAAGACGATGCTCGGCGGCGATCGCGTTGACCGCGCCGCGCGCGCGAGCCAAGCGCGCGGCCGCGACCGGGTCTCGCTCCGCCCAGCGGTGCGCGGGCGGCGGACCGTCATTCGCGACCGGCACCGGGAGCTGATCGTTGGGCAACGCACGCGCATCGTCGAGGGCGGCGAGCCACGTGCCGGCCAGCCGGCGCACGGATCGTCCACCGAAACCAGGCAACAGCAGTAGCGACCGCTCGTCGCGCGGATCCATCTCGGCGGCCGCGATGACCGCGGCGTCCGCGAGCACGCGGCCGGGCGCCGCGTCGCGGCGGGCCGCGACCGCGTCGCGTGCGTACCACATCGCTCGGACCCGAGACAGCGCGCGCGCACCGCGGACGCGGTGGATGCCGGACGTACGCCGCCATGGGTCGGTACGGACTCGCGGCGCCGCTCCGCCGTGCGTGACCAGTGCGTTGAACTCCTCGGCAGCCCACTGCGCCTTGCCCTGTGTGGCGAGCTCCACGGCGAGCAGGTTGCGAAGCTCCACAAGCAACTCGACGTCGAGCGCCGCGTAGGTGAGCCACGATTCGGGCAGCGGTCGCGTCGACCAGTCCGCCGCTGAGTGGTGCTTTTCGAGCGAAAACCCAAGCAGCGATTCGGTCAGCGCCGCGAGACCGACCCTCTCGAACCCGGCCAGCCGGGCCGCCATCTCGGTGTCGAAGAGCCGGGTCGGCCGCAGACCGATCTCCGACAGGCATGGCAGGTCTTGGCTTGCCGCATGCAGCACCCATTCGTCGTCGGCGATGACCGCGGCGAGCGCGCTGAGGTCGCCGAACGGCAGCGGATCGAGCAATACCGTGTCACTGCCGGCACGCTTGAGCTGCACCAGGTATGCCCGCGACGAGTAGCGATATCCCGAGGCGCGCTCGGCGTCGACCGCCACCGGTCCACTGCCGGCGGCGAGCATGTCGATCGCCCGGGTGAGACCGGCGGTGTCGTCCGTCGGCGGCGGAGTGCCGCCGCTCGGCACGGTCAGTGGCACCGCGGGTGGCGCTAGGGTGTGGTCGGTGTCGATGGGCTCGGTAGCATCGGAGGAAGTCGACCGACGGGACAAGTCGCCGTCATGGCGGTGCGCGTCGTCGGTCACCCCTCCAACTTACGGTGCCGGCCCGTGCCGTAGGCACAGCCGGGTCGGCACGCCGATCACGATGGTCGGGCTCGACGAGCGTCGACCCACGGGCGGACGAGCCCCCGCCGCCGCGGGTATGGTGCCCGGACCGGTCTAGAACGACCGGCAAGGTCAGCCGGAGGTATCACGATGCCGAGGTGCCGCGATGTCACAGCCTGAGATGTCGGAACCTGAGATGTCGGAGCCTGGGATGTCGGCGCCTGAACGGCCGGCGGCCGACACGGTAGCAACGAATGGCGGCGCCGCCGTCGACCACGCTGGAGCCACGCAACGCCTGGACGCGGTGGGCGGCGCCGGAGCCGTTCCGCACGCCGCCGCCGAGCCACCGGCCGAATCCACGACCGAATCCACGACCGAATCCACGGCCGAATCCACGACCAAACCCACGACCAAGTCCACGGCCGCGTCCACAGCGGAGTCTGCAGCGAAGCCTGTCCCCGGCCCGTTGTCCGGGGCGAAGACTGAGCCGACCGCCGGCAGTGGGTCTACAAGTGCTGGGTCTACAAGTGCTGGGTCCACAAGTGCTGGGTCCACAAGTGCTGGGTCCACCAGCATCGCTTCCACGGCGAAGGTGGCGGCTGCATCGACGGAGGACGCTGTCGTCACGACGGTGATCCCGAGTCGGGTCGTCGTGGGCAGACCCGCTGGCGCGAGCGGCACATCGCACGTACCGACCGCGTCCACGACGGCGTCCACGACCCTGACTCAGCCGACAGCGACCCTCCCAACGGTGACGGCCGACCGGGACTCCGCGGTGTCCAGTCACGTGGCGCCGAAGGTCGCCAGGCGTTGGCCGCTCGTCGTGGTGAGCATTGTCGCGTCGGTGATGCTGATCGGTGCCGGTGTCATGTCGTACTTGTTCGTGGACCGCGACAACGCGTACCACCGCCAGGTCGGCGTGGTTCGCGACCGCGACGCGACGATCCGCGCGAACGCGGATCAGATCAAGCGGCTCAACGCTGCGCTGGCCGCGGCAACTGCCAGCGAGGCCCAGCTCCAGCAGCAGATCAGTGCGTCGAGCAGCCAGGTCGCACAGCTGCAGCAGGAAAAGGCTGTGCTCGGCACGTGCATCAACAGCATTGACGCGTTCTTTGCCGCGGTCGGCGAGGGCAGCAGTACGATCTTGCAGAATTCGGCACAGGCAAAGATGGAGGCCGACTGTGCGGCGGCGCAGAAATACCTGAGCTGACGCTGGGCTGGGCACTGCGAGCGTGCTGAGCGCCGAGCGGAGGCTGCGCCGTTGGAGCGGACTCTGCGCCGTTCGAGCGGACGCCGTCCCACCTTGGAGGCGGTCAGCCGCCGTGCGTCGCGCCGCGGCCGGTCAGCGCCGTCACGCCCGGCGGCGGCAGGCCGGCGGCCGACGAGAGCAGCGCATACCAGGCGCGCATGTGCGCCGCGAACCGGTCGTCGATCGGCGACCACGATGCGCGGATCTCGACGTCCGCGGTATTCGCCCCGCCGGCGAGGTCGCCGAAACGCGTCGAGGTGGTCGTGGTGACCGTACCGCCGGGGGCGCGGTACGCCGCCTCATGTGACTCGAGGGCGTCGGTGAGCCAACTCCACGCCACCGCCGCAAGCAGCGGATCGGTCGCGATGTCGGGCTCGACCTCGGCGGTCACGTAGGTCACCAGCCGCTGTGTGCCGGCCCACGCGTCGTGGCCCGCCGGGTCGCACAACAGGATGAGCCGGCCGCTCGCGACCTCCTCGCCGGCGCGCTGAACCGTGCCGCTCAGCGCGAACGCGAACGGCGCGAGGTTGGCCGGCGGGCGAGTATCAGCGACGACGATCTCCGGACGCGCTACGACCGACCTCAGCTCGGCGATCGCTCGGGCGAACGCCGGCGGAGGGGTGCTTTCCGGAGCCATGCGGGAAAGCCTATGGCCCGGCGATGGGGGCGCGTACGCACGGCACGCCGAACGGATCACGTACCGGCGGCGCGGTGTGCCGGATGTCCGCTTCTGCCCCCTTTACGGGTGGCCTGCGTCCCTTGCGCCCGCGCCGCGACAAGGCGCCGGATATGGCGTGTCATGATGGCCCGCGTGGGCACCGAACCGTCGCCGGGCCACTCGCTGGATCATTCGCGGGGGAGTCACTCGCAGCTGGGTCATTCGCCGTTCGTCGCCGCGTGTCGTGGCGAGCCGGTTTCGCGTACGCCGGTGTGGTTCATGCGCCAAGCGGGCCGGTCGCTGCCCGAGTATCGCGCGCTCCGTACCGGCGTCGGCATGCTCGAGTCGTGCCGCCGACCGGAACTGGTCTGCGAGATCACGCTGCAGCCGGTACGCCGGCATGGCGTCGACGCCGCGATCCTGTTCAGCGACATCGTCGTCCCGCTGTCCGCGGCCGGTGTGGACGTCGAGATCCAGCCCGGCGTCGGGCCGGTCGTCGCCGAGCCGGTCCGGTCCATGGCCGACCTCGATCGCATACCGGAGCTCGCGCCCGACGACGTGTCGTACGTGAGCGAGGCGGTGCGGCTGCTCGTCGCGGAACTCGGCGACGTACCCCTGATTGGCTTCGCCGGCGCGCCGTTCACGCTGGCGAGCTACCTCGTCGAGGGTGGACCGTCCAGGCACCACGTGAAGACGAAGGCATTGATGTACGGCGCGCCCGACGTGTGGCACGCGCTCTGTGCTCGGCTGGCGCAGATCGCCGCCACATTCCTTCGCGTACAGATCGACGCCGGGGTGAGCGCGGTCCAGCTGTTCGACTCGTGGGCCGGCGCGCTGTCCGAAGCGGACTACCGCCGGTACGTCCTGCCGCACTCGACCGCGGTGCTCAGTGCCCTCGAGGCTGGGCATGACGGCCAGCTCGGTGGTAGCTCGGTGCCACGTATCCACTTCGGCGTCGATACGGCAGCCCTTTTGCCGGCCATGGGCGAGGCGGGTGCGGATGTGGTGGGCGTCGATTGGCGTACCCCGCTCGACCAGGCCGCCGCGCGGATCGGCAACCGATCCGTGCAGGGCAACCTCGATCCGGCCGTGTTGTTCGCACCGTTCGACGTCATCGAGCACGAGGTGCGCCGGGTGCTCGACGAGGGCCGCGCGGCACGCGGGCATGTGTTCAACCTTGGCCATGGCGTGCTGCCGGACACCGATCCAGACGTGCTGACCCGCGTCGTCGATCTGGTACACAAGCTGTCGGCGCGATGAACGGGCTGTTTGTCGGCGCTTCGCGCCAGGGAGCCGCATGAGGCGGCACGTCGCGATCGTCGGGGGCGGCATCGCCGGGTTGTCTGCCGCGCTCGCATTGAACGATGCGCTCGGCGATGGCGTGACGCTGACCGTTGTCGAGCAGAGCGACCGCCTCGGTGGCAAGCTGCGCACCGGCGCCGTCGGCCGGCGGGTCGTGGAGACCGGCGCCGAGACGTTCCTGACGCGTGAGGCGGACGACCCGAACGGCGCACCGAGTGCGGCAGTGGAACTCGTCGGCCGCGTCGGACTCGGCGGCTCGCTCCGGTATCCGGCGACGCTGGCCGCCGCGATGTACGCCGCCGGCGAGTTCCGCTCCATCCCGACCGGCACGCTGATGGGCGTACCCGCGGATGTTTCGTCGTGGCCCGGGATCGGCGGCGCCGCACGGGCGATCGACACCGACCACGACGACGGCCGTCCGATCCTCGCGGTGGGCGATGACGTTGCGGTAGGTGCGTTGGTACGCCGGCGGTACGGCAACGCGGTCGTGGACGACCTCGTGGATCCGTTGCTCGGCGGCGTCTACGCGGGCCGCGCCGACGATCTGTCGGTCGCGGTGACGATGCCTGGACTGGCGGCGGCCTGCCGAACCGAGCGCACTCTGCAGGCGGCCGTGCAAGCGACGCTCGCGCGACGTGTCGCGGCGCCGCCGGACGGCGGACCAGCATTAGGTGGCGGCCCGGCGCTGGGCCACGGATCGCGAGGCATGGCATCGCGGGACTTGGCGTCCGGCACGGGTGGATCCGGCTTCGCGTCCGGTGTCGGTGCCACGCTCGAGCGCGCATTCGCGTCCGGCGGTGACATCGCGTCCGGTGACATCGGGACCGGTGACGTCGGGACCGGTGGCGGTGTGGCGGTTCCTGGCACAGGCGGTGACAACCGCGCGGCGATGCCGGCGTTCGCCACCATCGATGGCGGGCTGAGTCGGCTTGTTGCCGCGATCGACAAGGCGTTGCCGTCGGCAACCATGGTGCTGGGCCGCCCAGTGCGCAACGTGGCACGGTCGAACGGTGGCTGGCGGGTGATGCACGGATCAACCACGGACGCCCACGCGCTGGACGTCGACGCGGTCGTACTCGCGGTTCCGTCGCATCCCGCGGCCCGGCTGTTGGCGCCGATCTCGCCGGCATCGGCCGAGGCGGTCGGCATGCTGGACTACGCGAGCATCGCCTTAGTGACGTTGGTGTTGCCGGCGCATGCGCTGGACGACACGCCGCTGGCCGGGCGGTCGGGCGCCCTCGTGCCGGCGACCGCTGGACACGCGATCAAAGCGGTGACCGTGTTCTCCACGAAGTGGGTCAATCAGCCCGACGGCGCGGTGCTGTTGCGGGCTTCGCTCGGCCGATACGGCGACGAGCAGGTGCTGCAGACAAGCGACGAGGGCCTGATCGATCTCGTACGCACGGATCTCGGCGAGCTGCTCGGCGGACCGCTCGCCGATCCGCGGCATGCCGCCGTTACGCGGTGGGGCGGCGCGCTCCCGCAGTACGCACCGGGTCACCTCGACCGCGTACGCATCGCGCGCGATGCGCTCCCGTCCACGATCGTGCTTGCCGGCGCCGCGTACGACGGCGTCGGCATTCCCGCTTGCATCCGGTCCGGCTGGCGGGCCGCGGCTCAACTTATCGAGGTGTTGCAGTCATGACGGACATCGATAGCGCTGGGATCAACGAGGCTGGCAACAGCGCCGCTGGCAGTAATGAGGCTGGCGGGAATGGCGATGGCAACAACGGCGCGGACGAGCGGACGAAGGCGGCGCGTATCCGCGACATCAACGCATCGATCCGCTACACGATGTGGTCGGTGTTCCGCGCTCAAACGCCGCTGCCGGCGGTACGGGATGCATTGACCGCCGAGGCTGAAGGTCTCTTCGACCAGCTCGCCGCGAAGGACGTCGTGATCCGTGGAACGTACGACGTCGCGGGACTGCGCGCCGACGCCGACCTGATGATTTGGTGGCACTCCGCCACGAGCGACGCACTCCAGGACGCGTACGGGCGAGTGCGCCGCACGGTGCTCGGCCGCCACCTTGCACCCGTCTGGTCGCAGATGGCGATCCACCGGCCGGCCGAGTTCAACAAGAGTCATCTGCCGGCATTCCTCGCTGGCGAGCCGGCACGGGCGTACCTGTGCGTCTACCCATTCGTGCGGTCGTACGAGTGGTATCTGCTGCCCGACGCGGAACGCCGCGACATGCTTGCCGAACACGGTCGGATGGCACGGGAGTATCCCGATGTCCGCGCGAACACGGTGGCGAGCTTTGCGCTTGGCGATTACGAGTGGATGCTCGCGTTCGAGGCCGACGAGTTGCACCGCATCGTCGACCTCATGCGGGAGCTGCGCGCCGCCCGAGCGCGCCGGCACGTGCGCGAGGAGGTGCCGTTCTACACCGGTCGGCGCCGCGCGATCGCCGACATCATCGCCGGCCTCGCCTAGCGGCCGCGCTGTCACTCGACGATCGAGGCTGCACCCTCACGGTCGAGGCTGCACCCTCACGATGGCCCACGGCCGGCGCGGCAGGATCGGGTATCTGAAGCGGTCCGTAGCGTGGCTCATCTGCGATCGTGGTAGGGGTTGCGCCTCGGACGTTGCTGCGGGTCGATGTGGGCGGGCGGGATGAACTCGGGACGGCGGTCCGCTGCCATCCGCACTTGCCAGTCGCTGTGGTGAATCAGCCGATGGTGGTGGCCGCACAATGCAACGCCGTTGTCGCGATTGGTCATTCCGCCGTCGGACCACGAGACGATGTGATGAATGTCCGTCCAGCGCGGTGGCCGCTCGCAACCCGGGAACGCGCAGCCGCCGTCGCGCAGCAGCACCGCTTGCCGGGCCGCGCCGGTGAACAGGCGGCGGCCACGCCCGACGTCGATTGGTACGCCGGCTCCGTCGAGTACGACGGGCAACAGTTGCGCCGTGCAGGCCAGCCGGCGGACAGTGTCGGCGGTCAACAGCTGCCCGGTGTCGAGCTGTCCCATCGCGACACCGCGCCGGAGGGCGTCGAAGTCGACCGTGACGTTCAGCTGAGGCGGTTGGCCGCCGTTGTCGGGCAAGCCGCCGGCCGCGAGAGCGATGCGGCAGACATCAACGAGGGCGTCGGCGCGCCGTGCCGCCGGCGTACGCAGATCCGGACCATCGTCACCGCGTGCCGGCGCCGACAACGGGTCGAGTGCCGCCGTCACGACAGCGGCGCCCGCCACGTCGAGAACGCCGGAGATCCGCATCCCACCAAGGCCGTCGGCCGACATGGTGAACCCACGGCGTTCGCGAGCGTGGCGTTCCTCGCGGTCCAAGCGTTCGCGCAGCCGCTCGTCGGCCAGCTCGGGTGCGACGTGGGCGAGCACACGATCGCCGAGGCGGCGCAGGATGGTTGGCTCGTATTGGCCGGCGTGGTCGATCAGCACGGCCTCGACCTTGTCGACGAGCGCCAGGTCCTCGGCCGGTACATCGGCGAGCACGCGTCCGACAGCCAACGCCTGCCCGGCGTTCACGGTGCCGACGGTGACCGCGTCCATCAGCGCCGACCGTGCGTCCAACACCGTGCCAAGGGCGGTCAGTTGCCGGGCGTCGGCCGGTGCGATGCGCAACAAGTCGCGGAGCCACGCCACCGTCGACGTCGCATCCTGGCGGTGCGGCAGGTCGCGGCCGGCTGCCTCATGGACAACCGTCGCGGCTGCGGCTGTCGCCAGTGATATCAACCGATGAAGGTCGATCAGCGCTCCGCACAGCGACTGGTCGGTCAGCGCGTAGCAGGGCCGCGCCGCGAACTCGCCGACCAACTCGGTCGCCTGCGCCAGCACGCCGTCCATGACCTAACATTCGCACACCCGTACGACAAAATCACGGCGCGAACGAGAGCACACTGTCCAATGTGGCAGATGACGCAAACCGCCAGAGTTGTTGTTCTGCAAGAGATCGCGGCATCGGGATGCCACGACGGCGGCACGACTCAGGTCAGGATGATCGGATTGGTCAGGGCGGCCATGTGCCCGTTTGCATGTCGTACTTCGACGCGTACGAACGCGGATTCCGCGGCGCTTGTGCGCCACTCGACCGACGCTGAACGGCAACTGGCCAACGGCTCTCGGTGCACCTTCCCGCGTCGGTGTGGAAGCTGACCACGCCGGCCGCGTCACAACTCAGCTCGTCGGCGAGCACGACCGTATGTGGCGTACCCATCTGGTCCTCTAGGTGGGTGTCGCTAGTACCCATCGCCGGCCGCCACCGGCAGCGTTGGACGTCTGCGCCTAGGCTGCGGCCCCATTCGGCCAATGCCGCTTCGTTGTCCGCGTTCCACGGCCGGTCGGACGTCCACTGCCCGTTCCACACCTCGACCGCGTCGAATCCGTCGTAGGGATACATGAATTGACCGGAGGGGTACGGCGCGTGTGGATGAGCCGCAACGCAGAGCCCGCCGGCTCGGTGTACGTCGTCCAGGTGGCGGCCCACGATGTCGTCTCGTACGCGATATCGCCAATCGACGACCTGTCCGGGATGCAGCCCGAGCGCGAGCCAGTGCCCGGTCTCAGTGGTGACCTCCTCGCCGAGGATGACCAGTAGGTCGCCGCCGGCACACAGGTTCCACTCTCCGTGTGCGCGCGACGTGTTGTGGTCGGTGGTTGCTAGGAAGTCAAGCCCTGCGGCGCGAGCGTCTGCACCAAGTTGTTCCGGCGTCAGCTCACCGTCGGAGTACACCGAATGAACGTGGCAGTCGCCGCGAGACCAGCCGCGGCCTCGACCTACGACCGGCGTCGGTGTCGGTGTCGGTGTCGACACGTCAGCCTGACCGAGGGTGACGTCGCATCGGGATGTGTGGGATCCCGTCTTCGAGGAACTCCGGACCATCGGGCACGAATCCGGCGTCTTCGTAGAGTCTTGTCGCATACCGCTGAGCGTCCAGCACGACGGTCCGGTCGCCGACGGCCTCGAGTGCGGCCGCCATCAGTGTCGCCGCGTGACCGGCGCGGCGCGCGTCGTGGGCAACGCAGACGCGACCGATCCGCACCGTGCCGTCACGCTCTTCCAAGATCCGCAGGTACGCCAACACCGCCGGCCCGGCCGTCGTCGAGGCCGGTTCGCCGGCTCGATGGTTCGTGGCGGGCACCGGCGCGGTCGGCTGCGTAACCGAGCGGTCGGTCGGACCGGCGTTTTCGGTCGGCGAGGTCAGCCAAACGTGTCGTGTACCCGATTCAAGGTCCCGTCCGTCGAGGTCCGGGTATGCGCATTCCTGCTCCACTATGAACACGTCGCATCGCAGTCGCAGGAGCGCATAAAGCGTGGCGGAGTCGATTTCGGCGAACGTCGCGACATGCGGTTCGGTCACTGCGACCACGCTACAGGTGCGGATTCCGTATCTTGCCGTGGCCGATCCGTCGCCGTACATTCACCGCGTTGTACCCGCACCTTCACATGTTTGTACGCCGGGGACCGCACCGTCTGACTCGACCGTGATGGTCGCCCCGCATCGGCATTGTGCCGCGTAGCGGGTGTGCGCCGACAGAGAGGTAATCGCGTGCTACGCAACGGTGTGCGGCCCGTGGGGCTCGCCATCGCGACCGGGGCGCTCGCCCTCGGCATGGTGGCTTGCTCGAGTTCGGGCGGCAGCAACGCCAGCAACACGGGGAAGAATGTGAACTGGGCGACCGTGCAGTCCGCGGCGGCCGGTGGGGGGATGGACGCACTCGTCGCGGCCGCCAAGGCTGAGGGAACTCTCAACCTCATCGCGGTGCCGCGGACGTGGGCCGGCTACGGCGCCATCATCGACGCGTTCACCGCGAAGTACGGCATCAAGATCAACAGCGAGAATCCGGACGGTTCCAGCGGCGACGAGATCAACGCGGTGAAGTCGACGAAGGGTCAGGCCAGCGCGCCGGATGTCGTCGACATCGGCAACTCGTACGCACTGTCCGGTGCCCAGGAGGGCGACTTCGCGCCGTACAAGGTTGCGACATGGAACGACATCCCGGATGCGCTGAAGGACTCTGGTGGCCTCTGGTATTCGGACTATGGCGGCTACATCGCTATCGGCTGTAACGCGACAAAGATCGCCAACTGCCCGACCACCATCAAGGATCTCGACAACCCGGCGTTCAAGAACCAGGTAGCGATCAACGGCGACCCGACGAGCGCGAACGCCGCGTTCGAGGCGGTCTGGGCGGCGGCGCTTGCGAACGGCGGATCGGCCGACAACATCCAGCCGGGCATCGACTTCTTCAAGAAGCTCAACTCGGAAGGCATCTACAACAAGACGAAGGTCACGCCGGCCACGGTGGCGTCCGGTGAGACTCCCATCGTGCTCGACTGGGACTACCTGCAACTCGGCAACGTCTCGACGCTGCAAAAGGCGGGCGTGACGTGGAAGGTCGCCGATCCCTCGGACGGTCTCGTGTCCGCGTATTACGCACAGGCCGTGAGCATCAACGCGGCGCACCCGGCCGCGGCGCGACTGTGGGAGGAGTTCCTCTACAGCCAGACCTCCGACGGTGGGCAGAACGGCTGGATCCGTGGTTTCGCACGTCCGGTTGAGCTTGCCGCCATGCAGGCCAACGGCTCGGCCGACGCGACAGCGACGGCGTCGATGCCGCAGGTGACCGACGCCAACCCGTTCAACCCGACACAGGATCAGATCACGGCCGCGAAGGACGCGGTGACCAAGAACTGGGCAGCGGCGGTCGCATAGTGGCCGACACGCTGTCCACGGAACTTGAGCCCCGTGACGAGACAGCCGATCGCGGCGGGGCCGGGTCAGCCCGGCCCCGCCGCGGGCTTGCGCGCCGATTCAACCTGGATTGGGTCGGGCTCGTACCGTTCTTCGCGTACGTGCTGATCTTCTTCCTGGTGCCGATCGGCTTCATCCTCTACAACGCATTTATCAAGAGAACGACCTCGGCGTCGACCGTGCGCAACCCGGTCACCCAGCAGTTCGTGCACACCACGACGACGTCGTTCGGCGGAGCGAACATCTCCGCATCGCTGCAGGGCATCTACCGCACGTCGCTGATCAACACCCTGAAGCTGTCCGCCATCGTGGCCATCATCGGTGCGGTGCTCGGCATCTTGCTTGCCTACGCTGTCGTGAACAGCCGCAGCGAACTGCTGAAGCAGATCGTCACGTCGGCCTCGGCGGTGACCGCGAACTTCGGCGGCATCCCGCTCGCGTTCCTGTTCATCGCGACGGTCGGCAACGCCGGTGTGGTGACCACCTTCCTCAACGACCATTTCGGCTTCTCGCTGGCCGGTGATATGCATTTCCAGCTCGCGACGATCTCCGGCATCGCACTGGTTTACATGTATTTCCTGGTGCCCTTGATGGTGCTGGTGATGACGCCGGCGCTCGAGGGACTCAAGCCGCAGTGGGCGGAGGCTGCCGAGAACCTGGGCGCCAACCGTTGGCACTACTGGCGCTACGTCGCCGGTCCCGTACTGCTGCCGAACTTCCTCGGCTCGGTGCTGCTGCTGTTCTGCTCATCCTTCTCCGCGTACGCCACCGCGAACGCGCTCGCCGGTCAGTCCTTCCCGTTGGTGCCGACGCAGATCGCGAGCGTGCTGTCCGGCAACGTGCTGTCCGGTCAAGAGAATCTCGGTGCCGCGCTCGCGCTCGACATGATCGTCGTGGTGCTGCCGCTGACCGTCATCTACCAGTTGTTGCAACGGCGGACGTCCCGGTGGCTGTCATGAGGTGGCTGTCATGAGGTGGCTGTCATGAGGTGGCGGTCGTGAGCGCCGCCGTCGAGCAGGTCGTCGAGCCGGGCGCCGCGCGGCAGCCGGCCGAGGCGCGCCGCGGTCCGCGTCGCCCGGCGCGCGCCACCGTGCTGCGCTGGGTCATCCTGCTCCTGGCCGCCATCTACTTCGTCGGTCCGCTCATCGCGGCGATCAGCTTCACCGTTCAGGATCACGAACACGGCGGGATCAGCTTCTCCGCGTACCGGCAGATCTTCGCGGCGCCGGCCACCGGGCAGATCGGCTTCACCACGGCGCTGGTCTACTCGCTGGAACTGTCTGCCATCACGATCCTCATCACGCTGGCGCTCATGTTGCCGACCCAACTTCTGCTGCACCTGCGGGTGCCGCGCGCGCGTGGCGTTGTGGAGACACTGACGTTGCTGCCGCTCGTGTTCCCGCCGGTCGTGCTCGTGGTCGGTGTGACCGACACGTACACCTGGGTTGGCGACAGTCGCGGCGCGCTGTCCTCCGTCGTCTCCTACATCCGGGGGACGGGGCACCCGCTGGTGCTGGCGCTGCTCTACGTGACACTTGCGATGCCGTTCGTCTTCCGTACCCTCGACGCCGGCATCCGGTCCATCGACGCTCGTACCCTCACCGAGGCGGCGCGCGGCCTCGGCGCCGGGTGGTTGACGGTGCTCTTCCGCGTCGTCATGCCGCCGCTTCGCACCGCGATCCTCAACGCGGCGTTCCTGTGCTTCGCGTTGGTGATGGGCGAATACACGATCTCGTCCATCCTGCTCTACACGAAGCCGTTCCCGGTCTGGCTCTACCAGCTGCCGACCACGTCGGGCCAGGTGCAGGCCGCCGTCTCGGTGTTCAGCCTGCTGCTGGTCGAGGTCCTGTTGTTGTTGATTGGCGCGCTGAACTGGCGCCGTGGTTATCAGAAGCGAGGCTGACGCATGTCCGCGGCTACTTCGGTTGTCCCGTCCGGCGTGATAGAGGCCGGCACCACCGTCGAATACCGGGACGTCTACCGGGTGTTCGGACCGACCTCGGCATTGGCCGGCTTCAGCCTGCGGATCGAACCGGGCGAGCTGCTGGCGTTGCTCGGACCCTCCGGTTGCGGCAAGACGACAGCGCTGCGCATCCTCGCCGGCTTTGACCGACCGACATCCGGCGAGCTGCTGATCGACGGACGCGACGTGGCCGCGCTGCCGGCGAACAAGCGCGACATGGGCATGGTGTTCCAGTCCTACAGCCTGTTCCCGACCATGAGCGCACAGGACAACGTCGGATTCGGCCTTCGGCTACGCGGCCAGTCGGCCATCCAGCGGCGCCTTCGCGCCGCCGAACTGCTCGACCTGGTCGGCCTTGCCGAGCACGGCAAGAAATATCCGCACCAGCTCTCCGGCGGCCAGCAACAGCGCGTCGCGCTGGCCCGGGCGCTGGCTATTTCGCCGCGCGTACTGCTGCTGGACGAGCCGCTGTCCGCGCTGGACGCGAAGGTACGCGAACAGCTCCGCGACGAGATCCGACGGCTCCAGCTCGAACTCGGTGTCACCACCGTGTTCGTCACGCACGACCAGGAGGAGGCGCTGTCGCTTGCCGATCGCGTCGGCGTCATGCGGTCCGGCCGGCTCGAGCAATGTGCCGCGCCGCAGGAGCTCTACGACCGTCCGGCAACGCAGTTCGTGGCGGAGTTCGTTGGCACCATGAACCGTCTGGACGCGGTCGCCGAGGCCGGGTCGATGGTGCGGGTCGGCACGCAGTTGCTGCCGGCTGACGGATCTTCCCCGGCGTCCGGCCAGGCGGTGCAGATCCTCGTGCGGCCCGAGGCGATGGTGGTCACTCCGGACGACGCCGGCGACACGGTCGTGATGGTCGCCACGTTCCGGGGCGCGACGACGAGGTTGCGTCTGCTGCGCGCGGACGGCGTCGAGTTGCTCGCCGACGTGGCGTCACACCGCGCACCGGACCTGTCGCAGGGCAGGCGCGTCTCGGTCGGCCTGCTGGAACGCCCCGTCCTGATCGCCGCGACCGAATCGCCGGCCGTACCGGTCGAGCAGTGATCATCGGCTGACCTGCGGCGCTGTCGCGCGCCGGCGGTGCGACGGGCGTCACAGTGCGGATGTGGCCGGTGTGAACGCGTGCCGGGTTCGTCCGATTATTCGCGGCAAGAATGACTCGCAACTCCGGCAAATGCCTCCCTATTCTGGGTCGGGTACTGATTACCAACCGTAGGTGTGCCGCAACGCAACGTAGGCGCTCGACCTGCTGGAGGCCCCCCGTGACTTCGCGTGTAACGCTTCGCCGTGCCATCGCCGGCGCCGCCATGACCGCACTCGCCGCCGGCGGCACGTTGATCGGCGTATCGGCCGCCAATGCCGCGCCACCCCACCACGAGACCGCGACACACGCGACCGCGACACACGCGACCACGACAGACTCCGGCAGTGCGTCGGCGGCCACGCCGGCACCCGGTACGCAGACCGCCAACCCGCCCGATCCGGCGCTGTCCGGTCGCGTCGCGACGTGGGTGTCGCAGGGCGGCGAGAAGCAGCTGACCACGCTCGGCACCGATTTCCGCTCGCTGGAACAGGCCGCTGAGAGTGCCGACCTCGGTTCGATGCGCACGAACTGCGTGCAGCTGGGCAAGGACGTGGCAGGCGCGCAGGCGTACGCGCCAATCCCCGATGCGTCGGCGCAGCGCGAGTGGTCCGCGGCGCTGGCCGCGTACGCCACCGGCGCGAAGGACTGCGTCGCCGGCGCGACGACGTCCAATGTGAACATGATCTCGACGGCTGCCGACGAGATGATCGCGGGCAGCAACCACCTCGACAACGTCACGCAGCGGCTGACCGAGATCGCCGGCCGCTAGCTGCCGTTCGTGATCCGGCGAGGATGGCAATGTCGCTGCGGCGATGTCCTGGCGGCACGGTCGGATCGCAGTGAGATCCTTACCGGGTGCGCATCGCGATCCTCGGACCCCTCGACGTCACGGACGAGGACGGCCGGCCGGTCGCGGTGGCCGGGGCGCGCCTTCGCGCCCTGCTGATCCGGCTCGCGCTTGATGCCGGCCGTACCGTTCGGGTCGACGCCTTGACCGACGCGGTCTGGGCGGGTGACCCACCGGCGGGCACCGCCAACGCGCTGCAGACGCTCGTGTCGCGGCTGCGTCGCAGCCTGCCGGCGGCCGCCGTCACCGCGGACCCGGCCGGCTACCGCGTGACCGCGGTGATCGACGTCGACGAGTTCGAATCGCACATCAGGGATGCGCGCACGGCGGTCGCAGACGGCGACCTCGCGCGTGCCCGCGCGTTTTACGCGGATGCCATGGCCCTGTGGCGCGGCGACGCGCTGGCCGACGTGGCCGGCGCCGACTTCGCGCGGGCGCCGATCGCCCGCCTCGCCGAGGCCCGCGTCGCTGCCATCGAGGAACACGTCGCGGTGCGGTTCGCGATCGACGGCGGCCAGGCAGTGATCGCCGACCTCGACGAGTTGGCGGCCGCGCATCCACTGCGGGAGCAACCGCATCGCCTGCTCATCGCGGCCCTCGCCGATGCCGGACGCGCCGGCGACGCGGTTGGCGTCTACACACGGTTCCGCGAGCGGCTGGGTGACGACCTCGGGCTCGATCCGTCACCAGAGATGACCGCGGTCTACGCGGCCATGCTGCGCGGCGAACGCAGCGTGGCAGCAGGCCAGCATGTGCTTGACCCGGCAGCGCGTGCGATCGGAAGTGTCGGGCACGCGGCGAACCAGAGCGCCGGAGACACGGGTACCGGAGATAAGTGTGCCGAAAATACGGTTGCCGGAAACACGGCATCGGGCTCGACCGACGACACGCGGCCCGGCAACCTTCGTCCCGCGCTGACGAGTTTCGTCGGACGCGATGCCGAGGTCCAACGCGTCGCCGCAGCGGTCCGCGACAACCGCCTGGTCACTGTCGTCGGTCCGGGCGGCGCCGGCAAGACGCGACTCGCTGTGGAGGCCGCCTACGGCTTGCGTGCTGACTTCGCCGGCGGCGCGTGGTTGGTGGAACTGGCGCCGGTGCGGCTCGGCGACGACGTACCCCGTGCGATCGCCGAGTCGTTGCACGGTCACGAACGCCGCCGTCTGGAAGAGCGCACCGCCGGACCGCTGCCGCGCCTGGTCGAGTTGTTAGGCACGCGCCATCTGCTGCTGATCCTCGACAACTGCGAACATCTCATCCGGGAGTGCGCCGCCGTCGTCGAAGAGTTGCTGACGCGGTGTCCGGGGGTACGCATCCTCACCACGAGCCGGGAACCGTTGGGCATCACCAGTGAGGTGCTGAGCCCGCTCGGTCCGCTTGCTACACCGACCTCCGGTGCCGCGCCAGAGGAGGTCGCGGCAACCGCCGCGGTACGTCTGTTTGCCGATCGCGCCGCCGCCGTCCGCCCCGGGTTCCGGCTCGATGCCGGCACCGACGCGGCCACGCTCAGCGCGGTGGCCGAGATCTGTCGCCGGCTGGACGGCATGCCACTGGCCATCGAACTGGCGTGTGCGCGACTGCGTACGATGCCGGTCGACCAGATCGCGGCACGGCTCGACGACCGCTTCCGCCTTCTGACCGGCGGCAGCCGCACCGCGTTGCCGCGCCATCAGACGCTGGCCGCCGTGGTCGAGTGGAGTTGGGATCTGCTGGACCCGTCGGAGCGGGATCTCGCGATGCGCTTCGCCGTCTTCGCCGGCGGCGCGAGCCTCGACACGATCGTGGAGTTGTGCGGCGCGGACAGCGTCGGCCCGCTCGCCGGACTGGTGGACAAGTCGTTCGTGGTGCTCGGCGACGACGGCCGCTACCGGATGCTGGAGACGATCCGGGCGTACGCGGCTGAGCGGCTCGCCGACTCTGGGAGCGCCGACGCAGCCCGCAAGGCGCACGCCGACTTCTTCACCGACCTCGCCGAGCGCGCCGACGGCCACCTGCGCGGCCGTGGTCAGCAACGAGCCTTGCGGCACTTCCGAGCCGAACGCGACAACATGACCGCGGCGCTGCAGTGGGCGGTCGACACCGGCGACGGTGTCACCGCGATCCGATTGGCGAGCGCGCTCGGCTGGTACTGGATGATGAGCGACTATCACAGCGACGCGGTCACGTGGCTCGGTCAGGCGCTCGAACTGCGTGGCCCGGTGCCGCCCGCCGCGCGAGCGAGAGCGCTCGCGCTCTATGGCATGAACGTCGCGGTCGTCGCGCCGGAGGATTACGGCCACGCGGCGGTGGACGAGGCCGCCGCGCTCGCGCCAGACGATCCGATCGTGGTGTTGAGCCAGGTGCTCGCCGGCGTCCTGCCGCTGCGTCGCGACGCCGCGCTGGAGGTGCTGCCGATCGCGCTCGGACACGAGGATCCGTGGGTACGAGCGATGGCGACCACGATGCGCGGCATCCTTTACATGTACGCCGGAGATCCGGACGGCGCGGAGCGTGACCTCACCGAGGGGCTGGCCGGGTTCGAGGCGGTCGGCGACGATTGGGCGCGCGCGATGCTCGGCGGCGCACTCGGCGAGTTGCGTGCACTCCGCGGCGATACCGAGGGTGCGGTCGCCGCGTTGCGCCGCTCGGCATCGATCGCCGAGTCGCTCGGCGTCGAGGACGTTGCCGCTCAGTCAATGCTGCAACTCAGCCGGATCCGCGCGCGCGATGGCGACTTGGACGGCGCGCAGGCCGATGCGGAGCGGGCGCGGGAGACCGCGATGCGACTCGACTCACACGTGTTGTACGTTGGCGTCGGCGGTACGGAGGCGGAAATCACCCGTCGCCGCGGCGACCTCGTCGGCGCCCGCGACCGGTACGTCGCAACGATCGAGAGCATCGTCGACGTACGAGCGATTCCGCGTGAGACGTACGCCGGGCTGCTGGCCGGACTGATGTTGACCGAGCACCTGATCGGCGACCGTACGGCGGTCCGGCGAACCGCGACGACGTTGCTGGCGCAGACCGTGCGGGAGCACATCGTGGTGGTGATCGCGACGATGGCGTTTGCCGCGGTGCTGAGCGACGTCGATCCGGCGGAGTCGGCGTTCCTGATCGGCGTGGCGGACGCGATGCGTGGCACGCCGGAACTCGGCAACCCAGACGCGACTCAGATCATTACCGCAATCCGGGAACGGCTCGGCGACGAGGCCTACGAATCGGCGCGCGATCGCGGGCGCCAGGTCGGCGACATCGATGCCGCGCTGGCAGCGCTGCAGGCCGCGGTCACCACGATCGATGCCGCCTCGATCGATGAGACCCCGAACGTGGCCGACCACCGATCGGCCGACTCGCCACCAGAGACGCGCGACGAGCGTGGCGGTCACGCGATCCGGCGGTAGCGGCGCACCGCGAGCGGCGCAAACACAATTGCGATGCCGGCCGCCCACGCGAGCGTCCGCCAGACTGGCGAGGCGATCGGTCCGCCGAGATACAGCCCGCGCATGGCGTCGGTCAGCGCCGTCACCGGGTTCACCTTCACCCACGCCTGCAGCCACCCCAACAGCGTGTTGGTCTGGACGAACACGTTGCTGCCAAAGGTGAGCGGGAACATCACGATGAACCCGAATCCCTGCACGCTCTGCGGCGACCTGACGAGCAGGCCGAGCAGCGCCCACACCCAGCACAGCGCGGAGGCGAACACGACCAGCAGCCCGAAGCCGGCCAGCGCGAACCAGACGTTCGTCTCGACCCGGAACCCGAGCAGCGACCCGTACGCGAACAGCACGGCGAACGACGCGATGTAGCGAAACATGTCGCCCGCGATCGCCCCGGACAGCGGTGCCGATCGGGCGATCGGCATGCTCCGGAACCGATCGAAGATGCCCTTCGTGATGTCGGTGTTCAAGCCAACGCCGGTGCCGACGCTCGCGAACACCAGCGTCTGCACCATGATGCCGGGCAGCACGAACTGCACGTACCCGTGCCGATCCGTGCCGGACAGCGCGCCGCCGAACAGGAACACGAAAAGCGTAGTGAAGATGATCGGCTGCAACGTGACGTCAAGAAGCTGCTCCGGGTTGCGCCGGATCCGGACCAGCGCGCGCCACGCGAGGGTACGCGCGTGCTTGGCGGCACGCAGCGGGCTCATGTGCTTGGCCGGGGCGGCGGCTGGCAAGGCGGGGGAGAGGGTCGTCATCGCTTCGCTCCGGTGGGTGTCGTGGTTCGGGGCGCCGGGACATCGGGCCGTCCGGCGCTAGCGTCGTCGGCGGCGTGGCCGGTGAGCGCGAGGAAAACTTCGTCGAGGCTCGCGAGCCGCAGCGCGAGCTCGGTGATCGGAATGCCGTCGGCCTGCAATCGGGCCACCACGATCGGCAGCGCTTGGGCGTCGTCGACCGCGACCGACAGCAGACCCGGATCCTCGATGCCACGCGTCGGCGCGGTGCCCACCGCGGCTTCGACGATCCGCGTCACGTGATCGAGGTCGGCCGGGTCGGTCGGGCGTACGTCCAGCGTCTGCCCGCCGACCTTGGCCTTCAATTCGGCGGCCGTCCCGCTCGCGATGAGCCGGCCATGGTCGATCACCGCGATCTCGTTCGCCAACCGGTCCGCCTCGTCGAGATACTGCGTCGTCAGCAGCACGGTGGCGCCGTCGGCGACGAGCGCGCGGACCATCGCCCACACTTCGCCCCGGCTCCGCGGGTCGAGGCCCGTGGTCGGCTCGTCCAGGAACAGGATCCGGGGCGTCGCGACCAGGCTCGCCGCTAGATCCAGTCGCCGCCGCATGCCGCCGGAGTAGGTCCGCACCGATCGTCGGGCGGCATCCGCCAGCTCGAATCGCTCCAGCAACTCGCTCGCACGGAGCTTGGCCTGCTTGGTGGGGAGCTCGAGGAGCCGACCGATCAATAGCAGGTTCTCGAATCCGGTGAGGTCCTCGTCGACGGCGGCGTACTGGCCGGTCAGGCCGATGATCGCGCGCACTTGTTCGGCGTCGTGCCGGACGTCGTAGCCGCCAACGGTGGCCGTGCCGGCATCGGGCCGGAGCAGCGTCGCGAGCATCCGTACCACGGTCGTCTTTCCGGCGCCGTTCGGACCGAGCAGGCCGAGCACCGTACCGGGCGCGACGGCGAGGTCGACGCCGTCCACGGCAAGCGTCTTGGCGAACCGCTTCACGAGGCCTTGCGCCTGGATCGCGTAGGTCATGACGGAAGGATGGCGGAGGTCGCTGACATCGCGCGCACATGCCGCTGACACCGCGGCGTGCGCGGTAGGCTCCCGGTCCGACGCAGGGTCCGATGAGCAGGGTCCGACGAGCAGGGTCGAGGGCGATTGATCGACATTCACGGGTACGGGAACCGCCTGGCCGCCGCGATCCGCGGTGTGGTTGCGGATGACCTCGTCGGCGTGTACGTGCACGGATCCGTCGCGCTCGGCGGGTTCCGTCCGGACCGCAGCGATGTCGATGTGCTCGCGGTCGTCGCGCAGACACTCTCACCAAACCAACAGGCGACGGCCGGCGAAGCGTTGCTGGCGGCTGCGTTCCCGTGCCCAGGCACCGGTCTCGAGGCGAGCGTTATCACCGCATCGACCGCGGCGGACCTCGGCGACTGCCGCTTCGAGGTGCATGTCGCGACACCGGACACCGTCACCATCGGCGCTGACCATCCGGACGATCCGGATCTCGTGCTCTACGCCGAGGTGTGCCGCCGGTCCGGCATCACAGTCACCGGACCGGCCGCCGCGACGACGTTTGCGGCTGTCCCGCACGACCAGCTGGTCGCCACGATCCGCGCCGAGCTCGAGTGGGGTCTCGCGTCCGCGCCGTTCGAGTACGCCGTCCTCAACGCGTGCCGCGCGATGCTCTTCGCGCGCGACGGCTCGCTCGTGTCGAAAATCGCCGGCGGCGAGTCGTATCTGCGCGAGCACTCGGACGACGCAGTGATTGCGGCCGCCCTAGCGCGGCAGCGGGGGAGCGACGCCCAAGACCCGCCGCGCGACGCGGTTGCCGCGTTCGTTCGGCAAGCGCAGGAGATGCTCGGCGCCACGCGGGCGTCGCAGTCAGAGGCGCCGATACATTCACAGTCGCCGATACATAACGTGTAGGCCGACGTACCCGTGGACCGGATGCCGGAACGCGTCCGGCACGGTGGCGAGGATCTCGAACCCGAATGCCTGCCACAACGCGACCGCGCGCACGTTGGTCTCGACGACCGCGTTGAACTGCATCGCGCGGTAGCCGTCAGCGCGCGCCTGATCCAACGCGTACGCGCACAGCGCCCGTGCGACACCACGGCCCGAGTGCCGCACGTCGACCAGGAAGCTCGCGTTCGCGACGTGTGCGCCCGGGCCGTCCTGGTTCGGTCGGAGGTACGCGCTGCCGAGCACCGTACCGTCGGAATCGACCGCGACCACCGTGCGACCCGGCGGCTGCTTCATCCACAGCGCCCGGGCGGCGGCCTCGTCGATGTCCGGATCCCAGGTGTAGGTTTCGCCGGCTCTCGCGTTGTCACGCAGCATCGGCCAGAGTGACGGCCAGTCCGCGTCGGTCGCGGCTCGTATTCGAACCTCGCTGTCCTGCACGACCCTGATGCTCACGGCTCTGATCCTCACAGCGATCACCACCGGGCCGCTCGCGAGGGTGCGCGGACTCGCGGCCGGCGGCCGCCCCCGGTACGTTCGGTAACGACCGGTGCCGGTGCCGGCCGCTTATGGGAGGTACGGATGAGTCTGCGCGAGGATGCCGCCGAACTGCAGGGCGAGCTCGCGGCGTTGCGTCGTGAGCTGCACCAGATCCCGGAGATCGGTCTCGATCTGCCGAAGACGCAGGAGCGTGTGCTCGCCGCGCTCGCGCCGCTGCCGCTGGAGGTGTCCACCGGTGCCGGTCTCTCGTCCATCACTGCCGTGTTGCGCGGCGGCAAGCCCGGGCCGGTCGTGTTGCTGCGCGGCGACATGGATGCGCTGCCGGTCATCGAGACGTCCGGCGAAGACTTCACCGCGCGCGGCGTGGACGCGATGCACGCGTGCGGTCACGATCTGCACACCGCCGGGTTGGTCGGCGCCGCGCAACTGCTGGCCGCGCGCCGTGCGGATCTCGCCGGCGACGTGGTGTTCATGTTCCAGCCCGGCGAGGAAGGCTGGGACGGTGCGGGTCACATGATTGCCGAGGGCGTACTCGAGGCGGCCGGCCGACCGGTCGACGCGGCGTACGGCCTGCACGTTCAGTCGTCGGTGCTGCCGCGTGGCGTTTTCGCGTCGCGACCCGGCCCGCTGATGGCAGCGTCGGACGGGCTGTTCGTCCGCGTGATCGGCGCCGGCGGTCACGGCTCCCGGCCGCACGCCGCACTCGACCCGGTGCCGGCCGCCTGCGAAATGGTGACCGCGCTGCAGACCATGCTGAGCCGGCGCATCGACACGTTCGAGCCGGTCGTCATCACGGTCGGTCAGTTCCACGCCGGTACCCGTCGCAACATCATCCCGGACGACGCGACGTTCGAGGCGACCATCCGTACGTTCAACCCGGAGGTACGTGACCAGGTCTCCAAATACGCCATCGAGCTGTGCGAGAACATCGCGGCCGCCTACGGCCTGTCGGTCGACGCGCACTACGACGGTGAATATCCGGTCACCGCGAACAACCCGGACGAGTTCGAATTCGTCGCGGCCACCGGGCGGGAGATCTTCGGCGAGGAGCGGTTCCGCGAGATGAAGCAGCCCATCACCGGCTCGGAGGACTTCTCGCGGGTGCTCGACCGCGTCCCCGGCTCGTACATGTTCCTCGGCGCGTGCAAGTCGGACGACCCGGAAACCGCGGCCACGAACCATTCGCCGCGCGCGACGTTCGACGACAGCGTGCTCGGCGACGGTGCGGCGATGCTGGCCGAACTCGCCATCCGCCGAATGCAGCGCGACGCGGCGTAGGTCGCGCTCGTGGCGCGTGCCGGCGATGTTGACGGCGAGGTTGAAGGCGATGTTGACAGCGGTGTGGCCTGCGACGGCCGCACCGCTGTTGCCGTTGGCGCGCGGAGACGCCACGATTTGACTATGGAACCGGACGACATGGAACCGGACGACATGGAACCGGACGAGGTGGACCCGAACGCGATCTCGCCGATGACCGACGAAGAGGCGGATCTGTTCCGTCGTCTGCGTTTCGGTCCGATGCCGCCGCCGGTGCGGCCGGTGGACATGGTCGCCGAGGTGGATACCCGGCATCTCCAGCCCGACGATCTCGCGGAGCTGGAGCGTCGCAACTGGCAATACCCGGGCTAGGACGCCGAACGGGGGTGGGTTAGGCGCCGCCCGCCTCGCTCGCCGCTTTCAGGCCGGCGGCTTCGAGACCCAAGTATTTGCGGGTACGTCGACCCAACAGCGCGCCGACCATGCCGGCCAGCGGACCGCGCTGCTCGATCTCCAGCGTGATCTGGGTGGTGCCGTCCGGGTTCGTGGCGAGCCGGTGCACGCCGGTGGTACGAACGCCCGGCGACGACGTCGACCACGTGAACGCCTCGCGATCGCGAAGCCCGTCCACCTGCCACGTCAGCATCGGTAGGCCGGGCTGCTTGACGCGGGCTCGACTGCCCACCCGAAGCGGCCCGTCGTCCAGCCGAGTGACCATCGTCATCGACGGTGTCCAACGCGGCCACGAGCCGACATCGGTCAGCGCCGACCAAGCATTGGTCACATCCGCCCTCGTCGTCGCCGTCGCACGCATGACTGCGGTACCCATAGCGTCCCTCCCGATCAGGTTCGACCTACCCAACCTACCGAGACGTCGCGATCACACGGCGGTGAGCAGGGGAGTGCGCTCGATCGTCGGGGTTTGGCCGGGCGCCCCAGTGCCGCCAAGCTGGTCTCCGACGGAGTTGCCGAGCCGCAGCGTGTAGTGCACCACGCCGTCCTGGTAGGACACCTCTTGCCGGCCACTGAACAGCGACGCCAACAGGCCGTGGATGGCGCGGTTTCCAGGCAGTGTGTCCGCGCCCAGCTCGTCGACGCCGGCGGCGGTGAGACGGGGAAGCAGCGCGCGGATGAGGGCGGACGCGATGCCTCGCCGTTGCCACGGATCCGCGACGATCACGGCGAGATCGGCGACCCGCGAGTCAGCGGGGATCCGGCCGTACTCCGCCCAGCCGATCAGATGTCCGTCGCCGACCGCCACGTGTGCGTTCCACGTCGGGCGGGGTCCGGTCGCGATGTGTCGCAGGTACGACGCCGGCAGCCGACCGCCGGTGCCGGCCAGGAAACGGTTGGCCAGGCTCGCCGGTGACATGTGCTGTGCTGCCGCGGCGGCGAGCACCTCGTCCCCGCACTGCCACGCTCGGATCGTCACGATGACCTCCCTGGTCACTCGCTGATCGCTGCGTCTGTCGCGACAACTCAGACTAGAGGAGCTGAGTTTGGCTACACAACCTAGATGGGTATGATGTGCGTCATGCGATGGCTGGACTACGACGGCGAGGCGTGCTCGGCAGGCCGCGCTCTCGCCGTCCTCGGCGACCGGTGGACGCTTCTCGTGCTCCGCGAGATCTTCAATGGCGTACGCCGATTCGACGACATCAGCCGCCATATCGGAGTCGCGCGCGACGTACTGACGCGCCGCCTGACCGCGCTCCTCGACGAGGGCGTCATTGTGCGCGTGCCATATCAGGATCCCGGTCATCGCACCCGCTACGAATACCGGCTGACCGAAGCCGGCCGCGATCTTCGCCCGATGATGCTGGCCCTGGTCGCGTGGGGCGACAAGTACCGCGCCGACGACGGCGTACCGATGAGCTTCATCCATCCGGACTGCGGTGCCACGGTGCGGCTTGCGACCGTCTGCGATGCGGGCCACCGGCTCGACGACCGTATGCGTCTCGAGATGGCACCCGGGCCCGGCGCGCGGTTGCGTGCCGAAGTCGGGTAACCAGCGCAGCCCTTTTAGCGCACCCGTTAGCCGGTCGCCGCGGTCTCCTCATCGAGCACTCGGTCTACCGCGAGCGCCTCGGCATCGATGACCTCGGTGTCCTCCTTGACATCGGCCGGCGTGGCGTCGGCTGACTCCGGTGCTCGATATCGGACGAACGCCGGCAGCGCTAGGCCGATCAGTCCGGCGCCGATCACCGCGGCGAGTCCGCCCGACACGGCGCTCACGCCGGGCGACGTCGCGGACGCGATCGCGCCGGCGCGGAAGTTGCCGAGTTGCGGAAAGCCCATGCCCACCACGTATTCGGCGGCGCTCACCCGTCCGCGGTACCGGTCCGGGGTGGCCACCTGAACGAGCGTGGTGCGGAACACGACGGCCGTCACGTCGGCAATGCCCGCCACGACGAGCGCGCCGAGCACCAGCCACAACACGTGTGCCAGCCCGAAACCGACCAGCGCTAGTCCCCACACGGCGCCGGCCACCAACATCGCGAGGCCTTGGCGGGAGACGCGCCCGACCGGGCCGGACAGCGTGGATCCGATGATGCCGCCGACCGCGAGCGACGTGGTGAAAAGGCCGAGCGTGCGCGGCGAACCACCGAAGTGGTCGGCGTTGATCGCCGGGAACAGCGCGATCGGCATCGCGAGGACGGTCGCACTCATGTCGGCGAGCAGCGCCCCCACCAGGACGCGGGTGCTTGCGATGAACCGAAGTCCGTCCAGCACGGCACGTGCACCGGGACGCGCGCTCCCCGGTTCCGGCGGCATCGCCGGCAGGCGTCCGATGCCCCAGAGCGCGGCACTGAAGCTCACCGCGTCCACGAGATAACACACCTTGAGCCCCCACGCGCCGGCGATCACGCCGGCCAGCGCGGGTCCGACCGTGATGGACGCGTGCATGGCGAGCATGTTGAGCGCGGCGCCGGCCGGGACGCGGTCGGCCGGCAGCAAGCGTCCGAGGAACGTGCGCCGGGCCGGTACGTTCACCGACGAGACGACGCCGGAGACCGCTACGAGCACGTATAGCAGCCAGATCTGGTCAACGCCGAGGAACGCCTGCGCGGCGAAGACAGCCGAGATGACGGCCTGCAACGACGTCATGGACAACACCAGCCGACGCCGGTCCACGGCGTCCGCGATCGAGCCGCCGATCATGCCGAAGGCGATTGCTGGGACGGCGGTGGCCAGACCGACCGCACCGACCGCGAGCGACGAGTGGGTGATCGTGAAGACCTGCAGCACGACCGCGAACACCGTCATCTGGCTGCCGATCTGGGACAGGCCAGAGCCGATCCACAGTCGACGGAACGCCGGTGACTCGCGCAGCGGCCGCATGTCGGCCACGAGTCGGCGGCGCTCAGACATCGTCGGCCCCGGATCTCGGCTCGGTCAACATGCGACTCCTTCGGCGGCGGCGGCCCGGGAATGCTACTCGGGCGGTCGGCGAGGCGGCACACCGTTTTAGGTCGGCGCACGGAATTCGAGCCGGCACACGGTATTCGAGCCGGCGCGCGTTATTCGAGGCACCGGCACCGGGATTTCGTCGCAGTGCGACATATCGCCCGCCGTCGTACCATCTTCTGACCTGATCCGCGCCGGCTCGGGAGGACGTCTGCGATGGAGGACCTGCAGCGGGCCGTCGACGAGCACACCGCGTTGTTCAACGCGTCGGTGGCCGCCGGCGAGTGGTCGTTGTTCGTTGCCACGTTCGCGCCCGACGCGGTGATGCGTTTCGCCAACGCGTCGATCGGGCCGTACGAGGGGCGGGCCGCGATCGCGGCGGCGTACGCGGCGCAGCCGCCTGACGACACCATGACCGTGGTCGACATCGAGGCGATCGGCCAGGACGCCGCACGCGTGCGGTTCTCGTGGGATCACGGCGGCGACGGCACGATGGCGCTGCACTGGCGCGACGGAGAGTTGGCCGCTCTGGAGATCCAGTTCGACTGACCGGCCGTCCCGAGCCGATGTCCCGGCTCCAGGTATCCTCGACAGTCCACATCGCGGAACGGGGGCCGTCATGTCGAGCTGGTACGAGACGCGCATCGACCGCCAGCTCCGTGAGGCCGCCGAGCGCGGCGAATTCGACGATCTGCCGGGGTCGGGCAAGCCGCTGCCGAACCGCGGTGAACAGCTCGACGAAGAGTGGTGGATCAAGGGTCTGATCCGGCGCGAGAGCCTGGCGGGCGACGGTCTCGCCGCCGCGTTGCCGCCCGCACTCGCGCTCCGCAAGGAGGTCGAGGACCTGCCGAAGGTACTCGCGCGCAAGCACAGCGAGGCCGCGGTGCGCAGTGTGGTGTCCGAGCTGAACGACCGCATCATGCTGGCCCGCCGCGGCCCAGTGGACGGCCCGCCCGTAGCGGTGAATCCACTGGACGCCGACGAGGTGGTACGAGCCTGGCGCAGCGCTCGCACACCGGCGCCCGCTCCCGCCGTACCCGCGCAGCAAGCCGGACCCCGACCTGCCGCACGATCCGGGCGGCGCTTCTGGCGGCGACGCGCCCAGGATTGATCCGACCCGGCACCGATCCCTGGTCGCCGCTGATAATCTGGCCGAACGCCCAGCGCCGCAGGGGGTTCGCATGGCGGTCATCAATCGAGGCTTCTCCGGGCGCGGCCGGCAAGACACCGCGCTGCCGCCCGGCCAGTATCTGACCGAGGACTTTCCGGTGCTGTCCGCCGGGCCGACGCCACGGGTGGACACCGACAAGTGGCAGTTCTCGATCGTCACCGACATCGGGCGGCGGCACGAATGGTCGTGGTCGCAGCTGCACATGTTGCCGAGCGAAGAGTTCACCGTTGACCTGCACTGCGTGACGAAATGGTCGAAGCTCGGCACCGGGTGGCGCGGCGTGGCACTGGACACGCTGTTCGCGAACGTGGAGAGCGCGGCTGACTATGCGCTGGTGCACTCCTACGGTGGCTACACCACAAACCTGCCGGTCGCCGATCTGCTGGACGGGCAGGCGTGGATTGCATACGAGTACGCCGGTGAGCCGCTCGAGCCCGAGCACGGCGGACCGGCGCGGCTGCTCGTGCCGCACCTCTACCTCTGGAAGAGCGCGAAGTGGGTGCGCGCGATCGAGTTGACGCACGACGACCAGCCCGGCTTCTGGGAAACGGCCGGCTATCACAACTACGGAGACCCGTGGCGCGAGCAGCGGTACTGGGGCGACTGATCTGGCAGGCCGCCACCGTGACGGCGGTGCGGCGGGAGTCGCCGAGCGCGGTCACGCTGGTGATGGACGTGCCGGAGTGGCCGTCGCACGCGGCCGGCCAGCATGTCGACGTGAAGCTCACCGCCGAGGACGGCTACTCCGCGCAGCGCAGCTACTCGATCGCGTCGGCGCCGGCCGACGGCCGACTCGAGATCACCGTGCAGCGCGTCGAGGACGGTGAGGTGTCGCCGTACCTGGTCGACGTCGCCCAGCCCGGCGATCAGATCGAGCTTCGTGGCCCCATCGGTGGCTACTTCGTGTGGTCGCCGTCGGCCGAGCGTGGCGCGCCGGTGCTGCTCGTCGGCGGCGGCTCCGGCGTCGTACCGCTGATGTCGATGGTGCGCGCCCGGGCAGAGGCCGCCAACCGCATTCCGTTCCGGCTGCTCTACTCCGTGCGTACCCCACAGGACGCGCTCTACGCCGACGAGTTGCGCCAACGGGTGCGCGACGATCGGGGTCTCGATGTCGCGTGGGCGTATACGCGCAAGGCGCCCGACGGTTGGCCCGGCGTGATCGGCCGGATCGACGGCGGCCGGTTAGTGTCCGACGGCTGGCCCGCTTCGCTGGAACCAGACGTGTTCGTCTGCGGGCCGACGGGCTTCGTCGAGACGGTCGCCGACCTGCTCGTGGACGCGGGGCACGAGCCGCACCGCATCCGTACCGAACGCTTCGGACCCACCGGAGGATGACGATGGCAGACGCATTCGACACCAGCGGCTCAGCACACGGCGCGTTTGTGGACGGCGCGTTTGTGGACGGCGCGTTTGTGGACGGTAATGCGCTCGGTGGCACGCTGCGCGAGGTGTTCGCGGTCGACGTCACGGCCGCAATGGGCCGGTGCGCCGGGTGCGGCAACGTCGACGCGATCGGCACCGCACGGGTCTACGCGCGTGCCGCCGGCGCGGTGGCCCGATGCGTCGCGTGCGGCAGCGTCGTGATGCGCGTCGTCGCGGCACCGGACCGGATGTTCCTGGACTTGCGCGGGCTGACCTTCCTGGAGATCCCGCTGCCGGAAGGCGCTGCCTAGCGTCGGCAGTCGCTGTGTCGGTCAGGGGCGCCGCGTCGGTCAGGCTGTGTCGGTCGACGGTGCTGCGTCGGTCAGGGTGTGTCGGCGGACGGTGCTTCATCGCCTGCGGACGGGGTCAGGCGCAGGCTGATGGAGTTGATGCAGTAGCGCGCATTGCGCGGCGTGTAGTGCTCGCCGTCGAACCGATGGCCGAGGTGCGAGTCGCAGTTTGCGCAGCGTACTTCGATGCGCACCATGCCAAACGTACGGTCCTCGATGTAGCGGATCGCGTCCGGGATCGCCTGGTCGAACGACGGCCAGCCGCAGTGCGAGTCGAACTTCGTTGCGCTGTCGAACAGCTTCGCACCGCAGGCCCGGCAGTGATACGTCCCCTTTGTCTTGGTCTCGACGTACTCGCCGGTGAATGCCGGCTCCGTGCCCGCTTCGCGCAGCACACGGTATTCCGCCGGGGAAAGCCGTGTCCGCCACTCGGCGTCGGTCGTCGGCAGGGCGTCGGTAGCACGTACGTAGTCGGTCATGCCCCAAAAGTACGGCGTGCCGGCGCGGGCGACGATTACCGATTGCGAACGGCGCGGCCGGCAGCCGATCGGGCCTGCTGTCGAGCAACGCGGCCGTCGGCGGGGTGGCATAGAGTCCGGGCATGGCCAAGGCGAGCGACGCGGTGGAGGTCGAGGTCGCCGGTCGCCCGGTGCGGCTGACCAACCCCGACAAGATCTACTTCGCCGAACGAGGCTTCACCAAGCGCAACGTCTTCGATTATTACGTCGCGGTCGGCGACGGCATCATGCGTGCGCTCGGCAACCGTCCGACGACGCTGCAGCGCTTTCCCGAGGGATTGGACGGCGAGGCGTTCTTCCAGAAGCGCATCCCGACGCGGGGCGTGCCGCCGTGGGTGCAGACCGCCCGGATCACGTTCCCGAGCGGCCGGCCGGCCGATGAGCTCTGCCCGGCCGATCTGGCGCACGTCGCCTGGGCGGCGCAGCTCGGCACCATCGTGTTCCACGCGTGGCCAGTCCGCGCCACGGACGCGGACAACCCGGACGAGCTACGGATCGACCTCGATCCCCAGCCGGGCACCGACTTCGCCGATGCCGTCACGGTCGCCGGCGCGGTCCGCGAGGTGCTTTCGGACCTGGGATACGTGGGCTATCCGAAGACGTCCGGCGGCCGTGGCGTCCACGTCTATGTCCGCATCCGTCCGGAGTGGACGTTCGTGCAGGCGCGCCGTGCCGTGATCGCACTCGCCCGGGAGGTCGAGCGGCGGCGTCCGGAGCTCGCGACCACGAGTTGGTGGAAAGAGGAGCGCGGCGAGAAGGTGTTCCTCGACTTCAACCAGATGTGCCGAGACCGCACGATCGCGTGCGCGTACTCGCTGCGTGCCAACCCGCGCGCCACCGCGTCGACGCCAGTCACCTGGGACGAACTTCCGGATGTCGAGCCGAACGACTTCGACCTCGCGACCGTGCCGGCGCGGATCGCCAAGGTGGGCGACGCGCACGCCGCGATCGACGACGTTGCGCACGATCTCGCACCACTGCTCGACTGGGTCGAGCGCGACGAGCGCGCCGGGATCGGCGACATGCCCTACCCGCCAGAATATCCGAAGATGCCCGGCGAACCGATGCGCGTGCAGCCAAGCCGCGCGCGGCCGACCGCCTCTTGATCGCCCAAATCGCGCGCCACGTGCAACGAGCTAACCGCCGGTCGGGAGCGTTATGACGCTGGGCATTCCGTGTTCTGCGGCGGCATCGTCAGATTCAGCAGGTAGTTGTCGACCGCGTTGGTGATGCACGGCGTTTGCGGGTAGGCGGTGTGGCCGTCGCCGTCCCACGTGAGCACCTCGCCCACGCCGAGCATGTTCGCGAGCTTCGCGGTGCCCTCGTAGGGCGTTGCCGGGTCGTTGCGCGTACCCACGACGAGGATCGGCGGCGCGCCCAAGGCCTTCCCGACCGGGTACGGGTCGTCCCCGCCCGGCCATTCCCCGGGTGCGCAGCTCAGCAAGCCGAGCGCGGACGGCGCCCCGAACATTGGGTATTTCGCGCGCCACTGCGACTGAAGCTTGCGGATCTCTGCGACGCTCGGCTCCGAGGCGAAGTCGGCGCAGTTCACCGCGAGGTTCGCGTCGAGTAGGTTGGAATACTTGCCGTCCGGGCTGCGCTCGGCGTATTCGTCGGCGAGCTGCATGACACCGGCCGGGTTGCCGTGCGAGATCAGCGCGATCGACTGACCGAGGATCGGCCAGAAGGCCTTGAGGTACATGGACTGGATCACCGCGAGGTAGACCCAGCCGCTGGTCACCTTCCGACCGTCCGTGTACGTGAGCGGAGCGGTGCGTGCATGCTGGATCGCCGCGGTCACGTCGCCGGCCGGGTTGTCGGAGATCGGGCACTGGATCGGATTGGACTTGCACCAGTTCACGAAGTCGTTGAAGGCGCGCTGGAAGCCGAGCGCCTGGCTCTCCGACCGGGCGGTCAGGCTCTGCGTCGGGTCGATCGCGCCGTCCAGCACCATCGCGCGGAAGTTGCGCGGGAACAGTTCCGCATAGACGGCGCCGAGCAGTGTGCCGTACGAGTAGCCCAAGAAGTTGATCTTTTGTTCGCCGAGCCCGATGCGGATCGCGTCGATGTCACGGGCGGCCTGCTCGGTGGAGAACAGCTTGAGCTGTGCGCCGTATTTCGTGCCGCACGCCGCCTCCAGCTGCTTGGTCAGCGTGACGAGTTGGTTGAACGCGGCCTGGGACACCGGATCCGGCTCGGCTGCGTAGGTCGCGTCTTCTTCGGCGGGCGACAGGCACTCCACCGGATCGGACCGGCTGACGCCTCGCGGGTCGAAGCCGATGAGGTCGAACCGATGCGTGATCGCGTTCGGCATCTCCTGCGTCAGCTGGATCGCGGCGTCGACGCCGGAGGCGCCCGGTCCGCCCGGGTTCACCAGCAACGAGCCGAGCGGCGACGTCTCCGCGTTGTTGTGCACGCGGACCACCGCGATCTGGAACGTCTTGCCGTCGCTCGGGTGCTGCCAATCCTGCGGCACCTTGACCGAGCCGCAGGAGAACGTGTAGCCGCTCACCGGCTGGTTGTTCATGACCTGCTGGGCCACGTCGTTACATGGCTGCCAGGAGATGGTTCCCCCAGTCCCGGACGTCTTCACGTGGCCGAGGGCGGTGACCGGAGTCGACTTCGAGGTGCATGCGGCCAGCGCCAACAACAGGGCAGCGGTCACCACCATCGCGATGCGGCGCTTCATCTGCACATTCCGGATCTGTCCATCTCCGCTTCGGTGGTGTCCGTCGTACGACGCACACGTCGAGCGTACGGGGTCAAATCGGACTCTGACCGGCTGACCCCTGGCCCGAGGGTCACCATCGGGTCACGGCGCCGCTCACCGGCGGCCCGACCGACACAGGAACAACCGCCCGATCGACGCAGGCGCGACCGCCCGATCGACGCAGGTGCGACCGCCCTGTCGACGCAGGTGCGACCGCCGGATCGACGCAGGCGCGACCGCCCGGTCGACGCAGGAAGCCGTGCCGTCCGACACAAATGTCAGTGTCGTGGCGACAATGGGGCTGTGAAGCTACCCGTCATGCCGCCGGTCTCGCCGATGCTCGCCAAGCCGACCGCCGACATTCCGGCCGGCCAACTCTACGAACCCAAGTGGGACGGTTTCCGGTCGATCATCTTCAGGGACGGTGACGAGGTCGAGATCGGCAGCCGCAACGAGCGGCCGATGACCCGATACTTCCCGGAGGTCGTCGCTGCGGTGCTGGAAAACTTCCCGCGCCGTGCGGTGATCGACGGTGAGATCGTGCTCGCCGACGTGGCGCGCAACACGCTCGACTTCGAGGCGCTGCAACAGCGCATCCACCCAGCCGCGAGCCGCGTGAACATGCTCGCCGAGCAGACGCCGGCGAGCTTCGTCGCGTTCGATGTGCTCGCCCTTGGCGACGAGGACCTGACCGGCCGGCCGATGGCCGAGCGGCGCGAGCGGCTCGAGACGGCGCTCGCCGATGCGCAACCGCCGGTCTACGTGACGCCCGCGACACGTGACCTCGACACCGCTCGCCAGTGGTTCGAGCAGTTCGAGGGCGCCGGGCTGGACGGCCTGATCGCCAAGGGCCTGAGCATCACATACCAGCCGGACAAACGGGTGATGAGCAAGATCAAACACGAGCGTACGGCGGACTGCGTGCTGGCCGGCTACCGCGTGCACAAGTCCGGGCCGGACGCGATCGGGTCGCTGTTGCTCGGCCTCTACGACGATCGTGGCGCGCTCGCATCGGTCGGCGTGGTCGGCGCGTTTCCGATGGCTACCCGCAAGAAGCTGTTGATCGAGTTGCAGCCGCTCGTCACGACGTTCGACGGCCACCCGTGGGACTGGGCGAAGCAGGAGGCGGGCGAGCGCACCCCGCGCAAGAACGAGGCGAGTCGGTGGAACGCTGGCAAGGATCTGTCGTTCGTCCCGCTGCGCCCGGAGCGCGTGGTGGAGGTGCGCTACGACTACATGGAAGGTCCGCGGTTCCGGCACACCACGCAGTTCGTCCGGTGGCGCCCCGACCGAACGCCCGAGTCATGCACGTACGACCAGCTGGACCGGCCGGTGAGCTTCAACATTGCCGACGTGCTCGCGAGCGGCTGATGCGATGACCACGCTTGCCCAGGCGCGTGCCGCCGAGATGCTGTCGCAACTGTCGCATCCGCTCCGGCTCGGCATCATCGCCGAACTCGCGCGTCGCCAGGCCGACGGCGGGCGACCGCTGGTGCTCGCCGAGATCGCGGCGGCGGTGAACGTACCCATCCGGACGGCCGGCGACGCCGTGTCGCGCCTCTATGCGCTCGGGTTGCTGGATCGGGATGGCGACGGGTACGTGGCCGTGCTGTCGACGCTCCGCGAGGCAGCCGACGACTTGGACGCCGAGAACCCGGTGGCCGTGTTGCTCGCCGACACGCCACGGCTTCGTGGTGTGTTCTCCCACGGCCGCCTGATCGCCTACCCAGACCTGCGTGAGCACGGTCCGGATCTCGCCCGGCTGCTCGGCCGCCTGATCGACTTCGACGGATCGGTCGACGAGGCGGAGATCAACGCGCGGCTCGCGGTGGTCTCCGACGACGTCGCTGCGCTTCGTCGGCTCCTGGTCGACGAGGGCGTGCTGGTCCGCGACCGAGCGGGCACGCGATACGAGATGGCGCGTTCACGCAGCGGTTAGAAGCGTGCGAACGAGCGCACCGGAGAACGTGGGCCGAACCGCGGCGCGCCCGGCCCGCTCGCCAGCAGCAGTTGCACTACTCGGGCGCGCTGCGGCCGGAACGGTTCGAGCACCTCGAGCATGCGCAGGTCGGCCGAGGAGATGCGGCCCGGCGAACCGTCGCGCTTCCCGGCGCGTACCGCTCCGGTCATCGCGTACACGACGTGGTTCGGCAGGTGATAGTCGCCGACCGTGACGGCGTCCGGGTCGCCGTACGCGACGCGCACCACCTCGGCGGCGGTCCACGTGCCGATGCCCGGGATCGAGGTCAGTAGTTGGGTCGCGGTGGCCGCGTCGGGCGCCGCGTCGAGGCGCGCGGCGAGCGCGGAAGTGCGGCATAGCGCGTCGGCGCGGCGCTGCTCCACACCGTACCGGTGGAACTCCCAGTAGGGCGTCGCCGCCACCGCGTTCGGGTCGGGCGGCAGCAGCAACCCGTCGAGTGGACCGGGCGCCGGCTCCCCGAACCGACGGGCGATGGCGAGCCACGCGCGAGACGCTTCAAGACCGGTCACCTTCTGCGTCAGGATTACCGGCACACACAACGCGAAGACGCGGCCGGACGCGGTCATGCGCAGGCCGCTGTGGTGGTGCCAGGCATGGCGTACCGCGGGATGTGTTTCGGCGAGCGCCGCGAAGCCGGACACGTCGTCGCGGAGTCCGGCCACCGCGTCGGCCTGATCGACCACCCACGACGCGCCGGTGCCGAAGCCGGTGGCGATCAACGAACCGCCCTCGCGCGCGAGATGCAACGTGCCGGGGCCGTCCGGAGTGCGCGCCGCCCACCACGCGGCGCGACCGCCGATTCGCGCGACCGGGTCGTGTCGGTTCATCACGAGCGGCGCGAGCGTGCCGGCGAGATCGTAGTGCTCCGGAACGGCGAGCCGTCGCGTTCGCGTCGCGGTCGGCGCCGTCATTCGTGCACCCTAACCCCGCGCCGGCGCGACGCCCGCAGGTCCGGCGCCCGCCGCGAGGCGGACTAGCGTGCGATGCAGCAGCCGCGCGTCGCCAAGCGCCGACCGCAGGCGCCTTTCCAGGCCCGAGATGGGTACGAGGTTCTGCGGCGCTCGCGGATCCTTGTGCGGCGTCGAGGCGTAGTCGGGCAGCGTCACGACGGTGAGGTCGGCAAGCGCGATCGCGGCGTCGGCGGCGAGCGCCGCATCGCATTCGACGCGCACCATGCCCGCCCACGCCGAGTCGCCTGGCCCCGGCAGACGGACATACCAGGTGTGCACCGGCCACTGGCTGCCGATCGTGAAGATCGGGGTGCGCTGACCCGGATGCAGGCCGGTCACCACGGCGGTCAGCCGTTCCGGCAGATAGCGGCTGTGATGCGTCTTCACGTAGCCGACCACATTCGGCAGCCGTACCCGGCCGCGCAGCCGCCCGTCCGCGACCAGCAGGTCACCATCGCGCGCGACATCCGCCGACACCTCGGACTCGAGCGCCTCGAGCCGGGACTGTACGGCGTTGACGAGCCTGTTCGGGTCACGTACGTCGACGCGGCGCGCCTCGTATCGGGCCGGTCGTTCACCGAGCCCCGTCACACCTGGGGCGGCCGTGAAGATGCCTCGCTCGACCTGTGACGTCAGCACTTCGGCCACGCCGGCCGTACGGTCGCACCGCACCACGCCGGCGGCCAGCGAGGCGGCGATCCCGGCGTACGTCTGCTCGGCGTCCTCGAGCCACACGCGCGCGTCGAGCCGGCGTACCCCGTCGACGAAGTACACGACGTCCGGCGCGCGCAACCCCGGCTTAGGACCGATCGGGCGCCACTCGTCGGCCGGCATCTCGAGGTCGCTATCGAGGGCGGCCGGGCTGCGCTCGTCGGGACCGTCCTCGTCGAAGCCGACCGACGTCCCGTAGTTCGGCTCCCACGGGTCGACCACTAGCCGCGTCATCGGCTCGAGCAGCGTCAGCATGTCCGGTTCGATTCCGGGCCCCATGTCACGGAGCGTCATGTCAGGCAGCGTCCGGTCAGGCAGCGTCATGTCAGCCCAGCCTTGTCACGGACGCGGTACGGGCATCCTTGCGGATCTCGAAGCGCACCGGGATGCGATCGGCGAGCGCGGCGACGTGCGTCACGACGCCGACCGTACGGTCGCCACGCGCCGCGAGATTCTCCAGCGTCGCTGCCACCGCGTCGAGTGTCGTCGCGTCGAGCGTGCCGAAGCCCTCGTCGAGCACGATCGAGTCGAGGCTCGCCGCGCCGGTGGACAGGTCGGCGAGTTGCTCGGCCAACGCCAGCGCGAGGGCCAGCGACGCCTGGAACGTCTCGCCGCCGGAGAGCGTTCGGACCGGTCGGCGCAGCGCGGCGTCGTGGTGGTCGACGACGTAGAACTCGCCCTTGTCGTGGCCGAGGTCGTACTGGCCGGCGGACAGTTCGCGCAGGATCCGCGACGCGCCGTCGACCAGTGTGTCGAGCGCCTCGGCGAGCAGCCAGCGTTCGAAGTTGTTCGCGCGAAGGTGCAGCGCGAGCGCGCGTGCCACTCGCGCGTCGCGTTCATGGCTGCCGCGCGCCTCGGTGAGCGCGACCGCCTGCTGCTGCCGTTCCGCGTGCCGTGCATGCACGGCACGCGCCTGCTCCACGGCAACGGTCGCCGCTCGTACGTGATCCGCTCCCGCTGCGGCATCGAGGTCGAGCGCCGCGAAGAGTGCAACGATCGCCTGCTCGGCATCCTCGACCGCGGTGGTCGACGTGCGCACGGCCTGCTCGGTGTCAGCGCGACGGCTCCTACGGTCGGCCGCCTCGCCAGCCGCCCAGGCGGTTAGCACCCGCCATGCGTCGGCGAGGTCGTCGCGGTTCGTCGCGGGCGGTCCGAACGGCGCCACGCCGTCCCGCATCGCGTCGAACGACCGCCACGCACCATGGATGCTCTCCTCGGCCCGTCGCGCTTCGGCGCTCGTGCGGCGGGCGACGTCGCGTGCCGAACGGACCGCCGCGGTTGCGTCTTCGACGTCGTGTTGCAGCTTCGCGATGGTCGCGAGTTCGTCCCGCATTGCCTGCGGTCCTGGCGCGCCGGCCAGCCGAGCGGCGATGTTCGCCAGTCGTGTGCTCATCTGCGTGCGCTGCGCCTCGACGCCGGCCAGTGCTCGATCCAGTTCGCGGACCGCCCGGTCTCGCGCGGCGACGTCGTTCGCGGCGGAACGCGAGGCCGCTCGAGCCTTTTCGTGCGCGGCGTTCGCGGCGGAAAGCTGCGGAGCGCTCGGCTGTCGAGGCACCTTCACGACGACCTGCTCGCACACCGGGCATGGTTGGCCGGCGACAAGATGAGGACGAAGCGTCGCCGCCCGGTCGGCGGTGCGTGCGTGTTCCACGTCCGCCTCGGCGGCCTGCAGCGCCGTGTCTGCGCGTTCGGCGACGGAGGTTGCGGCGGCCAGCGCGGCCGCCGACTTCTCGTGCTCGGATCGCGCCGCCGCGACCGTCTCTTCGATCTGCGTTGCCGTCTCCTTCAGCTGGGCCTGCTCGATGTGCGCATCCAGCAGCCGGCGGAGTTCGGTTGCGTCACCAGCGTTCGCCAATTCGTCGCGTAGCTTCTCTTCCTGCTCCTCGGCGGCGAGCACCCGGGCCGCCGCGGCCACTTGTGCGGCGCGAGCAGCGGCCGCGGCGGCCGCGACGTCGGTGGCATCGGCCGGCGCGGTGACCGCCGTGAGCTGACGCAACTCGCCGTCGAGCGCGGTGAGGGCGGTACGCGTCTGGTCGGCCGCG